>NZ_JARESO010000016.1:0-196636 GCF_046030175.1 Paraburkholderia sp. RL17-373-BIF-A
TCTACCACGTGGGGGGGGGGCGCCTCTCATGGGCCCCCCCGCCCTACTGTTTCTGGAACGGAAGTCAGGCGTTCAAAAGGCCACTGACGCGCATGTGGGTCTTGCCACCTGCGAGGCATTTTTTTCAAGAACTGCCGGTCACGGCTCCGCGCAAACAAAACTGCTGGCGAGATTCACATTGCCCTTGCCGACATAGCGAGGAAACAGCGGATAGCGGCACAGCGGACGTGAGCGTCCATTGGTCGCCGCAGCGATATCCGTTGCCGTCAACGTCTCGGGCGATGCCCCGCGCGTCACCCAATTATCGAGCGCGCCTAGCAGATCGACCGATGGAATGAACGCGCCGCTGCCGTGCTGGAATCCCGGCACCATGTACAAGCGCATGAAACTATTGACCTGGTCGACACCGAACCGGTCGACCAGCGTGTCGTAATACGCGATCGTCTGGTTCGGGCTGATGACTTCGTCGGCGAGTCCTTGCAGCGTGATGAGCTTTCCGCCGCGCGCAATGTAGCGCGTGAGGTCGGGGTTCATCGCGCCGATCGTCTGCGACAGCGCGACCAGTTGCGCGCGATATTTGCCGGGATGTTGCGGGTCGAACCTGAGCGAGTCGAAGCTGGCGTCCCGCGTGACGAAGTAACGGATGTAGCCGTCGCCTTGCGCGAACAGGTAGCCGTTGGCGAAGAACGTCGGCACCGGCAGGCGCTCCGGCTGATGCGCGAGGCCGAGCAGGCCGGTCAGACGCGTGCCCTGAAAAATGTTGTAGCCGCCATAGCCGTTGACGTCCCACGCCAGACGATAAGGCAAGGAAAGCCCGTCGCGCATCACAAGCAAAGTGGAGAGCTGCGTGTTCGTGAGGCATTCATCGTGCGACGGCGTGCGTCCGCTGCAGCGCAACGAGTCGATGATCTCCGTTTCGTGGTCGTGGCACGCGGCGACGTCGCTGACGATACCGTCCGCCGCGCCGTCGAGCCGGTCGCACGTGGCGAGGGTTCGTTGATAGACGTGTTCGAGCAGCAACGGCGGAATGAAGCCACCGGGCGTGGTGTATTCCGCCTGGCCGAGTTTCACGCCGAGCAGGCGCACGCCGGAAAAATTGAGCGCGGGCGAATTGGCGATCACACCGTCGTAGTCGTCGGGAAAGCGCTGCATCACGGTGTAGCCTTCGCGGCCACCGGTCGAGCCGCCGGCGAAATACATCCGTTGCGGCGGCCGTCCATACGCGCGCGCAATCAGGGCAAGCGCGGCATCGTGAGTTTTCTTCAGGTGCGCAAAGCCGAAGTTCGTGACCGCCTCGTCGACGAGGCCGAACACCGCGACCGATGAATCGCCGACGTGCCCCGAGTCGTCGCCGAAGGTTGCATAGCCTTGCGCGAGCGGCGCGCGGTTCGGCGAAAACGGCATCACGCCGGTGCCGCTCACCACCACGCCGTTGTAACCGCCCCCGCCGATCTGCAGCGCGCGGCCGTTCCAGCGACGCGGCAAGTTCAGATCGAAACGGATATCGGGTGTGGTGGCGTTGAACCCTTTAATGCGGCCGGTGATGCGGCAAAATTCGCCGCCTTGCTGATTGCCCGGCGCGGTGGCGCTCACCATCGCCGCGCTTTCGATCTGTACGCCGGCGGTCGGCAACGCAATGAGTTCGGGCTGCAGAACGGCGCCCGCTAATTCCGCACAGCGCATGGCGAGCGGCGCTTCCTTGAGAGCGGCGAGCGCCGGGTGAGCGGCGAGCCACAACATCGCGCCGACAACGTGGATGACCGCGCGCGAGTCTCGCGCGACACGCGCACGGCGCCGGCGCGACCTCATCCGTAACCCGCGCCATTGGCAGCCGCCGCCGACTGCTGCCCTCTCCAGCCGCGCCAGCCGCGCGCGATCATCAGCACGGCGCCGATGGCGACGAGATCGCCGCCGAGTCCGATCAGCACGCCGCGAAAGCCATGAAACATATGCGGCGTCGCCGTATCGACGATCAGCGAAACCAGTGTGCCCGCAACGAAACACACAAGCCCCGTGCGGCCGACCGTGACCACGGCAGGCAAGCGCCGCGCGAGCCACGCGATACTGCCCATGCGCACGAACTGCGCGGCGAGCCAGGCAATGACAATAAAGTTGATCACGCGGTCGGGAGACAGATTCTGTTTAAACGTGCCGGGCAACGGTTGCGTCAGCACGAAAAGTTTGACGATAGCGAACGCCAACACCGCGACCACCGCGATCCGCGTGAGCCAGCGCGCGGTACGGGTTGCGTGAAAGCGCTCGCTGATGGGCTGCACCCGGCAGAGAATCCCGAGCACGAACATCAGTTGCCATGCAAACGGATTAAAAGCCCAGTTGGCCACGTCGTCAATGCTGAATAATGCGGCCAGCGGCCGGGCCAACGCCCAGATCAGCAAGCTCAAGCCGAGCGCCATGAGCGACGACCGCCGCGCCAGCGGCACCGCGAACGGCACGCACAGCGCGAAGATCACGTACATGGGCAACACGCTCGACAGATAAGGCTGGCGCCGCAGCAGCATGATATCGAAGGCTTCGCGCAGCGGCTGAACCGCGAAAGGCGGCCAGCCGGTGAGATCGACCATGGGACGGTTCAGATTGAGCGACGCGAGGATCGCGCCGGACAGCAGCGTCAATACCGCCGTCAACAGATAGGCGCGGTAGATTTCCCAGCAGCGCCTGACAAAGCGCATTTTCGCCGCGTTCTCACCGCGGCCCGCGAGCACCGCCGTGTACGCCGCCGCCGACGCATATCCGCCCAGAAACACGAACACTTCCGCCGAATCGCACAACGCATACGCGTGCAGCATCAGATGCGACAGCGTGCTGCCGGGAATGTGATCCAGCACGATGACGATCAGCACGACGCCGCGGAAGAAGTCCACTTCGATCGAGCGCCCTCCAAGGGGACTTCCTCCGGGGCGGCCGCGACGGGTTTCCATTCAGGTTCTCGCAGGATAGGCGCGCGTCTGCCGCGCGTCGTTTTTCGTAGGAACACCATGACAATAAAACGTTCCCAGCGAGGCTGCGCGGTCCATCGGCGCGCGCTGACAACCTGCCTCTAATTTCAAATTACGTGGCGGCGATTTGAAATTCCGTTGTCGGCATGCGGTAATACTGAGTCATCACGCATTCGGTTCGCGGCAAGATTTGCGGCTTTAATTCGCCGGGCGCGAATGCAATCGGTAATCAGCGCAAAAAATAAATCGCAGAGAGCGATGCGCGATTTTTTTTGCTTTTTTCATCGTAGGATGGTTTCATGCACGCCCGTCGGACCTCGCGCGTTTCGCGCGATGCCACCTTTTGACGGCGTCCACTCATGTGGACCGGACACGCGGCCGGCCGATCCGCGATCGGCCGGCACGCCGAGCGTCATTGCGACGCCTTTCCAACCGCCACGGCCGACCTGAGCGTCACCGATGCGCGCAGGTCCTTCCATTACCGCCCAGAACGGCTGCGCCGCACGCGCCACCTTCGCACTGGAAGACGACCACATGAACAACAGAATTGCCGGCTTCGACGGATTGCGCGCGATCGCAGTCCTGATGGTATTTTTTCAGCATCGCCTGTTCGGCGACATCGGCGAGATCGGCCATCTCGGCGTATGGATCTTCTTCGCGCTGAGCGGTTTTCTGATCATCGGCATTCTGTCCGCGCAACGCACGCGCATTGAAAGCGGCGCCAGTCGATTCGGCGCTGAATTGAAGCGCTTTCTGTTTCGCCGAACCCTGCGCATCTTTCCGATTTACTACCTGATGCTGGTGGTGATGTGCGTACTGATGGCGTTCGGCATAGCAAGTCCCGAACTGGCGAGCGGCATGCCGTTTCATTTTGCCTATTTGTCGAACATCTGGATCGGCTCCGTGCTGCACTACTGGCCGGGGCGCTACTCGCATTTGTGGAGCCTCGCGATCGAGGAGCAGTTTTATCTCGTGTTCGCGCCACTCCTCTTGCTGCTTGCCGCGCGCCGGCATCGCGCGGTGTGTCTCGCGATCGTCGCGGTCGGGCTCGCGTCGCTGCTGGCCATGCGCGCGGCGCATTGGCCGGACATCACCATCTACACGCACCCGCTGACGAACTTCTGGCTGCTCGCGTTGGGCGGCATGGGCGGCTTGATGATTGCGGGCAAAGCGGGCCGCTTGCGGGCGCGGCTAGGACACGGCGTGACGCTCTTCGTGCTGAGTCTCGGGCTCGTGGGCTTTTGCGCGACTGAGCCGATCTGGAGCCAGGTGGACAATCCATTGCTGTTCACCGTGGTGAGCGCCTCGTATGGCGTGTGCATCGCTGCGCTGGTGTGTTCGATTGCCTGCTGCCGCAACGCCGTCGTGATCGGCCTGCTCGAAACGAAATGGCTGGTGAGCTTCGGGCGAATCAGCTATGGCTTCTATCTCTATCACAACCTGATCCCCGACCTGACCCGCAACCATCACGCGGCGGCGCTCTTCGGCGGCACGGTGCCCGTGTGGGCGCACGTTGCGGGCATCGCCGGGTCGTTTGTGATTTCGCTCGTGATGGCGATGCTATCCTGGCGGCTGATCGAAGAGCCGATCCTTCGTTTGAAGACACGGCGTGCGCCGGCAACGGCCGCGACGTCCGCTTCGGCGTACACGCCGGCTGCGTTGCGCTCGCGTCGTGAGCGAGCGGAGCATTCGTCGAGGAATGAGAGCGCCGCGTCGGACGCGGTCTAACCCACGCGCGACTTACGTTTCACTGGCAAGCGGCGCAAGTGAGGGCACGGTATCATGCGGCCTCACTTAGCCGGCTGCTTCCGATCTTGCGTGACACGCGGGCACCGAACTGGCCGAACGATAACAACAAGCCACCGCCCGCGCGCTGTCCGGTCGATCCGATCCGCGCGGCCGGCTCGCGGATTCCGACACGCGCTTTCCAATCATGTCTCATCTCACTTTCGCCGGCGGCGTTCTGGGCGCAGGCCTGCAGGCGCTAAACCTCTACGCGTTGCTCGGCATCGTTGCCGCACTTCTGCTGGGCGGAATGGTCAAGGGCGTGGTCAGCATCGGCGTACCGCTCGTGGCGATGCCGATCCTGAGCCATTTCCTGCCGATCAAGGAAGCGGTTCTTCTGCTGTCGATGCCGATCATCCTCGGCAATATCCCGCAGGCACTCGAAGGCGGTGAACTGCTGCCGACCGTCCGGCGCATCGCCGCGCCGCTGATCGGCACGGTGATCGGCAATATCGTCGGCGTGACCGTATTGATTTCGCTCGCGCCGCATCGCGCGCAAGCGGCTGCCGGCCTCTTGCTGATGGTCGCGGCGTTGCTGTTGCTGGCGTCGCCACGGCTGACGCTGTCGCCGACGTGGGCCAAGCCGGCCGGGTTCGTACTAGGATTCGGCGCGGCCCTCATGGAGAGCATTGCTTCAGTGCCAGGGCCCTTGCTCGCGATGTATCTGATCGCCACCGGCGCGACGGGCAAAGCGTTCACGAAGCAGATCGCCATTATTCTGGTGGTGTCGATCATCACGCTCGTCGCGACATTCAGCGGCGGCGCGCATGCCAGTTGGACGGATCTCGCCATCTCGGCCTGCGCGAGCGTGCCGGTGATCGCGGGAATGCTGCTGGTGCGGCCCTTGCGAGACCGCTTGCCGCCCGCCGCGTTCCGGGTTCTCGTGCTGGTATTCGTTGCGGCCGCCGCAGCGCAGATGATCTGGAAATCCGGCGTTTTATAGGGTTTGCGCCGTTAGCGCTTACGCAAAACGGGCCGTGGTACGCGCATTGCTGCACAACGGTGTATCCCTAATCAACCGGAGAGCCCGTCGTGGCAACCATGGCCAATTCCCCGAATGAGCAAGAGCACGAGCCCGAGCGCCAGCCCGAAGAAGACCCGGGCGGCCCGCCTACCAAGGTGTCCAAGCCGATCGGCGACGCAATTCCCACGCCGGTCGAACCGGGTCTCGATCAACCGCTGCCAAAAAAAGGCGAAACACCGCCGCCCGCTGACGACGCCAACGCTGATGGCGAGGCGCTGGGCGACACCGAAACGCCTCCCGGAGTTCCTGAGCCCGGTCCGTCCGATTTCGCGTAACTAGCTAGCGCCGGGCAATAAAAAAGCGGCGCCATTTACTGGCGCCGCCCGTCGTTTGCCGTCGAGGCAGTCAGTCGATCATCGGTTCACGCCGCTTCCGGCTCGTGAACGATCTTCAGCGTGCTCTTGTGTTCCCTGATCAACCGGTACACGGTTTCTCCGGGCACGGTCTCCTGCTCGAGCAATTCGTCCGCGATTGCGCGCAGCACCGGCTCGTACGCGTGCAGCAAGCCGTAGCACAGTTCATTCAGCTCCTTGAGCAGCACATTCGCATGCTCGATGGCGCTCTTCATTTGCAAACCCGCGTACTGCGACGGCAGCGCCGCGAGGCTGAACAGATCGCCGTCGCTGTTGAAGCCGAATTTCGACACCATGTCGAGGCTGATGCGCGACGCTTCCTGCAAATCCGAAGCCGCACCGCTCGATGCTTCGGAGAACGTGAGAATTTCCGCGTTGCGGCCGCCGAGCAAAACCTGGATTTCGTTGCGAATCTCGGTCTCGCGATACAAATGCTTGTCCTGCGCTTTCGTGATGAGCGCAACACCCAACGCACCGCCGCGCGGCAGGATCGTGACCTCTTCCAGCACGCCCGTGCCCAGCAGCGCGGCGACGAGACCGTGCCCCGCTTCGTGCACGGCGATGCGCGTGCGTTCATCCTCGCTGAGCGCGCGCTCGGCGCCGCTCACGTCGCCGATGCGCGCAATCTTGATCGCTTCCATGAAATGCTTCGAGGTGATTTCGGTGTCGCCGGATTTGCGCGCGACGAGCCCCGCCTGATTCACCACCATCGCGACCGTTGCTGGCGACAGGCCCGTGGTCAGGCGCGCCAACTGATCGTAGTCGATGTCGGCCGCTTTCGACTTCAGCTTCTCCGCGTAGAAACGGAAAATCTTCGCGCGGTCTTCGCGATCGGGCAAACGGACCTGCACGGTGCGATCGAAGCGGCCCGGCCGGCGCAATGCCTCGTCCAGATTGTCGGGGTGATTGGTGGCCGCGACGATAATGACGCCTTCGTTCGAAGCGAAGCCATCCATTTCCGCCAGCAACTGATTGATGATGCGGTTGCTCTCCGCTTCGACCGGGCCGCTGCCCGTATCCGTGCGCTTGGCGAGCCCGTCGGCTTCGTCGATAAAGATCACCGTGGGCGCATTCTTGCGCGCCAGTTCGAACAGATGCTTGACCTTCTGAATGCCGACGCCGTAATACTTCGCGCTGAAATAGCTGCCCGTGATCGAGATGAAGTTCGCGCCGCACTCGCCGGCCAGCGCCTGGGCAAGCCGCGTCTTGCCGACGCCGGGGCCGCCCACCATCAGAATGCCGCACGGCGCGCGCACGCCCATCGACGTGAATTGCTTCGGGTCGGACAGATAGCCGCGAATGTCCGCGAGCGCCGCCTTCGCTTCGCCTGCGCCGATCACATCGTCGAAACGCAGGGCGGGCGCCCTGGCGAGCAGCGTGGCGCCGCCGCGCATTTCGCGGCGCATGAACCACACCATGCCGCCGATCAACAACAGCGGCAACAGCAGGCTGATGGCGTCGCGCGTCTGGTCGAAGACCTGCACCCAGCGCGAGCCGCCGGTTTGAATATCCGCATCGGGAAGCCAGACGAGTTGATACGCCGCGGCCTCGTCGGCCTTCGGTTCGCCGAGCAGCAGCGCATGCGAGAACGTCGCGTTGTGGTCGGTGACGAAGTATTTCGTGCCGTCGCGCTTCGAAATCAGAATCGCGTTGGGGCTCACGCCGATCGCGGCAACCTTGGCGTCGTGAATATCGCGCAACATTTGCGAGGCGTCTTTCTCTTCATGCGTCCATGCCGAGGAATCGTGGCGCATCTGGCTCGCAACGCCGGTCAGCGCCGGCGAGACCTGCGCTGCGCGCTGCTGGTAATGCCACACGCCAAAGGCGAGCAACACTGCGATAAGCGCCGCCGTCACCGACATGGCGATCTTGCGTGAGCGTCTTTTACCAAGCGAGTTATTTCCCGGCTTCATGAGTCAGTTCCAAAAACGGGCCCAAAGCGAGCCCCGATACTTGTCAAAGTTCAGATGGGCAGAGGTTGGCGGAGGGGGATCGACTGATGCGACACCATGCATGACCGGAAGAAAGGACACCCAACCATACGTCCCTTTTAACAACGTGCACACGGCCAGTATGCCGTGCCGCCGCTTCTTCCAAATCGCAGAAAAGGCCTAGTTCTACCGTCTATCCGGCGCTTTCGAGCCGCCGGATTATGGGGAGCGAGCGCTGCGTGCATTGCGGTAACAGACTGCTCCGGCGCACAGTTTATCAGCGCTAAATTCATTGCGTATTCTGCATATCTACTATTAACCGCTCCCTATTTAAAAGCGGTCAGAATTACTGAATATCACCTTGCCGCGCTCGCCTATCTTCTGACGAAAAATACCCGCTGCCGCCGCGCTCGTCTGCATCTACTCTAAAGAGACTGCCGTGGATGCAGGTTCGATGCGGCGAGCCGCACAATCCTGTGCATTACCGCCGCGCGACACGATGAGAGGACCGCCATGCACGACGACACCCCGCTGTTCGATACTGCGCTGACGCGTTTGCTCGGTTGCCGGCACCCCGTGATTTCGGCCGGAATGGGCGGCCCGGCGCGCGCCGAGTTGGCGGTCGCCGTTTCTGACGCCGGCGGATTCGGCCTGCTCGGCATGGTTGGGGAAGCGCCGGAAGTGATCGAGTGTGAGATCGCCGCGGTGCGCGCAACGACGAACCGGCCGTTCGGCGTCAATCTGATTCCTTTCCGGACTGAGCCCGCGCTGCTCGATGCGCAACTCGCCGTGTGCCGCGCGGCGCAGGTGCCGGCCATGTGCTTCTTCTGGGATGTCATGCCCGACGTTGTAAAACGGGCCAAAGATGCCGGCGCGCTCGTCCTCTGGCAGGTCGGCTCGCTCGAAGAGGCGCTTGCCGCGCAACAGGCCGGCGTGGACGCGGTCATCGCGCAAGGCGTCGAAGCGGGCGGCCACGTGCGTGGGCGCATCGGCATCATGGCGCTGCTGCCGGAAGTCGCGCAGCGTCTGCACGTGCCGGTGGTGGCCTCCGGCGGCTTCGCGACCGGCGCAGGGCTGATTGCCGCGCTAGCGCTCGGCGCAGCGGGCATTCAGTGCGGCACGCTATTCGTCGCGACGCATGAGTCTTTCGCGCACGACTATCACAAGCAGAGAATCGTCGATGCCCAAGCGGGCGACACCGTGCACACCGACCTTTATGCGATCAACTGGCCGCCCGGCTCGCCGGTGCGCGTGCTGGCGAACAGCGTGACGCGCGAGGCCGGCGACCGTCTGTTCGGCAATCATCCGCATGTGTTGCCGCGGGAAGAAATCGCCCACGATGATCAAGGGCCGATCTACAAGTTCAGCACGATTTCGCCGCTCCGCGAAACGGTGGGCGATCTTGAGAAAATGGCGTTGTTCGCGGGGGAATCGTCGGCGCTGGTCGAGCGATGCGCGCCGGTGGCGGAAGTCATCGACCGGCTCATGAGCGAGGCGGTGGACGCAGCGGCACGGATTCGCGCCGCAGGTGTTCATTGACACTCAAGCGCTGGGGATGTGCGACGCGCCTCTTCGGGCCCGTTCGCACCATCGCCATTTGCTCTCAGGTTCTGCTGCTTTTATTAGCGATGCCGGCATGCATCGATCTGGTTCTCCCCGACTGAAATCCGGTTCTCGCGTTCCTATGCTTCGACCGACTCAAGCGGCCGTGCGCGGCTTCAGCGCATTCCGCGCCATCTGCGCCATCTGCGCTTCGCTAGCGAGTCTGTCGAGAAGTCTCGTCAGGCGGTGCCGCTGGCTGGCAATCAACTCGTAAGTTTCTTCCAGCGCCCGGATCCGTTTTTCCCAATACTCGTGGTCGAGCGGATACAGCCCGCCTGACGCGTCCCCACGCGTCAGGTACTCCACCACGTTCTCGAAATGTTGCAACTGGCTGTCTACCAGACTAGCCGGACGCCGAGCGCCGCGTTGCACGGTCGGTTGCATGTTCGTGCCGCTCATCTTTGATACCCCGTGAATTGCCTGCCGGCAAAGCGCGAACCTCGCACCCTTGCACCGCGCGAAATGGCTCGGCGCTGTTTCTGCGCGCAGTTGCGATTCCGATAACGTGCGGCGGTCGACTGCCTGCCGCGCCGTCAGCGAAAACGATCTGCATCTAATCACGCAACATTAATGCCGCTTTTTTGTTAGGCTTGACCGTACGTCTCAAAATTAGACGACGGCGCGTGAAATAGCCGCGTAGACACGCCGCGGCCCCGCCGGCACGCCTTTCTCGCTTGTAACAACCGATTCAATGAACCAGCGCACCCTGCCGCAACATCTGGCCGCGGCCGCCGCGGCCGATTCGCGCTCCGCCATTTCGACGAGCCGTTTCAGTACGCACGGACTGGCACCCGCCGAACAATTCCTCGCCTGGCGCCAGCGCGTGGGCCATGTGGTCGACGCGCCGCCATCGAAAGCGCAGATTGCCGGGGGATTTCGCGGTGAAATCGATTTATACGCGGTCGGCGGCATGATTTTTACGGACTGCCGCACCGATTCGATGCTGCTGGAACGCTCGGTGGCCCGCGTATCCACCGACTCGCGGCGCGATTACGTGTTTCAGCTCTTCGTGGAAGGGGAAGTCGGCCACGTCACCGGCATGCACAAGAAACGCAGCGCGCCGGGTTCGGTGCCAGGCATCGTCGCATTCGATCTGAACCAGCCGTTCCGCGCCGAACGCCCCGAATGCCGCCTTCTGAGCCTGTTCGTGCCGGCCGCGGTGGTGGATGAAGCGTTACGCGACGGCGCGGCGATTCACGGCCGCATCGTCCAGCAAGGCTCGCCGCTGACCGGCGTCGTACTGGATCACATGACAGCGCTCGCCCGCGACATTGCGCGCCTCGATCCGGCCAGCGCCATCGATGCCCTGCAGGCAGGGACGCAGTTGCTGGTGGCCACGTTTCGCAAGGAGGCGCGCCTAAGCGGCGCGGGCCGCGCCGCGCTGCAGGCCGCGGTGATGGGCCGGGTACGCCGCTATATCGAAGCCAATCTGCACCAGGGCGACCTCACGCCAACCAGCGTGGTTCAGACGCTGCAACTGAAGCGCGCGACGATCTATCGCTGGTTCGAGCACGAAGGCGGTCTCGGCGCCTATATTCGCAACCGCCGGCTGCGCGAAGCGGCGGACGAACTAGTCCGTTATCCGCACGTGCAGGTGGCGGAAATCGCTTTTGGACTCGGCTTTCAGAGCGCGTCTGACTTCACCCGCGCGTTTCGCCGCGCCTTTGACATGAGCCCGCAGGACATGCGCGCCCGCGCCTTCGACCTGCAGCACTTGCGCAACGCAGCCTAACGTTTCAGGCAGCCGGCTGCGACGCGCTTGTAGCGCGAGCGCCCGCCTCCGGTTCCGCTTCCGGGAACGCCTTTAGCGCGATCAGCGTGAGCGCGGTGGCGCCCATCAGGTACCACGCCGGGATCATCGGATCGTCCGTCCGGTTGATGAGCCACGTCACCAGAAACGGCGAAAATCCACCGAACAGGACCACGCCCAAGCTGTAAATCACCGATAGTCCGGCCGCGCGCCGGTGCGCCGGAAACGCTTCCATCATCAGCACCGAAGCGGCGCCGGCGTTGTTCACCGCGAGCGCCACGTAAGACGTGATGATGACGAGCGCCGCGAGATCGCCCGCGCCGTGGGTCAGCGCCCAGAAAGCGGGCCATGCCGCCGCCAGCGACGCCACGAGCGACGCGTATTGCAGCGTTTTGCGGCTCGCGAGCCGGTCGGCCGCGCGCGCGATCAGCGGCGTCACCACGAGAATCACCACGCCTGAGAGGCACGCCGTCAAAAGGCTGATCGCCGGCGGCCGGTGCAATGTACGCACCAGATAGGCCGGCATGTAGAACACGGTGACGTAGATGCTCACGGAAGGCGCCGCCATCATCAGAATGCCGCAGACGAGCGGGCGCGTGTGCTCCGCAAACAGCCGTCGCGGGCTGAGCCGCGTGCGCTCTTGCGGCGCGGCCGCCGGCATGCGGCGGCGCAGGTACCAGCCCACCGGGCCGATCAATCCGCCCAGCACGAACGGAATGCGCCAGCCCCAGTCGTGCATGGCGGCGGGCGACAGAAATGCCGTGGTGCCCGCCCCGACCAGTGCGGCGGCGAAAGCGGCCGCGCCCTGGCTGGCGCCGCGCCAGCTCACCATGAAACAGCGGTGCCGGTAGCCGGCCGACTCCATCAGCGACGCCGACGCCGGGCCGATCTCGCCGCCCGCCGCGAGCCCCTGCATCAGGCGCGCGAGCACCATCAGCACGGTCGCCGCCGGACCGATCGATGCGTAGCTCGGCAGACTTGCGATCAGCCACGTGCCGAGCGTCATCAATGTGAGCGATACGGTGAGTCCGGCTTTGCGGCCGCGGCTGTCGGCAATGTGGCCGATCATGATCGCGCCGAGCGGACGCATCACGAAGCCCGCGCCGAAGGTGGCAAGCGAGAGCAACAGCGACGATGCCGGATTGTGCGACGGAAAGAACAGATTGCCGATCACGACAGCGGAAAAGCTGTAGACGGTGAAGTCGTAAGCGACAAAACCATTGCCGATCACAATGGCGGCGACGATACGCCTGAGTTCGGCGCGGGACAGCGGGGCCGCTTTGCCGGCAGCAGTGTGCATGAGTGGCCGTCGACGAATTCGTGGAGATTTTCAGGAAAGAAACGGAAGAAACGCGAGCGGGTTATTCAGCTCAACGGCCCGGCACGATGCAATTTGACGCGGCGCGGGCAAGTGGCAGGCCGCTCGACACTCAAGCGGCACGCGGCCGTCCTTTGCGCTTCGGCTCGACCGGCTGCACCACGGCCGCCACCGGCGCCACGCGCAGACTGCGCTTGAAATACGGCGAACTCATGGTGGCCGCGCCCATATCCGACGCGGCTTCGAGCAAGGCCGGCGCCAGCTCTTTCAGGCGCGCTTCCGGCAAACGGCTGGTCGGGCCCGCGAGACTGACGATCCCCACCACCAGCCCCGTCAACGGATGACGGATCGCCGCCGCCATCGAAGTCATGCCCGCCTCGTAGGTTTCGCTGGCGACGCCGTAGCCGCGCTTGCGCGCGCCCGCCAGGTCCTGCAGGAACTGCTGGATCGTTTTCGGCGCCTTCGGGCCGCGCGGGCCCGCCTTGCCGATGCCGCCCTGACGCGACACGAGTTCGAGCGCTTCCTCGTCGCTCATGGTGGCGAGCCACGCCTGGCCGCTCGCCGTGCAATGCAGCGGCGGCTGGCTGCCCATGTCCGGGTCGTAGCGCAAGCCGGATTTGGCGCCCTGCGCCTTGCCGACGAACGTGATGTGATCGTCCTCCACCACTCCCAACCGCGCCAGTTCGCCCGACGCGGCCGCCAGCCGGTCGAGCACCGGCTGCGAAATATCCAGCACGCCGCCGGTGGACAGCCACATCAGCGCGAGCGACACCAGTTTGAGCGCCAGCACGTATTCGCCGTGCTCGTCCTGCCGCACGTAGCCCTCTTCGCTCAATTCGGCCAGCAGGCGATGGGTGCCGCTGCGCGGAATATTCAGCGTGTCGGCGATCGCGGCCAACTGCATGCTGCCGCCCTGCTTTGCCAGCAATTCGATGATGGCCAGCGCCCGCTCCAGATTCCCCGCCATGTTGCACTCTCGATTCGATTTCGATACCGAATGAGAACACAATTCCATATCGGAACTCAAGAGCGCCCGCACGTTGCGCCAATGAATTTTGCTGATCTCAGTGTCCGATGCCCGCGCTGACCTGCAGCACCGGCCCGCGATGGCGTGCGCCCTTGAGCAGCACCGCCGCCGCGCCGACCGCGGCCGGCAGCGCGAGCGACGTGAACACCTGGCCGAAGCCCCAGTTTGCGTGCAGCATGCCGGCGCCCAGCATCGCCCCCGCAATCCCGCCGAAGCGGCCGATGCCCAGCATCCAGCTCGTGCCGGTGGCGCGCATGCGGGTCGGATAGGAGCCCGCCGCCAACGCGCAGAATCCCGTGTTGGAGCCGTTCATGCAGTAGCCCATGGCGAACGCCAGCACGCTGATCGCGGTGATGCCGTGGCCGGGCAAGCCCATGTACCACGCCAGCACGCCGCCCATGAACACGGTCGCGCCCAGCGCTCGATGCGGATTGAAACGGTCCATCTGCCAGCCGATCGCCAGCGAGCCGATCGTGCCGCCCGCCTGAAACAGCGCGCCGACCACCGCCGCTTCGGCGAGCGTGAAGCCCGCGCCGCGAATCAGCGTCGGCAGCCAGCTGCCGAGCAGATACACGGTCAGCAAGCCGGCGAAGTAGCAGACCCACAGCATCACCGTGCCGAATGCGTAGTCGCGCGACAGGATCAAACGAACCGGGCTGCGTTCGCGCTGCGGCGTGTCGTGCGCGACGAAGCGCGTGGACTGATCGGCGCTGCCGGGTTCGAGGCGGTTCATCACCGTCACGAGACGCGCGCGGCGCGTTTCCTTGAGCGCCAGGAAGCGCGCGGATTCGGGCAGCCATTTGATCATCAGCGGCACGTAGAGAATCGGCAGGACGCCACCGAGAATCAGCACCGAATGCCAGCCGTGCGACGCGATCAGCCATGCGCTCACGAACCCGCCACCGGCCGCGCCGAGCGTGAAGCCGCAAAACACCGTCGTCACCATCAGCGCGCGGCAGCGTTGCGGCGCGTATTCGGCCATCAGCGTGGCGGCGTTGGGCATGGACGCGCCGAGACCGAGGCCTGTGAGAAAGCGCAGCACCGTGAGTTCGCTGATGTTGCTCGCGAAGGCGGAGCCGAGACTCCAGACGCCGAAGAACAGCACCGCGCCCGTCATCACTGTCTTGCGGCCAAAGCGGTCCGCGAGCGGCCCCGCGCACAGCGCGCCGAATGCGAGGCCGAGCAGGCCGCCGCTCATCACCGGGCCGAGCGCATCACGCGGAATCGCCCACGCGCTCGACAAAGCCGGCGCGATGAAACCGACCATCACGGTATCGAGTCCGTCGAGCGTGACGATGAACATGCACATCAACAACACGAGAATCTGAAAGCGCCCGACGGGTTGTTCGTCGAGCAACTGCTGCACGTCGATGACGCGCGAAGCGGACGCGGGTCTCCGCGGCGCCTTGAGTGAAGGTTCCATCAGGTGTCTCCGGACTGTTGTTATCGTTATCGCTATCGATTGAGGTTGCCGGTCTCATGCCGCGCGACATCTTTGGCGTGCGCTTCGGCGGACCGGCTCGAAGGAAGATGAAACGGGCTACGTCATCGCATAGGTCCGTTCGAGTACGGCGAGCGTCGCCTCGCGCAGCTTGCGGGCGCGCTCCACCGCGGGCGCGGTTTGAGCCCACCGTTGGGTCGGCACTTCGATACTGATCGGCAAATGATCCGGCAGCGCGCGCAGAATGCCGCCAAGGTCGAGGCCGCCCTCGCCCGGAATCAGACGCTCGCAACGCGCCTGGTACAGCAGCGTGTCGAGGTCGGCAGGACGCTCGGCCGGTGCGTCGCAAAACTGCACGTAGCCGAAGTACTCGCGTGGCAACGCGCGCAATGCGTCAGTCGATGAACCCGCGCGGTCGAAGTGAATCGGGTCGACGATCAGGCCGGTATTGCGCCGTGCCGCCGCCTTGACGATGCGCGCGCCCTGCGTGATGTCCTTCACTTCGGTCCACGGCATCGGTTCGAGCGAAGGCGACAGGCCGAGCGGCGCAGCCAGATCGCAGAGTTGCGCGAGATGCTCCGCGGTGCGCGCTTCGTCAGGATCGTTGCCCGCAACGAGCACGTAGCGCGCGCCGAGTTCGGCGGCGGTATCGAGCATCGGCTTATATGCGGCCACATCGGTATCGGGCTTGAGCCGCAGAATCTCGACGTCGAGCACCTTGACGCCGGTGTCGCGCAAACACGCAAGCGTCTCGCGCTTCAACGGCGTCGCGCCGATGATGTCGTGGCGTACTTCGTGATCCGTGGCAGGCAACAGGCGCAGCCCGACGAAGCCGTAGCCTGCCTCGGCCGCGCACTCCACCATTTGCGACGGGCTCAGTTCGAGCACGGTCAACGCCGATAGCGAGAGCGCTCTTGAGTTGTGCTGGGTCATGTCCTTTCCTGAGTTCGATTTCATCTCCGCGAGTCCGCGCTCAGCGCAACGGCGAGAACGGCGCCGGCACGCAGATCGTCGACTCCATCGTGGTCAGGTGCGCGGGGCCGCCCTTGGGCGGCCAGATGCCGTCCTTCACCGCTTCAGCGCGAATCCGCGAACGTTCGTCGACGCTCGCATACGGCCAGATGTTCAGAAAACGCGGCACGTTGCCGTCGAGCGAATACATCGCGCCGACCAGCGGCGAACGCTGCGTCCGCTCGGGCACCGCTTTCTCCCACGCGTCGATGGTGTGCTGCAGGCTCGCGAGCTTCGTGCCATAAACACGCATCTCGTAGATGCCGCCGTATACGGCCGGTTCGATCGGCGGCAGAAACGGAAAGAGCGAATAGCTGTCGATCTTCACGTCCGTGACGAATTCACCGCAGCCGAACGGGTTGCCATCGAGCAGCATGCGTTTGCGCTCCGTGATCAACGCGGCTTCCGAATCGAAGCCGCGCAGCACCAGCACCTGGCCAAGCGCGCCGATATCGGAATGCCAGCAGCCGAGCAGCTTCAAGCCCGGTTGATCGCCGCTTGCCTGAATGCTTTCGAAGACCTGCGCGTTCGCGCCGATCTTCACCGTCAGTGTCACTACGTCGTAGAGCGTCATTACATGTGTCCTTGTGGCTGAATGGTGGTGTTCGTGGTGTTCGTGGTGTTCAAGGCGGCCTGTGTTGATGCGTCTTGCGCTACGTGCGCCGCCCGAGCTTCTCCGGCGATGGAAAGGCCCGCGAGATAACCGAAGGTCATCGCCGGGCCGAGCGTGATGCCGCCGCTCGGGTAGCAGCCACCCATCATGCTGGCGCTGTCGTTGCCGACCGCGTAGAGGCCCGCCACGGCCTGGCCCGCGTGATCGAGCACGCGAGCGGTGGCATCGGTGGCGAGGCCCGCAAACGTGCCGAGGCTGCCGGGCAGCAGCTTGACCGCATAGAACGGCCCGTCTTCGAGCGGCGCGAGACACGGACTCGGCGCGTGCCGCGCGTCGCCCTGCACGCGGTTGTACGGCGTCGAGCCCTTGTGGAACTGCGGGTCGAAGCCATCCTTCGCGTAGCTGTTATAGGCCGCCACGGTGCTCTCCAATCCATGTCGATCGATGCCGCATTGCGCGGCGAGTTCGGCAAGACTGTCCGCGCATTTCAGATAACCCGAGCGGCGATACGGCGCGGTGGGAAACGGAAACGGCTTCGAGAAGCCCAGCCCGTAGCGCCGCTGGAAACGATGATCGCAAACTAGCCACGCGCAGACCTCCTCACCGGCAGGCGTAGTGCCGATCAGCGCGCTGACGAAATCGTGATACGACGAGGCTTCATTGACGAAGCGCTGGCCCGCGCGCGTCACCGCGATCACGCCCGGCTTCGCGCGCTCGATCAGATGCGGGAACGCGACGTCCGCACGCCCCTTACCTTGCGGCACGAGCGAGACCGGCGCCCAGGCTGCGGGCGTTTCGAGCGAAGCATCGAAGCGCGCACCGATCGATTCGCCGAGGCGAATGCCGTCGCCGGTATTGGTGAGCGGCGCGGCGGACCAGTGCTCGCGCCCCGACGGCGTATAGGAAAAAGTTTGCGCACGGCGCGCGAGGTCGTGGGGATAACCGCCGCAAGCCAGCACCACGCCACGCGCGGCGCGCACCTCATGCGGCACGCCGTCGATCTCGACACGTGCGCCCACCACGCGGCCCGCCTCGCGCAGCAACGCGACGGCCTCGGCGTTGGTGCGCAGATCGACGCCGAGATCGGCAGCGGATTTGAGCAGTCGCGCGATCAGCGCATTCCCGTTCACCAGATGCATGGATCGGCCGTAACGCAGCTTGTGGCCCGCGAACACCGCGAGCCTGCGCAGCACGTGCCATGCGGAGCGCACCGAACGCGTGGCGTTGAAGAAATGCGCGAGGTCCTGCCCTGAACCGATCGCCATGCCTTTGAGCGTCACTACGCCGAGCGGCTCGCGCAACCGCTCGATCAGCGGCCCGAGTTCGCGGCCGTCGAACGGCATTGCGCACACCGAGCGGCCGCCGCTCACGGCGCCGGGCGTGGTATGAAAATCGGGAATGCGGTTGCCGTCGACGAAACGCATGGACGTATTGCGTTCGAAGAACTCGATCATCTCGGGACCGTAGTCGAGCAACGCGTCGACCTTGTCCGCATCGAAGTGCGCGCCGAGTTCGTTGCGCAGATACGTGCGCGATGCTTCGGGTTCCTCGACAATGCCTGCGCGCGTTGCGAGCGGGTTGCCGGGAATCCACATCCAGCCGCCCGACCATGCGGTCGTACCGCCGAACACCGCGGCTTTTTCCGCCACCATCACGCGCAGCCCGCGCGTCGCGGCGGTGACCGCGGTGGAGAGGCCGCCCGCGCCGGAACCCAGCACCAGCACATCACATTCGAGTATCGGATCGCGCTTCATTACCAGTTCGTTTCGTCGGTTGGGAAGAGATCGTCTCCGATCTATTTGTTGAATACTATTCCATTCTATAACTTCATTCAAACCAGGCTCAGCCCTGGTTCATCAGAAGATTTTCTCTTTGGCCCGCTGTGGGCTTACGTCAGCGGGTTCCGACCACGCCGCCGACGAGGTCCGCGCGGCCGAAGCGGTTTGGGCGCGCGCAGCCGCGTCGCGGCCGGCGAGATAGGCAAACGCGAGTCCAGGTCCCAACGTGATGCCGGGTCCGGGATACACGCCGCCCATCACCGATTGCATGTCGTTGCCGCATGCGTACAAGCCGCCGATAGGTTGATCGTCGCGACCCAGCACGCGGGCGTGCTGATCGCTGGCCAGTCCGGTAGCCGCGCCGATGTCGCCGGGATAGAGCCGCACCGCGTAGAACGGCGCGCGGCCGATCGGCCCGAGGCAAGGATTCGGTCCCGGCCAGTTTGCGTCGCCGTTGGCGCGCTGATAGTCGGTCGTGCCGCGCTGAAAATCCGCATCCACGCCGGTCTGCGCGTATTCGTCGATGCGCGCAACGCTATCGGTCAATCCACGTGGGTCGATGTCCAGCTTGCCCGCGAGTTCGTCGAGCGTATCGGCGCGTGTCAGATAGCCGTCGGCGAGAAATGGGGCGAGCCCTTTGCCACCGGGACGCACCATGCCGAGACCGTATTTGCGCAAGCCTTCGGCATCCGTGACGAGATACGCGGGCACGCACGGCGACTGGCGATGCGCCTCCTGCATCGCGATACCGAACAGGTGATACGAAGTGTTTTCGTTGAGGAAGCGCTTGCCCGCCTGATTGACGACCACCATGCCGGGCTTGCCGCGATCCATCAGAAAGTGAGGGAACACCGCGGTCGTGCCATCCTTGCGCTTGCGTACGGAGACCGGCGCCCAGAACGCGTTGCTCAACGCGCCTTCGCCATGACGTGCGCCGATGGCGAGCGCGAGATCGTGCGCGCTGCCGGTGTGTCCCGGCGCGCCGGGACACCAGCTCGGATCGACGCCCGGCAGCATCGCGCTGCGCCGTTGCGGATGCCGGTTGAAGCCGCCGCTTGCGAGAATCACGCCGCCTGTCACCGCGATTTGACGCCGCTGGCCGTTCTGGCTCAACGTGATTCCGCCGACACTGCCGTTTGCGCCGGTGCGCAGCGCTTCGAGTTTCGTGCTCACCAGCACGGTGACGTTGCGAGCCAGCAGCGAACAAAGCAGACGGCCGATCAGCGCATTGCCCATCACGAGACGCGTGCCGCGCGGCCAACTCATGCGGTCGCAAGCGTGGCGCGCGAGCAGCTTCACGGCGTGGCGCAGGGACTTGAGCGACTTGGTCATACCGAGCAAATGACCGACGTCGTCGCGATCCACCATCATGCCGCCGAGCACCGTGAACTCCGGAATCGGCGGACGGATCAGCGCGAAGTGCTTGCCGAGCTTGCGGCCGTCGAAAGCGAGCGGCTCCAGCGCGCGGCCTCGTAAAGTCGAGCCTTCGAGTTCGGACAGATAGTCTGGATGAAACGGCCTCGCCCGATATTTCACATCCGAATTCGCCTCGATATGCGCGACGGCCTGCGGGCCGGCGGCCAGAAACGCGCGACGCAACGCCTCGCTGCTGCGCTCTCCCACCGCGCGGCGCAGAAAAGCCTCGGCGTTGGCGCTGCTGTCGTCCGGATTGACGGACGGGCCGTGCATCGAATCGGGAATCCATGTGGTACCGGCCGAATAGGCTGTCGTGCCGCCCACGTATTCGGTGCTTTCCACCAGCAAAACGCGTGCGCCTTCGATGGCAGCGAACAGCGCCGCCGACATCCCTGCCCCGCCGGCGCCGATCACCACGACGTCGAACGTTTCGTTCTGCTGCAATCCGCTGAGTGTCTCCACCATGTCCTGCTCCTTTGCTCCTTGTCTGAGCCGCGACGACTAGTTCGTCGCAGTTCGTCAGCATCTATAGAATTTGCTTTGATTTCGGAATACTATTCCACAAACGCAAAAATGCAAAATACTTCTGCACTCACGGAGGAAAGACGATGCGCGTATTGGTGACGGGAGGAAGCGGGTTTCTGGGGGCGTGGATCATGCGGCGCCTGCTCCGCAAAGGCATCAGCGTGCGGGCGTTCGATCTGCGCGCCGACACGCGCCTGCTGAAAGCGCTCGCGTCTGAGCAAGCCGCAACGGCGCAATGGGCGAGCGGCGACATGGCGAATCCAGCCGATGTGTCGCGCGCACTGTACGGCTGCGACGCGGTGATTCATCTCGCGGGCGTGCTCACGCCGGCTTGCGCGCTCGATCCGGTGCGCGGCGCGCAAATCAATCTGATCGGCACGCTCAATGTTTTCGAAGCCGCACGCGCGGCCGGTTTGAAGAATGTGCTGTACGCGAGCAGCGCGGGCGTCTTCGGACCCGATGACGGCGCCGTGCCTTTTCCGCAGACCTTTTACGGCGCGTTCAAGCTCGCCTGCGAAGGCGCGGCGCGCGCGTACTGGCACGACCACGGCATTGCCAGCGTCGGCTTCCGGCCTCTCGTCGTGTATGGCGCCGGACGCGAAACGGGTTCGAGTGCTGGACCGAGCCTCGCGTGCCGCGCAGCGGCACGCGGTGAGCCGTACACGATTCCGTTCACCGGCTCGACAGGCCTCGTTTTCGCGGACGATGTCGCCGCCGCCTATGAAGCCGCTCTCGTACGAGCGCCGCGCGGCGCGCATGTGTTCACCTTGGCGGGCGACATCGTTTCGGTGGATCAGGTCATCGAACGTATCGGCGTGATCGTGCCGGGCGCATGTATCGATACAACCGGCGCGCCGTTACCGATCGCCACGTCGTTCCCCGTAGATCCAACTCTTGAGGAGTTGCTGCCCGATCTGCCGCACACGTCGCTTGACGAAGGACTGCGTCAGACCGTGGATTTCTATCGACAACCTGCTTCATTTCACATTCATACTAAATGATTTTATTCTTGAATACTATTCCACAAAACGTTAGAGTTCGCAGGAACGGACCCACCGGTCAAGGATCCGTTCGCGCCGAACCCACTCAAGCAAAATCGCCCGGCATCGCGCAAGATGAAAACCGGGCAACACTCTGGAGACATACAACATGACGCAACCCGACGCCCCTTCTTTTTCCGCCTCGCTGGATGAAGGCCTCAGCGGCGCCACGCGGGTGATTTTCATCGTCGGCGATCCGATCGCGCAGGTACGCTCGCCGTCCGGTGTGACCGCCGCTCTGCGCGCCGCCGGACGCGATGCGCTGGTGGTCCCCGCGCACGTCGCGCCCGCCGACCTGCCCGCGTTTTTTGCAGGCGTGACACCCATGCGCAATGTCGACGGCGTGATCATTACCGTGCCGCACAAATTCAGCGCCACCGGATATTGCGGCTCGCTCACCGAACAGGCAAGTTTTCTCGGCGCGGTGAACACGTTGCGCCGCACGGCGGACGGCAGTTGGCATGGCGGCATGTTCGACGGCACCGGCTTCGTCGCCGCGCTCATCGATACTGGTTGCGATCTGCGCGGCAAACGCGCGCTGCTGGTCGGCGCGGGCGGCGCGGGTTCCGCGATCGGACATGCGCTGGTTCAAGGCGGCGTGGCGTCGCTCGACGTGCGCGATAACGATGCCGAACGCACGGCGTCGCTGATCGGCCGGTTGAATGCGCTCGGACAAAGTGAAGCGCGAAGTGTGGCCGCTTCCGTGGATGCGAATGCGTACGACGTGGTCGTCAACGCGTCGCCGCTCGGCATGCGAGCGGACGACCCGCTGCCTATCGACGTGTCGCGTTTGCCGGCCACGACGTTCGTCGGCGACGTGGTGACGAAGCCGCCGCTCACGCCGTTGATCGAAGCCGCCCGCGCGCGCGGATGCCCGACTGTGACGGGCACGCAAATGTTCGGCCGTGTGTGCGACCGGATGGTCGAGTTTTTGCTGGATGCGGATCGGTGAATGAAGCTTCGGACGCGACAGCGGCTGTGGCTTGCGCTGCTACACTTGCGCAACGCCAACCTGTAGAAGACATCTGCCGCGCGACCCGATGCGGCGAGTCTTCTCCTGAATCACGCTCCAATCCATGCTTCGATTCGAAAACCTCAGCAAGCGCTACGGCGAACGCCTCATCTTTCAGGGATTGCATTACGACGCGGCATCAGGGTGCGTCGCGTTAAACGATGAGTCCGGCAGCGGCAAGTCGACGTTGCTCGGCATTCTCGCGGGCACGATCGAGCCCGATACGGGCGAGGTGTGGCTCGGCGGCCATTCGCTGCGCAGTGCACCGCTCGCCGCGCAATCCGTACTCACCTACGTGCCCGAAGACTGCATGCCTTATTCGGATCAGACCGGACGCGAGTATCTGAGCAAAGTGGCATCGGCGAGAAACACCACCGTAACCGCTGACACGCTGTCGCTCGCGGACCGCTTCGGCCTCACGCCGCATCTCGACAAACGCTTTGAACAGATGTCGTTCGGTACGCGCAAGAAGTTTTTCCTGACGGCTGCCGTGCTTGGCGAAACCCAGGTGCTGATCGCGGATGAACCCGTCGGCGGACTCGACGCCGCCGCACGCGCCGTGCTGGTCGATCTGTTCAAGACACTGGCGCAAACGCGCACGGTGTTCTTCTCGAGCTACGACGAGGTCTTTACGAATTCGTGCGAGGCGCGCAGCATCAACTTCGCCGACTTGGGTAGGCACGACTAACGCGCCCTTGCATGCCACTTGGCAGCGCCACAAACAGCGCGAGCGAAACGGCATCCCGGCGTTCACTCGCGCATACGAAGCGCTTATACCGCCACGCAAATCTTCCCGAAGTGAGCGCCGGATTCCTCGTGCGAAAACGCCTCGCCGAGTTTCTCCAGTTCGAACGTGCTGTCGATCACCGGCTTGATGCCCATCACTTCGAGCGCCCGGATCATATCGCGCTGATCCTGACGGCTACCGACGATCAAACCCTGCAAACGCTGCTGCCGCGCCATCAGCGCCGCGGTCGGCACCGGCCCTGCCCGTCCGGTCAACACGCCGATCAGCGCGATATGCCCGCCGATCCGGCAGGCGGTGATCGACTGCGGCAAAGTCCCCGGACCGCCCACTTCGATCACATGGTCGACACCGCGGCCATCAGTCAGCGAGCGGACCTGCTTGCCCCATTCGGGAGTGTCGCGATAGTTGATCGTGTGGTCGGCTCCAAGCTCGCGAAGTCTGGCGAGCTTCGCGTCCGATGAAGACGTGGCAATCACCGAAGCGCCCATCGCTTTGGCCATCTGCAAGGCGAAAATGGACACGCCGCCGGTGCCGAGCACGAGCACCGTGTTGCCGGCCTTCAACTGGCCGTCCACGACGAGCGCGCGCCACGCGGTGAGCCCGGCTGTGGTCAACGTTGCGGACTCGGCGTGGCTATAGCCGCGCGGAGCGTGCGTGAAGTAGTGGCTCGGCAGCACGACGGCTTCGCGTGCGTAGCCGTCGACGCCGTCGCCGGGTGTGGTCTTGAAATCGGCGATGGCGGGCGGCCCGTTTTCCCAGAACGGGAAGAAGCACGACACCACGTGATCGCCCGCTTTGAATTCCGACACGCCCGCGCCGACTGCCTCGACGACGCCCGCGCCGTCCGCCATCGGAATCCGCCCTGCGTCCGCCGGCAGATTGCCGCTCACCACGCCGTAGTCGTGAAAATTCAAGGAGTTCGCGTGAATGCGCACGCGAATCTGGCCCGCCGCGGGCTGACCGGGATCGGCGATGTCGACGACCTGGAGATTGGCGACAGCGGCGGGCGAACCGATTTTGACGGCTTTCATGTTTCAATTCCTCTGTGAGTTGCGCCGGCGCGTTAGGCGTCGCGGCGAAATGCTCGCAAAAGAATACCGCAAGCTTGCTCAGCGCGTCGTCGGACGCGCACAGGCTAGCGCGGGCGAAACGCGCGCTGAAAGCTCATCATGAGTGGGGGAAGTCCCTTAACGGCGCCCGTGAATGGCACGGGGCGCTCGCGAGGATCATGCATTCATTTGACGGTCTGAATGACTTCGAAGCCCTCGAATTCCGGATGCCCGAGATAGAGCACCCGGTTGTCGCCACCTGCGCTGCGATGCGCGGCGCGAAAGGCGTCGGATTTCGTCCACGCCTCGAACGACGCGTAGTCCTTCCAGATCGTATGGCTGGAATAGAGAACGTGATCGTCCTTCTGTGGACCCTTCAGCAGGTGAAATTCCACGAAACCCGGCACTTCTTTCAGGTGCGTATCGCGCGTGGTCCACAGATGTTCGAAGGCGGCTTCGGATCCGGGCGTCACTTTGAAACGGTTCATGGCAATGTACATGCTGAAGGCCTCTTTGCAGTCACGATGTATCTGACGGCTTGCCGGACTCGAACGACCCGTTCCCGCAAACCCGTCAGGCGGCCTTTCATTATATGCGCGCCATTCTTCCTACCGATGTCACGACTGCGAGCCACCCAGGCGATCCGATCGCATCCGCGTTCAGGCCGCTTTGTCCTGCGCCACCTGTTCGAGCCAGAGACGGCTGTCGGGAAACCAGAATGCGTCCGGCCGCGGCGGCGACACGAGTTTTACCGGCAGCGACGGGTTGAATATTCTGGACCATGCCGACAGATACGACGGCGTCTTCACCAGATAACCGCAACGGGACAACAGCAGACTGGATAGGAGCGCTTCACGGCCGATTTCGAGTCCCGGATAGCCGCTGAAATGAACCGGCGTATTGCCATACGCGAGCAATTTAGCGGGGGCGACTTTGACCGGCTTGCTAAACGGCCAGGCGACGAAAAAGTCCAGAAACGCCTGTTCGTCGCTTGAAACGAAGACGTTGTCGAGGTGCGGATTCTCCGCCAGCGTCGTTTCTACGTGGCGGCAGAAATCGCCCCATGAAACCGGGATGGCCTCAAGCGATTTATCCGTGCCTCTGAAATGCGCACCGAGCGTGGACGCGCCGATCTCGAGCTTCTGGCAGATCGCTTCGACTTCATCGCCGATATGGCCGGCTGGCCGGTAATGTGCGAAGAATAGTTCGCTGGCGCTGTTGAGTTGAAGCTGAGTCTCGTAGCGTTGACGAAACCCAAGCTGGACCAGATCGCGAACCGTCGACTTTCTCACCTTGTGCGTGAACGGCGCCGCCGCCTTGCCATTCACGGACTCGAAGAAGGACGAGAACCAGTCGATCGCTCCTGCAGCGTCTCCGTAGAGGCCGCCGCGCGCGCTGATGCACGGCGTCAGACACTTCTCGTCGCAATACATCAGAATAAACAGGACCATCTGCATCACGGAGAAAAAACCAGAGTTCTCCTGAATTTCGATGGCGAAGATTCCCCTGTTTAATCGCTGCGTGGCATGAAGTGAAATGCGACGTGGTGTGGCGACCGAATGCTTGAACCCCTCGCTGCGTCGGATCTGTTTCGCCCGATCGACTACTTTTCTTAGCATGCCCGGCTCCTAATGAAATCTAGGTATTTTTAAATTCGCACGCGTCTATGCATGAAGAAGTTCACGACGTCCGAGCATAACATCTCAAACGCCTGGGGCGAGTAAGTTCCGCGTATCTTAGTGAGCTAGCGCACAAAGGAATCGGTAAGACTTCCCCGTGAGTTGCGGCGGTTGCATGACGTGGGCGAAGCCATGCAACGTCGGACGATAAGACGGTGTGCGGGAGGCATCCAAACGGCAACGCGCGAACGGTAATGGTTTATCCGTATGACACGTTCAGCAACAATGCGATAGGCAGACAACCCGCGTGTGGTGACTACTCTCGCTTCTCCAGTTTCACCACCGTCAGCGCCCCGTCCACCTCGTCCGCGATGAAGTCGATCCTGTCGCCGGACTTGACCTGCGAGAGCATTGCCGCGTCCTTCACCTTGAACACCATCGTCATCGCATCCATGCCGAGGTTTTCCAGAGGACCATGTTTTATGGTCAGTTTACCGGCAGTTTTATCCACCTTCCTGATTTCACCATGAGACATCGCGGCTTGCGCATTGGCGTGCGCGCTCGCCGACACGTCAGCGGCTTCACCCGCCGCGTACGCCGACGTGAAAACCATGATCACGCAACCAATCGCCATCGAAGCCAACCCATTCTTCATCTCATACACTCCCACGTTAATTACGATCCACACGGCCAACCTGCCGCTGCCGCTGCCGACGTCAACCGTCCGGCAGTTCACCGGTATATTCATAAGCCACCGTTCCCCTCGGATGCCTGAACCAACCCGGATCACGGTAGTCGTTGCGGCCCAGCCCTTCACGCACTTTCACCACCGTAAACATGCCGCCCATTTCCAGCGCGCCGAATGGGCCGGTGCCGGTCATCATCGGCAGTGTGTTGTCGGGCAGTGGCATCTCCATTGTCCCCATCGACCCGCCAGTACTGCCCATCGCCATGTAGTCGGGCACCAGCCGGTTGATGCGTTTGGCGAGGTCTTGCTGCGGCACGCCGATCATGCTCGGGACCTGATGCCCCATCGCGTTCATCGTGTGATGAGACTTGTGGCAATGAAATGCCCAATCGCCGGGACGATTCGCGGTGAACTCGATGGCGCGCATCTGCCCGACCGCGACATCGGCGGTGACCTCGGGCCAGCGCGCGGACGGCGGAATCCAGCCGCCGTCGGTGCCCACCACTTCGAAGTGGTAGCCGTGCAGATGAATCGGGTGATTCGTCATGGTCAGATTGCCGACGCGAATCCGCACACGATCGCCCGCCCGCACCGGCAATGAATCGATGCCCGGAAACACGCGCGCATTCCACGTCCACATGTTGAAGTCGGTCATCTCGTTGACGCGCGGTGTGAAGCTGCCGGGGTCGATGTCATAAGCGGACATGATGAACACGAAGTCGCGGTCCACCTGCATCACGCCGGGATCTTTCGGATGGACGATGAACGTCCCCATCATGCCCATCGCCATCTGCACCATCTCGTCGGCGTGCGGGTGATACATGAAGGTGCCGTGCTTCTCCAGCTGAAACTCGTAGACGAAGGTCTTGCCCGGTGGAATGTGCGGCTGCGTGAGGCCGCCCACGCCGTCCATGCCGCACGGCAGCAGCATGCCGTGCCAGTGGACCGTGGTGTGCTCCGGCAACCGGTTGGTCACGAAGATGCGCACCTTGTCGCCTTCGACCGCCTCGATGGTCGGCCCCGGCGCCTGGCCGTTGTAGCCCCACAGATTCGCGCTCATGCCGGGCGCGAGTTCGCGCACCACCGGTTCGGCGATCAGATGAAACTCCTTCCAGCCGTTCTTCATGCGCCACGGCAACGACCATCCGTTGAGCGTGGCGACCGGCATGTACGGCCGGCCACTCGACGGCGCGCGCGGCGGCTGCATCGAGGCTGTGGCCATCGTGGGTGCTTCGGGCAGCGACGCGGCGCCGGCCTTGCTCACCAGCGCGGCTCCCAGCAAAGCGGCGCCCGAGCCGCTCATAAAATGTCGACGTGACATCATGCTATTGACCTTCGGATTCAGTGGACGACGCCGTTTGCGTCGTGGAGGCGAGTGGCGTCGCGTTAGTGGCAACCGGCAAACGGCCGCCGAGTGCCTGTTGCAAATCGGCCTGCGCGAGCCAGTAGTCCTTCAGCGCGTCGATAGCGCTATTCACCGCGCCGATCTGGTCACGTGAATCGGCGAGCAGTTCGAACACGCTTGCGAGCATTCCGTTGTAGCGAAGCAGCAACTCGTCGGAGATGGTCTTGCGCAGCGGCACGACTTCGTCGCGATAGTGCTTCGCGAGGTCGTAGTCGGACACGTAGGCGGAATACGCTTCGCGCACCTCGGAACGCGCGTTGATCGCGGTCTGTGCGACGCGATTCGCCGACTGCATGTAGATCGCTTCGGCACGCGCGACTTTGGCGCTGCCCCAATCGAAAACCGGAATCTCGACGCCGATCTCGTAGCCCTGCTCGCGCCCGTCGGAAGTCGTGAAATTGTTCTGATAGCCGACGTCCAGCACGTTGATGAAACGCGTCGCTTTGCTTAAGTCCAGTGAACTGGCCACGCTTTGCGTTTGCAGTTTCGAGGCCTGGATGTCGAGCCTGTTTTGCATCGCAAAGGTTTCCAGATCGCGCAACTCCGGGCGTGTGGCAGGCAGATCCGGCAGACGCTCGGGCAGTGCGTAGTGCGCTTGCGAACCCCAGAGGCCCATCACGCGAGTGAGCTTTTCTCGCGCGGACACCGACTGCTGTTGCGCTCTTGCCACTTGCGCGATGGCTTCCGCGTAGAAGGCCTGCTCGCGCGCGTAATCGAGCTTGCTGAAGTTGCCGGCCTGCTGCATGCGCCATGCGAGTTCGGCACTGGCCTCGGCCGCGTCCTTCACCTGCTCCGCGTAGGCGGCCGATTGCGTGGCAGCGACTGCGCGGAGGTAGGCGCGCCGCGCATCGGCGGCGACCTCGAGCATGGCGTTGGCGGCCAGTAAGCGGGTCTGTTCGAAACGGCGGCTTTCGATGCGCGTCGTCAACGGCATCGTCAATACGCGCAACATGCCGAGCGTGAACGTGCGGCTGATACTCAGGTCATCGCCACCATGCGTGCGGCTGAACGAGAAGCCGGGATTCGGCAAGCGCCCGACCTGAACGAGGTCCGCTTCGGCGATGCCCAGTTCGCTGTACGAGGCCTGCAAACCGCGGTTGTTCAGCAGCGCGATCTGGACGGCGGCGTCCATGTTGAGCGGCGCGGAAAGCAGTTCTCGCGTGCGGTTGGCGACGGCATTTCGATCCTCGTCGGTCTTTATCAGTACGGCGTCTTTGCCGAGCCGCTCGGACGCGGCGGTCGACACCGTGCCGAAGCCGCCGTCGTTCGAGAACGTCGCGCAGCCGGCGAGCAGCGTCACCGCGATGGCAATTCCAATTGTGCGGGTGGCTGGAAACAGGCACGGCCTCATTTTTCCGCCCCTTCGCGGTCAGAACCGTGGCCGTCTTCTTTAGCGTCAGCGCTGCTCGACTGCATCGAACCGTGGCTCGCTCCAGCGTGCCCCGCTGGATTCGTCACCTCGCGATTGAGCGCTTGCCAGCTCGGCGCTTGCTGCTCACGGTATGGGCGATAGTCGGCCAGCGCGGAGGGCGCATCGATCGCCGGCACGGATGCCGCCGGGTCCGTCGGCTCGGGAAGTATGGGTGTAGCATGCGCGAGCGTCGGCAGACATGCCGTCGCGCCGAGCAGCGCCGCAATGAACGTTCGCATGATTCGTCTCGTCAAGTACGGCCATGACGGACGACGCACAGCCGTCCATCAAGGCGAAATGGAACAACGCAGCGTGAGGCTGCGAAAGAACTAGACGAGAGAAATGCGGGGAGGCCGTTCGACGCCGCCGGTCAGAAACGACGCGACGCGGACAGTGGGAGGCAGGGGAACAGCGAAATGAACCGCGTTGGCGGACGGGGACGCAACGGGCGTGATCGGCAGCGCGCCGCCGAAACAGCAGGACGCGCAAGTGGAGCACGCGTGCGCATGATGCTCGCCGCCCGCGGAACCATGATGCTGAAGATGGGTACTGCCGCTATTGTCGGCTTGCTTGGCCATCATCGCGACATGGTCGTGATGCTGGGCCATTGCACCGCCTGCCTCATGGCGCGCGGGCGTCGCATCGCCCACGGAATGCGAGGACTCGCATTTCATGGAGACGGCCGCGAACGACTGAACCGGGAGGCTCAGCACAAGCAGCACGACAGTGAAGAGTTTGCGCCAGTAAGACATGGGTACGAAGTCTAGCACGCAGGTTTGCAAAATCGTAAGGCTGGGACGATGCCGCGCGTGATGGCTTTGCGTACGCGGCTACGGTTTTCAGCCAATCACGAAAACCTGCTTGACCTTACCGCCGTGGGAAGGTCCACGCTTGAGTCATGACTTTTCATTGGAGGTAGGAAATGGAATTTGCCATCCCGGATATGTCGTGCGGCGGTTGCGCCAACGCCATCACGCGTGCAGTCACGAGTCTCGACCCTGCAGCGAAGCTCGAAGTCGATGTCCCCGTTAAAATCGTCAAGGTCACGTCGACGCTGGCAGCCGAACAACTCATCGAGGCCATCGAGGCGGCGGGCTTTCATCCGTCGCTGAGAGCCTGATGGACAACCTTTTTCCCAACGGACAATCACAATGAAAAAACTTCGCGCCTTTCGTGCCCTTTACCTCTTCAGCGGCTTTGCGTTTGCTGTCGCGGCCGTGCCCGTCCACGCCCAGCAACCGGCCGCCATGCCCGGCATGGACATGTCCAAGTCAGCGGATGCAGGCTCCGGCGATGCGACGCAAGCTTTCAAGGCCGCCGACGACAAGATGATGCAGGACATGAGCGCCGACTATACGGGCAACGCCGACAAGGACTTTGTCGCACACATGATTCCGCATCATCAAGGGGCGATCGAAATGGCGCAGGTCGAGTTGAAGTACGGCAAGGATCCGGCGCTGAAGCGGCTGGCCAGAAACATCATCAAGGCGCAGCATGACGAGATCGCATTCATGAAGAGTTGGCAGGCGAAGCATGGGGTGAAGTGAGGGCCCGGCGCGATTCGAAGGAGACGATCATGACCGACACTCAGCGGCTCAATTACCTACGCGTCGCGCTGGTCTTGACGGGCATCACGTCCATTGGACTTTACCCGCTAATGATCGTCTGGCCCGACGGTTGGGTCTGGCATACGGGACATTCGGAATATCCCCTGATGATTGTCGGCATGTACGCCACGCTGGGTGTGTTCCTGATTTTCGCGGCCCTGAATCCACTCGCTCATCTGAGCCTCATCTGGGTTCGCGGTGTGGTCGAGCGTGGTGCATGGCGGGATCATGGCGATCCAGGCCCTGATGAATGCCCCGTACCGCGGCCATCTTCTCGGAGACGTGCCGGCGCTTTTACTCGCGGCGCTCGTTTTAGGGCTGCTCACTCCCCGCGGCGACAAAGCCAGATTTCTACGGGAGTGACGCTAATTTCAGATTCTTGCCGCTTCGCCTACACGGCCGTGGCGTCTAAGCACCTCTTTCATCGAACGCACCGTCCACGCCGCCTGCCGCCGCAACGGCAGCAGCAGAAACACCAGCCATCTCACCCCGGCTCCGCCGCCACCCCGCCGGCGGCATCCCGAACTCCCGCTTGAAAGCCCGATTGAACGCCGCCTCCGACTCGTACCCTACCTGATCCGCCACCGCCGCCAGCGACTTCGTCCCGCCACGCAACTCCTGCGCGGCGATCTGCAAACGCCAATGCGCGAGATACTGCATAGGCGGCTGACCGAGCAACTGCGTAAATCGCTGCGCCAGCGCGGACCGGGACAAGCCCGCTTTGCGCGCCAGCTCGTCGACTGTCCAACCATGCGCCGGCTGCGCATGCATCAGCGCGAGCGCACGACCGACAAACCGATCCCCCACGCCCGCCAGCCAGCCTTTCCGGTCGGACGGCAGCGCATCGATGCAACGCCGCACCGCCTCCACGAAAAGCAGTTCCGATAGACGCGCGAGAACGATCGCGCTGCCTACACGCCATTCCGCCGCCTCGGCCGCCGCAAACCGTAACGACGATTCGAGCCACGCGGACTGCGGGTCGTTGCGCATGTCGACCTTGAAGATGCGCGGCAGCGCGGACAGCACCGGGTTGCTCAACGTGTCGTCGCACGCGAGAAAGCCGCACACCAGACGCGTGCGCTCTCCACCACCGCCGTAGCGAAGCGCCATCAACTGTCCCGGTGAATTCCGCAGCTGACTCTCGAGCAATTCGCCGGTGGGTCCGGGCGTGATGTCGAGTGAACTGCCGAGCAGATGCGCTTCGCCTTGCGGCACGACGAGCAGTTCGCCGGCAGCGACGTAAATGGCGGATTCAGGGTCGTCCGGGAGCGCAGCCCAGCAGCCGCCCTCGGTGATCAGGTGGTAGGAGACGATACGTTCCGCTGGGGGAAGGAAACTGCCGCACAACGCTGCGTTCGCCTGGCCGTACAAACACCAGGGTGCAGTGAAGTCGCCGTTTAGATACACCGCACCACCAAGGCGAACCAGGCGGAGGACGTCGGAGAGCGCATCCATCATTGTTTCCAGGAACTTCGGCGTCCTGCACAAAAGATCTGGACGCCTGGTCATTCATCGATTCAACAGCCGCACTGATACTAGCATCCATGCGAATCCCTTACAACAATGCTAAGGAATCTTGAATGAATCGAATACTTAACGTCAATTAAGGAGGCACCACATGAATTCATAAGTCTTGGCGCCATAACACTAGCGTGCATCGCACAAATTTTTCTCTGGAGCATCCCCATGTCTGAAGTCCACTCTTCTTCATCACACACCTCCGAATTCGCTGACGTCAAAGCGCGCCAGCACGCCGCGTGGGAAACGGGCAATTACGCCGTCGTCGGCACGACGCTGCAGATCGTCGGAGAAAATTTGTGCGAGGCACTCGATCTACGCGCCGGCAGCCGCGTGCTCGATGTCGCGGCCGGCAACGGCAATGGCACGCTCGCCGCCGCGCGCCGCTGGTGCGATGTCGATTCGACCGACTACGTGGCCTCGCTGCTCGACGCGGGTCAGGCTCGCGCGCGAGCGGAAGGTCTGACAACGGTGCAGTTCCGCGAAGCCGACGCCGAAGCGCTGCCCTACGCGGACGCCACCTTCGATGTCGTCATGTCGACCTTCGGCGTCATGTTCACGCCCAATCAGGAGAAGGCGGCAAGCGAACTGGCGCGCGTGTGCAAACCCGGCGGCAAGATCGGTCTCGCGAACTGGACGCCCGATAGCTTCATCGGCCAGGTGTTCAAGACGATCGGCAAATACCTGCCTCCGCCGCCTGGCCTCAAGTCGCCGGCATTGTGGGGCACCAGGGCGCGGCTCGACGAACTCTTTCACGGGAATGTGCGGAGTGTCGCCGTAACGAGCCGCGAATTCATGTTCCGTTACCGCTCGCCCGCGCATTGGCTCGAGGTATTCCGGACTTACTACGGCCCCATCAACAAGGCATTCGCCGCGATGGACGACGAACGGCAAGCGGCCTTCCAGCGCGATCTCATGACGCTGATGGAAAGCCGCAACCGTTCCGGCGACGGGACACTCGTGCTGCCCAGCGAGTATCTCGAGATCGTGATGGTGCGGCAATGAACGGGGTCGGCCGCGTACTGGCCGGCGCGGCTGTCTACTTTTTCAATCGATGGCCAAAGGCCAGCGTCGTCGGCTTGCGGTGTATGTCGCTGGCTTTCGGCCTGCCGCTGTTTTCGTCCGTTTGCTTCTTCGGTCTTCGGTTCGTTCTCGCCAGCTTCGGGCTGATGTCTTAGGCTTCACCGTTGCATCAAACCCGATTTTTCCCGGCTTCGTCCTTTCCGGACGAAACCGGATGTCCGCAAGGTCGCGTGACCGTTTGACTTCGCGCCGTTGTCAAACCGTCACGAGGATCTTGCCCAATTGTTCGTTCGACTCCAGAAAGCGATGCGCGTCGACGATGCGCTCGAACGGAAATGTGGCGGCAATGACCGGCTTCAGTGACCCCGCCGCGAGTCCATCGAGAATGAACACCTTGGCGGCCGCCAGGCGCGCCGGATCGCTCAGGATCTCGTGCACGAGGTAGCCGCGCAGCGTGAGTGACTTGCTCAGCACGGTGAACAACGGGAACGGCGTCGGCTCGGCGCTCAGGCCGCCGAATTCGATGAGCATGCCGCCGCGAGACATCGCCGCCGTGAGCGGCTCGAATATCGGACCGCCGATCGGATCCAACACCACCCTCACGCCGTCCGGCCCGGCAACGTCTCTCAATCTGGCAGCCAAATCTTCCTCAGCCGAAGCGATCACATGAGCCGCGCCCTGCTCGAGCAAAGCCGCCTTCTTGGCAGACGTCCGCGTCACGGCAATCGGGTTCGCGCCGACCATGTTGGCGATCTGGATCGCGGCCAGACCGACGCTGCTCGATGCCGCAGTCACAGCAACCCACTCGCCCCGCCTCAGTCCGGCAATGTCGATCAACGCGCCGTAGGCAGTCAGGTAGGGCATCCAAAGGGCCGCGGCTACCTCCCAACCGAGCGACGACGGGTGCTTGACCACACGCCCCGCCGGCACATTGATCAACTCGGCATGAGCGGGCCAGCGCGCCATCGATACCGGCGGCACTGTGCTGACGGCATCGCCGGACGCGAAATCCCCCACACCCGCACCGACCGCTGCGACCACGCCCGCCGCCTCAAGCCCGAGACCGGACGGCAACGCCGGTGTCTCGATGTAAGTGCCCGCGCGCAGCAACGCCTCGGCGCGGTTCAGGCCCAACGCCTTCACACGAATCTGAACTTCGCCCGCTGCGGGCCGTGGAACCTCCACGTCTTCGATACGCAGCACGTCGGGCCCACCATGCCGATCAAAACGGATCGCGCGCGCCATATAGCCTCCACTCGGAATCAATTGAACCGAATACACTATGACAGCCCGCATCAGCTGGATAAATGACGCAATAACTAGAACAGTCGAAACCGGAGCTTCCGAATATGGATCGCCTCATGAGCATGGCCGTGTTCGTCAAAGCCGTCGATCTGGGCTCGTTCGCGGCCGCGGCGGACGCGCTGGCTCTGTCGGGACCAATGGTCGGCAAGCACGTGCGGTTTCTGGAGGAGCGCCTGGGCGCGCGGCTCATCACGCGAACGACGCGCCGCCAGAGCCTGACGGAGTTCGGCCGCGCCTACTATGAGCGCTGCCGCGTCGTGCTCGCCGAAGCCGACGCGGCCGATGCGCTCGCCGCCGGCCAGCTTGCCGAGCCACGCGGCAAGCTGCGTGTCACGATGCCGGTGCACTTCGGCAGACGCTGCGTCGCGCCCGTCCTGCTGGCGTTCGCACGACATAATCCGGCGCTGGAACTGGATCTGTCGTTCAACGACCGCTTCACGGACCTCGCCGAGGACGACTACGATCTCGCCATCCGGACCGGCGAACTGGAGGACAAGGCGGGGGTGATAGCGCGGCGCATCGCGCGTCAACGCATGATCGTGTGCGCGTCGCCGTCGTATCTGGAGATGCGTGGCGAGCCACGGCGGATCGAGGAACTCGGCGGACATCAGGCGATCATCTACCGGCGCTCCGGCCGGATTCGCCCGTGGCTGTTTCCGCAAACCGGCCACCCGCCGATAGCGATCACGCCACCGAACCGGTTGCGGCTCGACGACCTCGACGCAATCGCCGACGCCGCGACCACGGGCATGGGTCTGGCGTGGCTCCCCTCCTGGCTGGTGTGCGAGCGCATTCAGGCGGGCGAGCTCGTGCAGGTGCTGCCGGATCAGCCGGCTTTTCTCTACGACGCGTACGCGCTCTGGCTGCAAACACCTCACTTGCCGCGCAAGGTGCGTCTGGCGGTCGACGCATTGGTCGATGCGTTACCCCGGCTCATGACGTGAACGGCTCGCTTCGTCTTACTGGACACGCCTGCGCAAGCGCGACAAAGCACCCGTGACGTTGCGCGCATGATGGCTCCCGGATAGATGGGAGAACCACATGTTCACGCGCACACACGAAACGCAGTCGACAACGAACCTCGCCGGCACGAGCAATCAGGCCACCACCCCCAAAGAGGAAAAGAAAGAGAGTGCTGCGCAGCCCTCGGTGTCGTCAAAAATCGCGGCGTTCGAAGCACTGAAGCAGCCGCCGACGCGCTCGCCGGCAGCCGTCACCCCGCACACGCCATCGGCCAGCTTCGCGCTCACGTCCGGCGCAAGCAACAAACAGCCGCTGGGACAATCCACGGCCACGAGCGCGAGCACGACCACGGGTGCGAAGGCCGGGCCGCCGCCAATCAAACCGAAGCCGCAGGGACTGACCGTGAAGACATCGAGTCTGGTCGGCCACTCCGGCAATGCTCGAACATCCAGCAAGAACGAGGGCGAGGCGCCGGCGGGCAACGAAGAAGAATCGAACGCGACGTTGAGCGGTCCCTCCGTGTCGAATCGCAACGACCCGCCGGCCTCTTTCCGCCTGGCCAAAGCATCTACTGCAAACGTGCAATCCGCCTCGACGTCCAGGTCGAGCACCTCAGCGCCTACCGAGGTCTCCAGCGTCGCGCCCACGCACGCGATTGGACCGACCTCGGCCACGAGCAACGTCGGCGCGGCCGCAAACGTCGCCTCCGCTCACCACGACGACCGGACGCCCGCGGAAATACAGCACGCCTTCAAGACAAGCGGCCTGTTGATCCGTACGCTGCAAATGAAGAACGCGCACCACGAGTTCCACAACTGCAACGTCTCGATCGACGCTGCCCGCGAACAGGCAAAAACGGGCGGACACGGCGGCCTGCGCAAATGGTCATTGGCCCACGCGGAACTCGAGCCGCAGTACTACAAGATGGGCGCTAACGTGTCCACCATGGCCCGTCCGTGTGCGGTTCTCGCGATGCCCGACCTGGTCGGCAATCACGTGGTCGGCGTGTATGACAAAGACCATTCCTCGGGCGGCATCACAGATACGATGAAACCCCTCACGCCGGACGACAGGAAGAAGCAGATAGGCGGCCTTCTCGGCACGCTGAAATCCAATCAGGCGCAGCACGGCTCGCTGGAAAATTCGGAGATTCAGACGGTCGGCATCGCGCCGGGCAGTATCGCCGCCTTGATGTTCGATCCCATGTCGGGGCAGGCAGGCAGGACGACGTGGCAGAACAGCAAGCCGAAGTTCGAAGAGATGCTGTCAAAAGCGGGACCGGAATTTCACGGCCGCAACTTCCCTGTCTTCACCTTTGCCAGCAAGGGCGGACGGACGGAGTTGACGCATATCGACACGCTGAGAGCGTCACCTCCACCGGCGGCGAGCGGGCCTTCGACAGACTAACAAGCGAATCGGCGCGTTCGCGCCGGCCGCCTCATCTTTCCTGCGGTACCCGTACCCAGCCTTCCATCAGCACCCGCGCGCTGCGGCTCATGATGGCCTTCGTCACGGTCCACTCGCCACCGCTTTCGCTCGCCTCGGCGCCGACCCGCAGCGTTCCCGAAGGATGCCCGAAGCGCACCGACTCCTTCGCGCCGCCGCCCGCCGCGAGATTCACGAGGGTCCCCGAAATCGCCGCCGCCGTGCCGATCGCGACCGCCGCCGTGCCCATCATCGCGTGATGCAGCTTGCCCATCGACATCGCCCGCACCAGCAGATCGACGTCGCCCGCGCCGATGCGCTTGCCGCTCGACGCCACGTAGTCAGCCGGCTTCGCGACGAACGCGACCTTCGGCGTGTGCTGGCGCGTCGCGATCTCGTCGAGATGCTTGATCAGCCCCATGCGCAGCGCGCCGTGCGCGCGGATCGTCTCGAACATCGCGAGCGCCTTGTCGTCGCTATTGATCGCGTCCTGCAACTCCGTGCCCTTGTAGCCAATCGACTCGGCGTCGACGAAGATGGTCGGAATGCCCGCGTTGATCATCGTCGCCTTCAGCGTGCCGACGCCGGGCACTTCCAGATCGTCCACCAGGTTACCGGTCGGGAACATCGAGCCGCCCGCGCCCTCTTCTTCCGCTGCGGGGTCCATGAATTCGAGCTGCACTTCCGCCGCCGGGAACGTCACGCCGTCGAGTTCGAAGTCGCCGGTTTCCTGCACGGCGCCATCGGTCATCGGCACGTGTCCGATGATCGTCTTGCCGATGTTCGCCTGCCAGATGCGCACGGTCGCCACGCCGTCACGCGGAATCCGGCTCGGATCGACGAGACCCGCGCTGATCGCGAACGGCCCCACGGCGGCGGAAAGGTTGCCGCAATTGCCGGTCCAGTCGACGAAGGCCTTATCGATCGACACCTGGCCAAACAGATAATCCACATCGTGATCGGGCCGGCTGCTTTTGGCGATGATCACCGTCTTGCTGGTGCTCGACGTCGCGCCGCCCATGCCGTCGATCTGCTTGCCGTACGGATCGGGGCTGCCGATCACGCGCATCAGCAGCGCGTCGCGTGCGGCGCCGGGCACCTGGGCCGCTTCGGGCAAGTCTTGCAGGCGGAAGAACACGCCTTTGCTGGTGCCGCCACGCATGTAGGTGGCCGGAATCTTGATCTGGGGTTGGTGGGCCATGAAAGTCCTGTCCTGATGAGAGCGGGTGCCATGGCCTATCGCGCCATATCACCCGTTCCGCGTTAAAACGTTCGTCGCATCGAGCGAAGCGACCTAAAAACCAGCCAGCCTCAAGCCGCCTTCTTCGACGACTCGAGAAAGTCCTGCGCAAAGCGTTGCAGCACACCGCCGGCTTCGTAGATGGAAACCTCTTCGGCGGTATCGAGCCGGCACGTCACCGGCACCTCGACCCGCTCGCCGTTCTTGCGCTGAATCACCAGTGTGAGGTCCGCGCGCGGCTTGCGCTCGCCGACCACGTCAAAGGTTTCCGTGCCGTCGATTGCCAGCGTGAGCCGGTTCACACCAGGCTTGAACTCCAGCGGCAGCACGCCCATGCCCACCAGATTCGTGCGGTGAATCCGCTCGAATCCTTCGGCGACGATCGCTTCCGCGCCGGCAAGACGCACGCCCTTCGCCGCCCAGTCACGCGACGAACCCTGCCCATAGTCGGCGCCGGCAATCACGATCAGCGGCTGCTTGCGCTCCATGTAGGTTTCGATGGCTTCCCACATGCGCGTGACCTTGCCTTCGGGCTCGATACGCGCCAGCGAACCCGCCTTCACCTTGCCGTCTTCGAGCACCATCTCGTTCTTCAGCGTCGGGTTCGCGAAGGTGGCGCGCTGCGCCGTCAGGTGATCGCCACGGTGCGTCGCGTAGGAATTGAAGTCCTCTTCCGGCAAGCCCATCTTCGCCAGATATTCGCCCGAGGCGCTGTCCGCCAGAATCGCGTTGGACGGCGACAGGTGATCGGTCGTGATGTTGTCGCCGAGCACGGCGAGCGGACGCATGCCCTTGAGCGAGCGCTCGCCCGCGAGCGCACCTTCCCAATACGGCGGACGGCGAATGTACGTGCTCATCGGGCGCCAGTCGTAGAGCGGATTGGCTTTCTCGCCCGTGTCGACAGAAACGGCGAACATCGGCTCGTACACCTTGCGGAATTGCTCCGGCTTCACGCTCGACGCGACGATCGCATCGATCTCCGCATCCGATGGCCAGATGTCCTTCAGCGTGACCGCATGGCCGTCGGCATCGATACCGAGCACGTCCTTCTCGATGTCGAAACGGATCGTGCCCGCAATCGCATACGCCACCACCAGCGGCGGCGACGCGAGGAAAGCCTGCTTCGCGTACGGATGGATACGGCCGTCGAAGTTGCGATTGCCCGACAGCACGGCGGTCGCATACAGATCACGCTCGACGATCTCTTTCTGGAGCACCGGATCCAGCGCACCGGACATGCCGTTACACGACGTGCACGCATACGCGACCACGCCGAAGCCCAGTTGCTCCAGCTCGGGCAGCAACCCGGCTTCTTCCAGATACAACGTGACCGCCTTCGAGCCCGGCGCGAGCGAGGTCTTCGCCCACGGCTTGCGAGTCAGTCCGCGCCGGTTCGCATTACGCGCGAGCAAACCCGCAGCGATCATATTGCGCGGATTGTTGGTGTTCGTGCAGCTCGTGATCGCGGCGATGATCACCGCGCCATCCGGCATCAGGCCCGGCTCGTTCTCCACCTTGCCGCTGATGCCGCGCGCCGCCAGTTCCGACACCGGCAACCGGCGATGCGGGTTCGACGGGCCGGCGAGCGTGCGCACCACTGTCGACAGATCGAACTTCAGCACGCGTTCGTATTCGGCCTGCGCAAGGCTGTCGGCCCACAGGCCGGTTTCCTTCGCGTAGGTTTCCACCAGCTTGACGAGTTCGTCGTCGCGGCCGGTGAGCTTCAGATACTTGATGGTCTGTTCGTCGATGTAGAACATCGCGGCCGTGGCGCCGAATTCGGGCGCCATGTTGGCGATGGTCGCGCGGTCGCCGAGCGTCAGCTTGGCCGTGCCCGCGCCGAAAAACTCGAGGTACGCGCCGACCACTTTTTCCTTGCGCAGGAATTCGGTCAGCGAGAGCACGACGTCGGTCGCCGTGATGCCTTCAGCCGGCTTGCCCGTCAGTTCCACGCCGACGATATCCGGCAGGCGCATATACGACGCGCGGCCCAGCATCACGCTTTCCGCTTCGAGCCCGCCCACGCCGATCGCGATCACGCCGAGCGCGTCCACCATCGGCGTATGCGAGTCGGTGCCGACCAGCGTATCGGGAAACGCGACGCCGTCTTTCACCTGCACGACCGGGCTCATGCGCTCCAGGTTGATCTGGTGCAGGATGCCGTTGCCCGGCGGAATCACGTCGACGTTCTTGAACGCGCGCTTGGTCCAGTTGATGAAGTCGAAGCGGTCTTCGTTACGGCGGTCTTCGATCGCGCGGTTCTTCGCAAACGCGTCCGGATCGAAACCACCGCACTCGACGGCGAGCGAATGGTCCACCACGAGTTGTGTCGGCACCACCGGATTGACCATCGCCGGATCGCCGCCTTGCGCGGCAATCGCGTCGCGCAGGCCGGCAAGGTCGACCAGAGCGGTCTGGCCGAGAATGTCATGACACACCACGCGCGCCGGGAACCATGGAAAATCCAGTTCGCGCTTGCGTTCGATGATCTGCCTGAGCGATGCGTTCAACGTGACCGGATCGCACCGGCGCACGAGGTTTTCGGCCAGCACGCGCGACGTGTACGGCAGTTTGTCGTAAGCGCCGGGCTGGATTGCGTCGACCGCGGCGCGCGTGTCGAAGAAATCGAGCTGGGTGCCGGGAAGGCGTTTGCGGTTTGCAGTATTCATGGCGTAGGGGACAAAACAGTAATGATCCGGGGACGATGGCGGCGGCCGATCACGTCGGCGGCCCCTTTTTTAACCGCGTCTCCCTGGCGGGCCAGTCAGGCAGTACGTGTAGTTTAGCTTGCGGCGGCGTGCCGGTCGGGTTTGCGCGCGGCCACGTGAATGCGCCGCAAAAAACGGCCTCGGCCCGGGGTTTCAGCGAGCCAAGGCCCAACTTCATTGCGCCGCGCTCTTAAGACGCAATGGAGGAGAAACGCTTGCATTCGCGCGGCTACGCGTTCACGCGCCCGACTTCGATAAAAGGCACCCTCAAACGCGCTTCGCGAGCGGCACGAACGGCAGGTCGTCAGGTCCGGTGTAATTCGCGCTCGGACGGATGATCTTGTTGTCGACGCGCTGTTCGATGATGTGCGCGCTCCAGCCGGCCGTGCGCGAGATCACGAAGAGCGGCGTGAACATGGCCGTGGGCACGCCCATCATGTGATACGAGACCGCGCTGAACCAGTCCAGATTCGGGAACATCTTCTTTGCGTCCCACATCACCGACTCCAGCCGCTCGGCGATATTGAACAGCTTGCTGTTGCCCGCTTCCTTCGAGAGATTCTTCGCGATTTCCTTGATGACCTTGTTGCGTGGGTCGGAGATCGTGTACACCGGGTGGCCGAAACCGATTACCACTTCCTTGTTCTCGACGCGACGGCGGATGTCCGCTTCGGCTTCATCCGGCGTCTGGTAGCGCGACTGGATCTCGAACGCGACTTCGTTGGCGCCGCCGTGCTTCGGCCCGCGCAGCGCGCCGATCGCGCCGGTGATGGCCGAATAGATGTCCGATCCCGTGCCCGCGATCACGCGGCCGGTGAACGTCGATGCGTTGAACTCGTGCTCGGCGTACAGGTTCAGCGACACGTGCATCGCGTCGACCCACGCCTTCGACGGCTCCACGCCGTGCAGCAGATGCAGGAAGTGGCCGCCGATCGAATCGTCGTCGGTTTCCACTTCGATGCGCTTGCCGTTGTGCGAGTAGTGATACCAGTAGAGCAGCATCGAGCCGAGCGAGGCCATCAGCTTGTCGGCGATGTCGCGCGCGCCCGGCAGATTGTGATCGTCCTTCTCCGGCAGCACGGTGCCTAGCACCGACACGCCGGTGCGCATCACGTCCATCGGATGGGCGGCGGCCGGAATCCATTCGAGCGCGGCCTTGACGTTGGCGGGCAGGCCGCGCAGCGCCTTGAGCTTCGTCTTGTAGGCGGTCAGTTCGGCCTGGGTCGGCAGCTTTTCGTGCACGAGCAGGTACGCGATCTCTTCGAATTCGCAGGCGCTGGCGATATCGAGAATGTCGTAGCCGCGGTAGTGCAGGTCGTTGCCGGTCTTGCCGACCGTACAAAGGGCCGTGTTGCCGGCCGTCACACCGGACAGGGCGACGGATTTCTTCGGTTTGAATGCGCCTGCGTTCGGCGTGCTGTTGTCTGCTTCGCTCATGGGTTCGTCTCCTGATGCATGGGGGGATGCTTTGACCGCAGCCTTAAGAGCAAAGAATGGGCCAGCCGCTCCGACGCACGCTAAGTGCCTGATTTCACAAAAGACGGACGTCCACGATGGTTTGCATTTCGTTTCATAACTGAAATGCGAATTTCAAATTGGAAATGGAAGCGCGCATAATAGGCGGACGTTCTCACCCCGCCGCGAGCCGCCCAGCCTTGAGCACACCTCTTTTCGAACCCGCCCAGCGCCCCCGCATCTGGGCGGTCAGTATCAGCCGCCTGCGCGATCTGTTTTTTGACATCGCCGGCGAATATGTCGAACGCGCGGACCTGCGTATCGTCGCGCACGGCTTCGAAGACGCCGTGCGCGAAGTCGACGCCGCAGGCGCGGGCCGTCCGGATGTGGTGATTGCCGGCGGCTCGAACGGCGCGTATCTGAAGACGCGCGTATCGGTGCCGGTCGTGCTGATCGGCCCGACCGGCTTCGACGTGATGCATGCGCTCGCGCGAGCGCGCCGCGACGGCGCGAAGGTCGCGCTCGTCACACACGGCAATACGCCTGACGAAGTGCGGCGTTTCGCGACTTCCTACGCACTCGACGTCACGTTCGCTTCCTATCAATCGGCGCAGGACGCGGAGAGCGTCGTGCTCGATCTGCGCGATCGCGGCATCGACGTGGTGGTCGGCCCAGGACTCGTCACCGATCTCGCCGCGAATGCCGGCATGGGGGCGGTATTTTTGTATTCGCGCGCGTCGGTGCGCGCGGCCTTCGACACCGCGCTCGAAGTCGCGCAGGCCACGCGCCGCGAAACGATCCGGCGTCAACGGCTCGACAATCTGCTGCAGCATCTGCGCGACGGCGTCGTCGCGCTCGACGCGCAAGGCCGCGTCGAAGCGATGAACCAGCGCCTCGCCGGCGTGCTCGGCCTCGACGCGGCGAATGCCGTGGGCCGCGTGCTGCTCGAACTCGCGCCCGATCTCGCCGGCAGCCTGCCGGACGCGGACGGCGACACGTTATGCACGGTACGTGGCGTGAGCTATGTCGTGCATCGCGGGCCGCTTGCCAGCAGCAGCGCGGCGGCGGGCACGGTGCTGACGTTTCAGGAATCGCGCGCGGTCGAACGGCTCGACCGGACGCTGCGTTCACGCCAGCGCGTGCAGCAGTTCAGCGCGCGTTACCGGCTCGACGATATCGTCGGCGCGTCCGAATCGATCGAACGGGTGCGCGCCCTCGTGCGGCGTTATGCCCGATCGGATGCCACCGTGCTGATTCTCGGCGAAAGCGGCACGGGTAAAGAGATGGTGGCGCAGAGCATGCATCAGTTGAGCGCACGGCGCGACTTCGCATTCGTCGCGATCAATTGCGGCGCGTTTCCCGAGGCGCTGCTGGAGAGCGAACTGTTCGGCTACGAGGAAGGCGCGTTCACCGGCGCGCGCAAGGGCGGCAAGGCGGGGCTGATCGAAGTGGCGCACCGCGGCACGCTGTTTCTCGATGAAATCGGCGAGATGCCGTTGTCGTTGCAAAGCCGGCTCCTGCGCGTGTTGCAAGAGCGCGAAGTCGTGCGGCTCGGTTCGACGGAGCCGACGCGGGTCGATATCCGCGTGGTCGCGGCGACGCATCGCGCGTTGACCGAGGGCATCGAAGCGGGCAGCTTTCGCGCCGACCTCTATTACCGGCTCAATATTCTGAGCATCGCGCTGCCGCCGCTGCGCGAGCGGCCGACCGACCTGCTGCCGCTCGCCGTCGAACTGCTATTGCAAGCCGCGGCGCGCGAACCGAGGCTCGCGGCGCGCCTGCAGGACGCGGCCGCCGCCGAACGCCTGCTCGCCGCGCTCGACGAGCCATTCAAGCGTTACGCGTGGCCTGGCAACGTGCGCGAATTGCAGAACGTGATCGAACGGATCGCGGTCGAACTCGCCGACGTGGACGTAGACGCACTGCCCGAAGACGCCACCGAACCCGTTCTCACACGCGACATGTTGCGCACGGTCGCGCCTGAAATCGTCGAGCCGCACGCGCGTGCGAAGAAGTCAGCCTTAACCCTGCGCGAACGCAGCCGTCACGTGGAAGCCGACGAAATTCGCACCGCGCTTGCCGCGCACGACGGCGATCGCGACGCGGTCTGCGAGGCGCTCGGCATCAGCAAGACGACGTTATGGCGGAAGCTGAACGCGACGCCGTAGGCGCGCCACTCAAGCCGATCGAACCACTCGCGCCGCCATGCCGCGCCGCATTGGCTGCGGCGCGCGCGATGAACATGCTGGGCGTCATGCCGCAGCATCGCTTGAAATGGCGGCCGAAATGGCTCTGGTCGAAGAAGCCCACCTCCGTCGCGACGACCGATCCCGGCACGCCTTCGAGCAACAGCGTCTGCGCGCGCTGAATCCGCAGGCCGCACAGATAACGATACGGCGACGATCCGTATTGCTGCCGGAACACCGTGGCGAAGCGCGACACGCTGAGCGCGGACAGCGCGGCGAGTTGGGCGAGCGTCACCGGTTCGTCGAAATGGGCTTCGATGAAGGCGCGGGCGGCATTGAGGCTGATGGACTGTTTCATGACGTCACGATGCTCGAGCGGGCCGCCGGTTGTGTCGTGAAACGCCGGATGGAAAACGCGTCGAGAGGAATCGCCGTGCTGCCCGTATCGACGAGCTCCGCCAGCGTCTCGCCGACGCCCGGCCCGATCTGAAAACCCGACCCGCTGAAGCCGAACGCGTAGAACAAACCGTCGACCTGGCCGCTCGGACCGATCACCGGCTCGCTGTCGGGCAAATAGCTTTCCACGCCGCTCCACACGCGAATCACATGCAGCGGCGCCAACGCGGGCACGAGCCGGCGCATCTGCGCCATTTGCCGCACGGTGTTGACCGGCAGCACCGAGGCGCGGCTCGTCACGGCGTCGGCGGGACCGGCCGGACCGCCGCCGACGATGATGTTGCCGCGCGGAATCTGGCGAAAGTAAATGCTCTCTTCCTTGATCGACGTGAACACGCCCATCGACGACTTGAACACGTAGGGCACCGGTTCGGTCACGCACATTTGCGGCCCGCGCGCGGTCAGCGGCACGTGTTCGCCGAACTGTTCGGTCAGCCGGCTCGCCCACGCGCCCGCGCAGATCACGAGTTGTGCCGCCCAGTACACGTCGCCGCGCGCGCTTTCCACGCGAAACCGGCTGCCGTCTTTTTCGACGCGCACGATCTCCGCGTCTTCGATCACCTGCGCGCCGAGCCGCGCCGCCGCGCGGCCGAACGCGGGCGCGGCGAGGCGCGGATTGGCGTGGCCGTCGAGCGGCGAGATCGAAGCCGCCAGCACCTCGCGGCCGAGAAACGGAAAACGCCTGAACAGCGCTTCGCCGTGCAGCACTTCGAGTTCGAGACCGTAGACGCGCGCGTCGATGGCGTACTGATCGAAATTCTCGACGTCCTTCTGGTGGTAGCACACGCGCGTGTGGCCCGACGGCAGAAACTCGATGTCCTCGCCGAGCAGTTCCGCCGAGCGTTGCCACGTGCGCAGCGCGCGGTTGGCCATCGCCAGTTGCGGCAGCGCGCGGCCCTGACGGCGAATGCCGCCGAAGTTCACGCCGCTCGCCTGCTGTCCGGTGAGTCCGCGTTCGAGCAGAATCACCGAGCGGTTGCGCCGGCGCAGGAAGAACGCCGTCGTCGTTCCCATGATGCCGCCGCCGATCACGATCACATCGGCTTCGTTGCGGGTCGTCGCGCTCATTTGCTCACCTCGTCGCTCACCTCTTCGGTCAGCGCCACGGGCAGCGGTTTGACCGGCGCCTGGCCGCGCAGCCGTCCCACTGAAGACAGCGGCACACATGCGGCCGCCGCGATGATCTCCGCGCCCGCGTGGCCGCAATAGCGTCCCTGGCAACGGCCCATGCCGACGCGCGAAAACGCCTTCGCGCGATTGGCCTCTTTAGCGCCGGTCGCCTGCACCACGCGGCGCAATTCCCCGGCCGTGATCGCTTCGCATCGGCAAACTATCGTTTCGTCCGGCAGCGACGCGGCGAATTTCGCCGGCCACGGAAACGCTTCACGCAAGCCCGCGGCAAATCGTGAGAAGCGCACGAGTTCGGCGCGCAAGCGCTCCACGCCATTGACCGGCAGGCCGTGATCCTGCAAGGCGGCCAGCGCCGCGAGACGGCCGGAGCGCTCCGCCGCGTCGGCGCCGCGCACGCGTGCGCCGTCGCCCGCCAGATAGACGCCTTTGATGCTGCTGCGGCCGTCGGCGTCGATTTGCGGCAGCCACTGCCGAGCGTTTTCGTCGAACAGGAAGCGGCAACCCGCGAGATCGGCGAGTTGCGTCTCGGGCCGCAAGTGATAACCGAGCGCGACGGCATCGCACTTGAGTTCGAGGCGCTGGCCGCCGGGTAGCGCGACTTCAACCGCGTTCACGCCGTCTTGCGGCGAGCCTTTGATTTCGAGCGGCTCTACGCCACGATGAACCGGCACGCGCGCGTCGGCCAGCACACGCGTCAACGCAATGCCTTTTCTGAGCGCGGCGGGAATCGCCAGCAGGCGCGGCAGCGCGGCCACGCGCTGCATGAACGTCGAAGTGTCGAGCACCGCGGCAACCTGCGCGCCCGCCTTCACGTATTGCGCGGCCACGAGATACAGCAGCGGACCGCTGCCCATCATGACGATGCGCGAGCCGATCGCGCAGCCTTGCGATTTCAGCGCGACCTGCGCGCCGCCCAGGCTATAAGTGCCCGCGTGGTGCCAGCCCTTGACCGGCATCAGCCGGTCCGTCGCGCCGCTGCAGACGATCAGCGCGTCAAACACGAGCGTGTGATAGCGCGTGCCGCTCACCAGATGTACGGTATTCGGCGAGATGTTCCAGACCAGCGTCTCCGGCAGATAGTCGATGCGGCTCTTCAACGCATCGAAGCTCTGATGCAGCGACGCGGCACGCTCGGCCTCGGTGCCATAAAGCGTCTCGTAGCTGCGCGAAAACCCTTCCGGCTGACGTCGATAAATCTGCCCGCCGTCACGCCGCCCTTCGTCGACCACGACAGGCCGCAGCCCCGCTTCGACCAGCGCCTGCGCCGCGCGCACGCCCGCCGGCCCGGCCCCGATGATGACTACGCGCGGGGCCATACGCCCTCCCCGGCTTCCGCCAGCTTCGTAACGATCGACATGCCCGGCACGGCCGGCGTGCTGCACGCACGCACGCGCTCGCCTTGCGCGGTCCACACCCAGCAGTCCTGGCAGGCGCCCATCAGACAGAAACCGGCGCGCCGGCCGTCGCCGAATTCGGAATCGCGCAAGGTGGCCGTGCCGGTGAGCAACGCGACCATCAGCGTGTCCCCTTCGGCGGCCTCGCGCACGACGCCGTCCACGGTAATCGGAAAGGTCTTGCGGCCCGTTTCCGCAAGGCGCACGAATCGTCCGCTCATGCCGGGGTCACCTCCACCGTCTGCAAACGGTTCAGTTCGGCGACCGGATGGTGGCACAGAATCTCCGCGCCGGAAGGCAGCTTCTTCAACGAGGGCGGCGTCATGTTGCACTTGCCGTCGATACGCACCGGACAACGCGCGCGGAACGAGCACAACTCGGCAACGTCGGCACTCTCGCCCATCGCCGGCAAGGCAGTGGCGACGATGTCACGGCGCGCGTCGAGCCAGCCGGGTTTCAATGCCGGCACCGAATCCACCAGCAAGCCCGTGTACGGGTGATACGGCGGCGCCGCGAGCACCTCGCGCTGGCCCGCTTCCACACGATGCCCCGCATACAGCACGATCACTTCGTCGCAGATCGCGCGCACCGTCGAAATATCGTGGCTGATGAACATGTACGACACGCCGAGTTCGCGCCGCAATTCGGCGAGCAGATCGAGGATCGCCGCGCCGACCACCGTGTCGAGCGCGGAGGTCACTTCGTCGCACAGAATCAAGGCGGGATCCGCGGCGAGCGCACGCGCCAGATTCACGCGCTGCTTCTGGCCGCCCGACAGTCCGGCCGGCGTGCGTGTGGCGATGCCGGCCGGCAGCTTCACCAGATCGAGCAGTTCCAGCATGCGCTTCTTCGCTGCCGAGCCGCGCAGATGGTGATAGAACGCGAGCGGCCGGCCGAGGATATCGGCGATCGAATGGCTCGGGTTGAGCGCCGTGTCGGCGTTCTGAAACACGATCTGAATCTGCCGATACTGCTCCGGCGTGCGGCGCGAGATTTGCGCCGGCAGCGGTTCACCGTTGAACAGCACCTCGCCGCGCGCCCGGTCGACGAGACCCGCCACCACGCGCGCGAGCGTCGTCTTGCCGGAGCCGGATTCGCCGATCACGCCGAGCGTGCTGCCGCGCGGAATCGACAGACTGACGTCGTCCAGCACTCGCACGGCGGGCGCGCCGTGGCGGTCGATGCGGCCATAGCCCGCGGACAGTCCGCGAATCTCCAGCAGCGGCGGCACATGTTTGCCCAGGTTCGGCGGCAACGTCAGCACGGCTTCAGGACGACGCGTGGCCGCCAGCAACTGACGCGTGTACGCATCCACCGGCGCGTCGAGCACTTGCGCGACCGCGCCGTTCTCCTTCACCGCGCCGCCGTTCAACACGACGATGCGGTCCGCCATCTGCGCAACCACCGCCAGATCGTGCGACACGTACACGGCTGTAGTGCCGAGTTCGCGAATCACCTTCTTGAAGGCCGCGAGCACTTCGATCTGCGTGGTGACGTCGAGCGCGGTGGTCGGCTCGTCGAACACGACGACGGCCGGATCGGTGATCAAGGCCATCGCCGCCATCAAACGCTGCAACTGGCCGCCGGACACCTGATGCGGATAGCGCTCGCCGATCGTTTCCGGCGCGGGCAGCGCGAGCGCGCGGAACAGCCCGATCGCCTTGGCGCGTGCCGCTTCTTTCGTCATGAGGTGATGCAGCAGCGCCGGTTCGGTGACCTGATCCATGATCGTACGCGCCGGATTGAAGCCGGCCGACGCGCTCTGCGCGACGTACGCCACGGTGCGCGCGCGCAACGCGCGGCGGCCCTTCGCGTCGAGCGACAACACCTCGAGTTCGCCGATGCGCACCGATCCGCCGCTGATCGCGCAGCCCGCACGCGCATAGCCGAGCAGCGACAGTGCGATGGTGGTCTTGCCCGAACCGGACTCGCCGATCAGTGCGAGCACTTCGCCCTTCTTCACCGAAAAATCGACACCCTTGACGATCTCCGTCACCGGCCCCGGCGCGGCCCCCGCGACGACTCTCAGGCCCTTCACTTCGATCATGTCGCGATCAGCCATCACGCACCTCCGTGGCTACGGCTGCGACGCCGCAGGTTGTCGATCAGCAGATTCATGCCGATGGTCAGCGTCGCGATCGCGACGGCCGGCATCAGCACGGCGGGGGCGCCTTCCGACAGGCCGCCGATGTTCTCGCGCACGAGCGAACCCCAATCGGCGTTCGGCGGCTGCACGCCGAGACCGAGGAAGCTCAGCCCGCTCAGCAGCAGCACGATGAACACGAAGCGCAGACCGAAATCGGCGAGCATCGGATGAATCATGTTGGGCAGCACCTCGACCCGCGCAATATAGAAAATGCCTTCGCCGCGCGCTCTCGCCACCTGCACGTATTCGAGGCCCATCACGTTCACCGCGAGCGAGCGCGAAATGCGGAACGCGCCGGGAATGTAGGCCACCGCGGCCACCGTCATCAGCATCGGGATCGACGAACCGAACGCGGCGATCACGACGAGCGCGAACACCTTGCTCGGAATCGAAATGAGCGCGTCGAACAGACGGCTCAGGATTTCATCGACCCAGCGGCCCGACACCGCCGCGAGCAGCCCGAAGAACGTGCCGATCACGCTGGCGAGCACCGCCGCGGCAAGCGCGAGGCCGACCGTGTAGCGCGCGCCGTAGAGAATCCGGCTGAGCATGTCGCGGCCCAGATAGTCGGTGCCGAGCGGATAGGCCGCGCTGTAGCGGCCGAAAATTTCCGTCGAGGTCAGCGCGCCGCCTTTGTATGGCGCGACCAGCGGTCCGATGAACGCGACCAGCAGCCAGAACGCCACCATCAGCAGACCGATCAGGCCGAGTATGGAGAAGCGGTGCACGAGGCGTTTGAGCACGCCGTGTTTCAGCGCCTGCGCTTCAACAGGAGCCGGTTCGACGACCACTTCGTCACGGCGCACGTCGTACAGCTCCGTGCCGGCGTGAGGCACGTGGTGGGGATTGGTAGGTTGGCTCATCATCGACGCAGCCTCGGGTTGGATATGATTTGACACAGGTCGGCGATCAGCACGAGCGCGAGATACGCCGCGCAGAACACCATCACGCAGCCCTGCACGAGCGGCATGTCACGGTTGGTCACCGCGTCCACCATCAGGCTCGCGAGACCGGGATAGTTGAAGATCGACTCGACGATCACTACGCCGCCGAACAGATACGACAGGCTCAGCGCCACGGCGTTGGCAATCGGGCCGATGGTGTTCGGCAACACATGCCGCCACACCACGCGCACCGGCGAGGCGCCCTTGAGCAAGGCCATTTCCACATACGACGAATTCAGCTGATCGAGCACAGCGGCGCGCGTCATGCGCGCCATCTGCGCGACCAGCACGCAGCACAGCGTCATCACCGGCATCGCGTAGATGCGCAGCAGCGCGCCGAACGAATGCACCTCCGACAGATACGACAGCGCCGGCAGCCAGCGCAGCTTGACGGCAAAGATCAGCACGGCGATCGTCGCGATCAGGAATTCCGGCACGGCCACCGTGGAGAGGGTCAGCACGTTGAGCGTGCGATCGAGCAGCGAGCCGCGGAACATCGCCGACGAAATGCCGATCAACAGCGCCACCGGCACCGAGACCAGCGCCGTCAGACCGGCCAGCACCAGCGAATTCGGCAGGCGCGTCGCGATCAGTTGACTGACGGGGAGATTGTTCGATAGTGACGTGCCGAAGTTGCCGCTCACCACGTGAAGAAGCCACACGAAGTAGCGTTGCAGCGCGGGCTGGTCGAGGCCGAACTGATGCCGCAAGGCGGCCACGGCTTCGGGGGTCGCCGCCTGGCCGAGCGCCTGCTGGGCCGCGTCGCCGGGAAGCAGCCCGGTGATGGCGAACACGACCGCCGACACCAGCAGCAGCGTGAGCAGCGCGAGGCCGAGGCGTGCGGCGATGAGACGTTGCGCATGTGCTTTCATCGTGAGTCTCCTCTGTCGACCAGAGTTAGCGGTTTAGCGCTTACTCTGGTCCCATGCAACGGAGTTGCAGTTAAAGCCGCGCGCCGCTCGATCCGCGGCGCGCGTGTTGCAGGGTGTGACCTGGGTCCGGCTCAGGTTTCGAGCCAGACGTTTTCCGCGAACATGAAGCCCATCAGCCCGGCAAGCGGAATCGAGCCGAGGCCCTTCAGCTTGTTCGTATACGCGTCGAGCGAACTCTGGAACAGAGGAATGCCGATACCGCCCGTTTCATGCACCAGCACCTGCATGTCGCCGTAGATCTTCTTGCGCTTGGCGTCGTCCGGTTCGCCGCGCGCGGCCACCAGCATCTGGTCGAACTTCGGGCTTTTCCAGTTCGCTTCGTTCCACGGTGCGTCCGACTTGAAGAACTGCGTGAAGATCACGTCGGCGCTCGGCCGCGCGTTGATGTTGCCGAAACCCAGCGGATGCTTCATCCAGTGGTTCGACCAGTAGCCGTCGGCCGGCACGCGCGAGACCTGCAGATTCAAGCCGGCTTGCGGCGCGACCTGCTGAAGGAACATCGCCATTTCAACCGAGCCTTCCGCAGCCGGCGACGCGAAGATCTGGATCGGCGCGCTGCCGACCTTGGCCTTCTGGAAATGGAACTTCGCCTTGTCCGGATCGAAGGCGCGCTGCGGCAAGCCGGCGAGGTAGTACTTGTTGGTCGGATCGATCGGCTGGTCGTTGCCGATCGTGCCGTAACCCTGGAAGATCGCGCGGCGCATCTGCTCGCGGTCCTGCAGGTACATCATGCCGCGCCGGAAATCGTCGTTGCCGGTCAGGCCGCCTTCGTCGCGCACGATCAGATCGGTGTACAAGCCGGTCTTCGTCTCCAGCACGGAGAAGCCGCCGGCGCCTTTGATCTGCGCGGTCGAACGCGGGCTCACCGCGTTGATCAGTTGCACGTCGCCGGAGAGCAGCGCGTTCACGCGCGCCGATTCGTCGCCGATGCCGATCAGTTCGACCTCGTCGAGATGCGGCATGCCCGGCTTCCAGTACTTCTCGTTTTTCACACCGACGGTGCGCACGCCCGGCGAGAATTCCTTGAGCTTGAACGGGCCCGTGCCGACCGCCGTTTTGAAATCCTTGGTGCCGTCCTTGATGATCTGGAAATGCGAGGTGGCGAGAATCACCGGCAGATCGGCGTTCGGGCCGTCCAGCGTGATGGTCACTTCGTTCGGGCCGGTCGCCTTCACTTCCTTGATCTGGTCGGCCAGTGTCTTCGCTTTCGAAGCGGTCGCCGGATCCTTGTGGCGCATGATCGAGTACACCACGTCGGCCGGGGCGAGCGCTTTGCCGTCGTGGAACTGCACGCCGTTGCGCAGCTTGACGACCCACACGGTCGCGTCTTTCGTATCGAGCGAGGTCGCCAGCGACATCTTCGCGCCGAGATGCGGGTCGAGCTCGGTCAGGCAGTTGTAGAACATGAAGCCACGAACGTAGTCGGTGCCGAGCGCGCCCTTCGCGGGATCGAGCGTATCGGCCGCGGAGGCGGACTGCGTCGCCACGCGGATCTTGCCGCCCTGCTTCGGCTTGGCTTGCGCCAGGGCCTCACCGCTAGCGGTCAGAAGACCGGCGCCTGTCACTGACATCATCCCGGCTGCGGCCATCGCGCGCAGCACACCGCGCCGCGACGCACCTTTGGCGGTCAACCGCTCCAACTCGCTGCCGAGATGAAGAGCGCCATGTTGCGAGTTTTCCTTATTCATCGAACTTCTCCGCGAGGGTGAGCAATGGGGTTGAGCAGACTTGGCTGCGTGGTTTTAATTGCCAATCGAACAACGAACGATCAATAAAAAATGTCCTTGATGCGGTAGTACGTGCCCACGAGCGGCAGGAACCAGGGTTTGCCGGTATGGCCGGGAATCGCGGGCCACTCCGACTCGCGCCACGGATTCTGGTCTTCATGACCGTCCATCACGTCGGCCATCACCTGGCCCATGTGCGTCGACATTTGCGTGCCGTGACCGCTGTAGCCCATAGAAAAATAGATGCCGTCGTGCTGGCCGGCGTGCGGCAAACGGTCGGCGCTCATATCCACCAGACCGCCCCAGCAATAGTCGATGCGCGCGCTCGCGAGCATCGGGAACATCGCGGCGAGGCCTTCCTGCAGGATGCGTCCGCTCTTCGCATCGGACGGCCGCTCGGACGCCGTGAAGCGCGCGCGGCCGCCGAACAGCAAACGCGAATCGGGCGTCACGCGGAAGTAGTTGTGCATCAAACGCGTCGTGGTATACGCGCGCCGGTTCGGAAACACTTGCGCCAGCAACTCCGGCGACACGGGCTCCGTCACGACGATGAACGAACCGACCGGCGCGAGACGCCGCCGATACCAACCAAACGGACCATGCCGCGACGGGCCGGTCGCGATCAGCACCTGCTTCGCGCGCACTTCGCCACGCGCCGTGGTGATGCGAAAGCCGCCGCCGTCTTTCACGATGGCGGTGACCGCCGCGTTCTCATACAACTTGGCGCCGCGGCGCACCGCGGCCTCGGCGAGACCGACGGTGAACTTGCCCATATGCATCTGGCCGCCGTGCCGTTGCAGCAATCCGCCGTAAAAACTGTCGGACTGGATTTCGCTGCGGATGCGGCTGCGGTCGATCAGTTCGATATCCGTATCGACTTCACGGCGGATTGCCTCCGCCGTCTTCTCCAGATGCGCGAGGTGATGCGGCTTGGAGGCCAGCTTCAGCTTGCCGGTCGCAATGTAATTGCAGTCGATGTTTTCCTCGCGGATCAACCGCTCGACCGTGTCGACCGCATCCGAAAACGCGCGGTAGCACGCGCTCGCGCGCTCCACACCGAGTTGCGCGACCAGCGCGACGAAGTCCTGCGCGACCCCGGTATTGACCTGTCCGCCGTTGCGCCCGGACGCGCCGCCGCCGATGCGGCCCGCGTCGAGCACGGTCACCGCGGCGCCGCGCTTACCCAACGCTTGCGCCGCCGACAGTCCGGTGAAGCCGCCGCCGATCACCACCACATCGGTCTGGCCGTCGACCGGACCCTCGCACGCCGACAGCAGTGGCGGCGCGGTGTCGAGCCAGTAGGAATCGAGCTTCATCCGTTCTGTCCTTGAGATGGGCAATGAGCGAGGCGGCAGGCAGTCTTTAGGACGTGAAAAAACGGCGCTTACAGGCCGAGTTCCGAAGCCAGATGCGGAATGTCGTTGACCTCGTAGTACTGGTAGTACGGCGTCGACGGTTCGTGGCCGCGCTTGACGAACACCTTGTGCTTGATGCCCAGGTCGTGCGCGGTCATCAGGTCATAGCGCAGGCTCGACGACACGTGCAGCACGTCTTCCGGATTGCAGTTGAGCTGATCGAACATGTATTCGAAGCCTTGCATGCGCGGCTTGTACGACTGCGCCTGCTCCGCCGTGAAGACCTTATGGAACGGCGCGCCGAGCTTGTCGACATTGCTCTGGATCTGGTTGTTCGAAGCGTTCGAGAGAATCACCAGCTTGTACTTCTTCGCCAGACGAGCGACGCCTTCCGGCACGTCCGGATGCGGACCCCACGTCGGCACTGCTTCATAGATGCTCTGGGCGCCCGCTTCGTTGAATTCGACGTTCATGCGCTTGCAGGCACGGCGTAGCGCATTGACCACCACCTCGCGGTACGGCTTCCACGCACCGAGCACTTCATCGCGACGATAGCCCGAGTAAAACGCGATGAGCTTTTCCAGGTCTTCGCCGTTCAGCAAGTGGCCGTACTGTTCGCGCGTCATGTCGGCCATGTGGAATTTCGTCAGCGTGCCGTAGCAGTCGAAGGTGATGTATTTCGGTTCGAATTCGATCATGGTGCAGTCCTATCGTGATGGTGAACTCGCTGTCGGAGCTCATTGGCGAAAACAGGCAAAAGCTCATTCCTGTTAAAGATTTAATCAGCGCAAAAACATAGATGTTCCTGATTAGGGCATGGCTGGTGACACAAACCAGGCGTTTTGAGGCCGCGGACAGCACAGAATGCGGCGATCGGCCTGAAAGCCTTGCCCATGATGGGTTTGCGGCCGGCATGCCAGGCGGATGACACGCGATCAGGCGCGCAGGTCGATCAAGACGCTCTTGAAACGCAGGTTGGCCTCGTAGGCCTGGCGGCCCAGGTCCTTGCCGATGCCGGAACGCTTGAAGCCGCCCGTGGGAATCATGAAGTCCGAGGTGCGGCCATAACGGTTGACCCACACCGTGCCCGCTTCGAGTCCGCGCACGAAACGCAGCGCCCGGCCGAGGTCGGCGGTATGCACACCAGCCGCGAGGCCGTACTCGGGATGCTGCGCGAGCGCGAGCGCTTCTTCTTCGGTATCGAAGGTTTGCAGCGTCAGCACCGGCCCGAAGACTTCTTCGCGTACCGCTTCGGAGTGCGCCGTGACGTCCGTCAGCAAGGTCGGGCTGTAGAACGCGCCGTCCGCGCCGCCGTCGGCACGGACGCCGCCGTAGCGCAGCGTCGCGCCGGCTTCCAGCGTGCGTCCCACGATGCCTTCGATGCGCGCCGCCTGCGGCGCCGAGATGATCGGCGAAAGCGTGGTGCCGGCGGCCCATGTCGCGCCGGGCTTCAGCTCGGCGAAGATCTTGCCGATGCGCTCGGCAAGCGGCTCGGCGAGACTTCGCTCAACGAGCAGACGCGAGCCCGCCACGCACACTTGCCCCGCGTTGCCCGTGATCGCGCCGGCGATGCGGCGCGCCACGTCGTCCAGACGCGGCGCGTCGGCGAAAACGATTTGCGGGCTCTTGCCGCCCAGTTCGAGCGTGACCGGCTTGGTGCCGCTGTTCGCACACGCGGCCATGATCGACGCGCCGGTGCGCGTGGAACCCGTGAAAGTGACCTTGCTGATCTTCGGATGACGCACCAGTTCGTCGCCGGTCACGCGCCCATCGCCCTGAATCACGTTGAAGATGCCCGCGGGCACGCCCGCCTGCACCGCCAGTTCGGCGAGCCGCAGGACCGAGAACGGCGTCATCTCCGAAGGCTTCAGCACCACCGCATTGCCCGCCGCCAGCGCGGGCGCGATCTTCCACGAGGCCATGACCAGCGGGAAATTCCACGGTGCGATCGCGCCGATCACGCCGTACGGCTCGGCGATCGTCATGCCGAGATGATCGTGATCCGTGGCCGCGACGTCGCCGCCCAGCTTGTCGGCGAACTCGGCGTAAAAGCGAATGCCCTCGGCGGTGAACGGCACGTCCCAACCGATTGCCTGCGCAATCGGGCGCGTCGAGCCGAGCGCTTCCAGCCGGCCGAGCATCGGCGCATCGGCTTCGACCAGCTCGGCGAAGCGGCGCAGGATCTTCGCGCGCTCACGCGGCGCCATGCGCGCCCAGCCACTGTGCTTGAAAGCCAGCCACGCGTTCTCGACCGCGCGGTCCACCATGCCGGCATCGGCGAGCGGCACCGACGCGTACACCACGCCGTCCGACGGCCGCGCCACCTCGATGCGGCGCTCGCCCGCCTCTACATCTACATATTCACCGCCGATGTAATGGCCGCTGCGAATCGCGACGTCGTCCGGATTGAAGCTGTCCATGAGCAAGGTTTCCTGTGTGACTGGCTGGTGGTCCGTGCGGTGCGTTTCGTGAACGCCGCCGCCATGACAAAATCGTAGAGCCGCGGGCGTGGCATATGTCGCCGACAAAAATCGCCACGCAGCAGAACTCACCTGTAATGCGCGCCCAGACCTGGCGTTTTGCATCGAATTTGAACGGGGCTCTTTCCGGGGCCCGCGATAAAAAGATCGTCCTAGTCACACCGCGCACCGGATGACACAGTGACGGCGTAAGCCTTCAGTCAATCAGGGAGTACGGCGTGTCCGATTCGATTACCTATAGACGCTTCACCCTCGACGACATCGCCGCCGCGCACGCGTTGACGGTCGAACTCAAATGGCCGCATCGCGCGGACGACTGGAGATTCGTCGCGCAGCTGGGCGTGGGTTTCGTCGCGGAAGACGCGAGCGGCGTGATCGGCACCGCGCTGTGCTGGAAATACGGCGCCGAGCGCGCCTCGCTCGGCATGGTGATCGTGTCGCCGGCAAGCCAGGGGCGCGGTATCGGCAGAAAGCTGATGGACCTGGTGCTGGACGAACTGGGCGGCCGCGTCACGTTCCTGCACGCCACCACCGCCGGCCAGCCGCTCTATGAAAAGCTCGGCTTTCGCGCGGCCGGCACGCTCGACCAGCATCAGGGCGCGGCGTTCCAGCCGCCGCTCGTGTCGCTGCCGCCGGGCGAGCGATTGCGCCCGCTCGGTTCGAGCGACACCGCGCGGCTGGTCGAACTGGCGTCGCGGGCCAGCGGTCTGGATCGCGGCGAAGTCCTGCCCGCGCTGCTCGGCACCGCCGACGGCATCGCGCTCGACCGCGACGGCGAACTGATCGGCTTCGCACTGTTTCGCCGCTTCGGACGCGGCTTTGCGATCGGTCCAGTGGTCGCGCCCGCCTCCGAGGATTCGAGCCGCGCCAAGGCACTCATCAGTCACTGGCTGGCGCTGAATGAAGGCGTGTTCGTGCGTATCGATACCCCCGGCGATAGCGGTCTGACGGAGTGGCTGGAACAGTTGGGCTTGCCGCGCGTGGACACGGTCGTCAAAATGGTCCGCCCCGCCACGCCGGTCGAACCCGCGAGCGGCGCACAGGACGCGCATTACCTGCAATACGGCATCATCAACCAGGCAATCTGCTGACCATCATGGCCTTCCTCTATAAAGCCGACCCGGCGCGCGGCGCCCAGTGGGCGAAACTCTTCGCGCAGAAGGCGCCGGAGCTGCCGTTTCATATCTGGCCCGATCTCGGCGATCCGGCCGCGATCCGTTATCTCGCCGCCTGGCAGCCACCGGAAGATCCGACGCGCACCTTCCCTAATCTGGAAGTCGTGTTCTCGGTCGGTGCGGGCATCGACCAGTTCGATCTTTCGGGCGTGCCGGAGCATGTGCCGGTCGTTCGCATGATCGAGCCGGGGATCGTCGAAGGCATGGTCGAGTACGTCACGCAAGCCGTGCTGACGATTCATCGCGATCTGTTCGACTACGGGCTTCAGCAACAGCAGCAGGTCTGGCGCGAGCTGCCGCTCAAGCCGGCCAGTCAACGCCGCGTCGGCGTGCTCGGGCTTGGCGTGTTGGGCACGGCCGTGCTGGAAAGGTTGCGCCTGTTCGGCTTCGACTGCGCGGGATGGAGCCGTTCGGGTCGCGAGATCGAAGGCGTGGCGTGTTATGCGGGCGAAAGCGCACTGGATGCGTTTCTCGCGCGCACCGATATTCTGATCTGCTTGTTGCCGCTTACGCCTGCCACGCGCGGGCTGCTCGACGCGCAGTTGTTCGCGAAGCTGCCGCGCGGCGCGTCGCTGATTCAAACGGGCCGCGGTCCGCATCTGAATCAGCAGGACTTGCTGACGGCGCTCGAGAGCGGCCAGTTGCAGAACGCCATTCTCGACGTCACCGATCCCGAGCCATTGCCCGCTGGTCATGCGTTGTGGACGCATCCACGCGTGCGCATCACGCCGCATATCGCCAGCGCGACGCGGCCCGAAACCGCCGTCGAGGTGGTGCTGGACAATCTGCGCCGCCATCGCGAAGGCTTGCCGATGGTCGGCCAGATCGACCGCGCGCAAGGCTATTGAGGGCAGCACCGCATGAAACGCCCGCGCGGCGCCGCTTTTCAGCGTCCGCAGCAGAAAATGCCAAGACCGCGCATCAAAACGCGTCGTGCGCGCTTTTCAGGCAATTGTTTAGGTGAGCAGGCGATCGTCGCTGATCAGTAGTATGGAACGGTCAACAGCCCCTTCCCGCGACGAGAAACCATCATGCCGATTCAATCGCTCATTGAAGCCGACCGCAAGCATCTGATTCATCCGGTCATCAACTACCGCGTGCACGAAGCACGCGGCGTCACCGTCCTCGAGTCCGCCAGCGGCGCATTTCTGCGCGACGCGGCCGGCAACGAACTGCTCGACGCGTTTTCCGGACTCTGGTGCGTGAACGTCGGCTACGGCCAGCAGAGCATCGTCGATGCCGCCACCGCGCAGATGCAGAAGCTGCCCTACGCGACCGGCTACTTCCATTTCGGCTCGGAGCCCGCCATCGAACTCGCGCAAAAGCTGGTCGAGGTGTCGCCCGCTTCGCTGCAACACGTGTACTTCACGCTCGGCGGTTCGGACGCGGTGGACTCGGCACTGCGTTTCATCACGCATTACTTCAACGCCACAGGGCGTCCGTCGAAGAAGCACATCATTGCGCTGCAACGCGGCTACCACGGCTCGTCGACGACCGGCGCCGGCCTCACCGCCCTGCCCGCGTTCCACCGCAACTTCGATCTGCCGCTGCCGAACCAGCATCATCTGCCGTCGCCGTACGCGTACCGCGGCGATTTCGCCGACGACGCCGCGCTGATCGCCGCCTCGGTGGCCGCGCTCGAAGCGAAGGTGGCCGAACTCGGCGCTGACAACGTCGCCGCGTTCTTCTGCGAACCGATTCAGGGCTCGGGCGGTGTGATCGTGCCGCCGGTCGGCTGGCTCAAGGCGATGCGTGAAAGTTGCCGTAAGCTGGGCATCCTCTTCGTCGCCGATGAAGTCATCACCGGATTCGGCCGCACGGGTCCGTTGTTTGCGTGCCAAGGGGAAAACGTCGAGCCGGATCTGATGACGGTGGCCAAAGGCCTGACCTCGGGCTACGCGCCGATGGGCGCCGTGCTGATGTCGGACGAAATCTATCAGGGCATTGCGAACGGCGACGCTGAAGCGGTGGTCGGTCATGGCCATACGTATTCGGCGCATCCGGTGAGCGCGGCCATTGGTCTCGAAGTGCTGCGCCTGTATCACGAAGGCGGGCTGCTCGCGAACGGCGTGGCGCGCGCGCCGCGTTTCGCGCAAGGCCTCGACGCGCTGCTCGCGCATCCGCTGGTGGGCGACTCGCGCCACCGTGGCCTGCTCGGCGCGCTCGAACTCGTCGCCGACAAGGACAGCAAGGCGGGCTTCGACCCGGCGTTGAAACTATCCGAACGGATCGCCGCCGCCGCGTATGAAAACCGCCTGATTTTCCGCGCCTTCGGCGACAACATTCTCGGCTTCGCACCGGCGCTCTCGTACACCGAGGCCGAGTTCGATCTGATGTTCGAACGGCTTGAAAAGACCCTCGACGACGTTCTCGCACAAGCCGACGTGCGCGCCGCGTTGAAGGTCAAAACTCATGCCACCGCATGCTAGAGTAGAGGGCCATCCCAGCCCCACACACCGATCGCCGGAGCGACAACGTTACGATGAGCAGCGACTGCAAGCTAGACCGGATTGACCTGCGCATACTTTCCCAATTGCAGAAGAAAGGCCGCATAACCAACGTCGAGCTTGCCGACGCGGTCGGCCTGTCGCCCAGTCCTTGCCTGATCCGGGTCAAGCGTCTGGAGAAAGCCGGCTACATCATCGGCTACGGTGCGCAGATCCAGCTCGAAAAGCTCGGCGACGTGCAGATCGTGTTCACCGAAGTCACGCTCGCCGATCATCGGCGGGAAGACTTCATCAAGTTCGTGAATGCGATTCGCGACGTCGACGAGATTGTCGAGTGCCATCTGGCAAGCGGCGGTTACGACTACCTGCTGAAGTTCGTCACGCGCAGCGTGAGCCATTACCAGAGCATCGTGGAAGGTTTGCTGGAACGCGATATCGGCATCGAGAAGTACTTCAGCTACGTGATCATCAAGTCGCCGTTCGTGAAGAGCCATTACCCGCTCGAAACGCTGTTCTCGCAGAATCATCACTAGGCATTGCTTTGTCCTTGATCCGCCGAACCTTGCCGCTCAGGGTTCGGCGTTCAACGTTCCGCCATGTCTGCGCCTGCTGCACCGTCGGCCGGCGGACTCGATTGCGCGAATTCCTCGCTGAGAAAGTCCACGCAGACCCGCACCTTCGCCGATTGCGCGAGCCGCGCCGGATACACCGCCCACAGATTCGCCGGTTGCGTGACCTCGGGCAGCACCTGCTGCAACTGGCCGCTTTCGAGCAGCGGCCGCACGTCCCACATGGAACGCAGCACGATGCCGCGTCCGGCCAGCGCCCACTCCACCGCCACTTCGCCGTGATTGGTCGACAACGGTCCCGTGACCTTGATCGAGACCGCCTCGCCGCGCACCGTCAATCGCCACAGACCGAACGGATGGTCGCGCTCCTTGATGGCGAGACACGCATGCGAGGACAGCTCGGCGAGCTGGCGCGGCGCGCCATGCCGCGCGAGGTAGCCGGGCGACGCGCACAGCACGCGATAGTTCGACGCGAGCCGCCGCGCGATCAGATGCGGCGCGATCTCGTCGCCAATGCGCACATCCAGATCGAAGCCTTCGCCGCCCACATCGACGAGACGGTCGAACAGATCGAGCCGCACGCTCAATTGCGGATAGCGCTCGGAAAAGCGCGCGAGCGCGGGTGCCACGAAGCGCCGGCCAAAGCCGAAGCTGCTGGAAATGCGCAGCTTGCCGCCGGGAATGCGGCGCGTGGTGGAGACGTCTTCCACGAGTTGATCGACATCGTCGAGAATCTTTTCGGCCCACGTGTAGACGCGCTCGCCCGCTTCCGTGATCGCGACCCGGCGCGTGGAACGGTGCAATAAACGCGTACCGAGCGTAGTCTCGAGCACGTTGATGCGTTTGCTGACGTACGCCGCGGACACCGACAAGGCCTCCGCCGCCGCGCTGAAACTGGATTTGCGCGCGACTTCGCAAAACACGCGCAAATCGCCGAGATCGGGTGATGGGACGGCGCTCATAGGTTGATGGATGGCAGCGGCGTTTGTACACGAATCGTGCACAGTGGCTTAACTAAAGCGACCATTTTAGTCTCAAACAGCAGGAATAAAATAGCCCTTATCGAATCATCCAGAAGCCCAACGGAGGAGCACAACATGTCGAAGAAATATCGGATCGCAGTCATTCCCGGCGACGGCATCGGCGTCGAAGTCATGCCCGAAGCCATTCGCGTGCTGGAAGCGGTGAAAACGCGCTTCGGCATCGAGCTGGAGTATCAGCACATTGAATGGGCGAGCTGCGAGTACTACGCGAAGCACGGCAAGATGATGCCGGACGACTGGAAAGCGCAACTGCAATCGGCCGACGCGATCCTGTTCGGCGCGGTGGGCTGGCCCGACACGGTGCCCGACCATATTTCGCTGTGGGGATCGCTGCTGAAGTTCCGCCGCGAATTCGACCAGTACATCAACCTGCGCCCGGCCCGCCTCTTTGCCGGCGTGCCTTCGCCGCTCGCGGGCCGCAAGGCGGGCGACATCGACTTCTGGATCGTGCGTGAAAACACCGAGGGCGAATATTCGTCGGTGGGCGGCGTGATGTTCGAAGGCACGGAGCGCGAATTCGTGCTGCAGGAATCCGTCTTCACGCGGCACGGCAGCGAACGCGTGCTGAAGTTCGCATTCGATCTCGCGCAACGGCGCGAGCGCAAGAAGATCACAGTGGCCACCAAGAGCAACGGCATCGCGATCAGCATGCCGTGGTGGGACAAATGCGCGGCCGGCGTCGCCGCGCAGTATCCGGACGTGACGTGGGACAAGCAGCACATCGACATTCTCTGTGCGCGCTTCGTGCTGAATCCGGATCGCTTCGACGTGGTGGTGGCCACCAATCTGTTCGGCGATATCCTGTCCGATCTCGGCCCTGCCTGCACGGGCACGATCGGTCTCGCGCCGTCGGGCAACCTGAACCCGGACCGCAAGTTTCCCTCGCTGTTCGAGCCGGTGCACGGCTCGGCGCCGGACATCGCCGGCAAGAACATCGCCAATCCGATCGCGATGATCTGGTCGGCCGCGATGATGCTCGACTTCCTCGGCAATCACGCCGGCAAGGAGCGCGAGGCGCACGACGCGATTCTGGCCGCGATCGAAGCGACGCTGGTGGAAGGCCCGCATACCGGCGACCTCGGCGGCAAAGCAAACACCACCGAAGTCGGCCAGGCGATCGCGGCAAAGCTCGCCTGAGTCTTTCGCTCACTCTCTGCCAGGACAACTCGCATGAGCATGGAAGCCTACCCCATCGAAGTCGAATTCCCCGATATTTCGCGCCACGAACAATCGGCGTCCGGCATCGCCTACGTCCATACGTTCGACTCGGGCGCGCCGGGTCCGCACGTGATGATCAATGCGCTCACGCACGGCAACGAGGTGTGCGGCGCGATCGTCGTCGACGAATTGCTGCGGCGCGGGTTGCGGCCGCGGCGCGGGCGCCTCACGTTGGCGTTCGCGAACGTCGCTGCGTATCAGCGCTTCGATCCCGCCGAGCCCGATGCGGCCCGCTTCGTCAATCAGGATTTCAATCGCGTGTGGACCGCCGCGGTGCTCGACGACGCGTCGCGCACGTCCAGTGAATTGACGCGTGCGCGCGCAATGCGGCCGGTGATCGACACGGTCGACGCCCTGCTCGATCTGCATTCCATGCACGAGAAGAGCAAACCGTTGATCGTCGCGGGACCGCTGCCAAAAGGCATCGACCTCGCCGTGCGGCTCGGCACGCCCGCCACCGTGATCTGCGACGAAGGCCATCCGGAAGGCCGCCGCATGCGCGACTACGAAGGCTTCGGCGACCCCGCCAGCGCGAAGAACGCACTGCTGATCGAATGCGGACAGCATTGGGAACAAAGCGCCGTTGCGGTCGCGCGCGACACCACCGCGCGCTTCCTGTTGCTGGCCGGCGTGGTCGACGAAGCGGATCTGCCGGCGGGCTGGCTCGCGCCGTTGCCGCCCGCGCAGCACATCGTCCGCGTGACGCAGCCGGTGGTGGCCACCAGCATGGATTTTCGATTCGCGGCGCCCTACACGGGGCTGGAGATCTTCGCCGAGGCCGGCGCCGTGATTGGCTGGTCGAACGGCGAGGCGGTCACCACACCCTACGACAACTGCATGCTCGTCATGCCTTCGCTGCGGCAACTGCGGCCCGGCGTGACCGTCGTACGGCTGGGCAAGATCGAGCAGACCGTGACGAGCACCCAAACCAGCGGCCAATGACACGACCCGTGCACACTCAAAAGGTAACGAGAAGATGAAGGTACAGCAGCTCAAGCAAAGCGTGAATCTGCAGAATCTGGAGGACTGGGGCAAGGCCGGGCTGCCCGGCACGACGCCGATTCAGGTGTCGGGCGTGCAACGCGTCATCAAGGGCAGCGAATCCATCGATACCGGCATTTTCGAATGCACCGCCGGCACTTACCGCCGCTCGGTCAAGCAGGCCGAGGTGATGCACTTCATCGCGGGGCGCGGCCGCTTCACGCCCGATAACGAGGAGACCATCCACTTCGAGAGCGGCGACACGCTCTTCTTCGAAGCCAATACCGAAGGGCTTTGGGAAGTCGAGGAGACGATGCGCAAGGTCTACGTCATCTTCTGAACGCCGCGTTACACGTCACGCGTCGCACCGGGCGCCGCGCCGCACCATGCGGTGCCTGTCAGGCTGGCGCTCCTCTCTCTTCCCAATCCCATCCCCTCCCGGCGCGCCGACGCGCGCCGCGGCCCGCGTGACCCTGCTCGCTGTCCAGCGCCTTTCTTTTTCCAACCGATGTGCATCCGCAACAAAGTCGGGTAATCCCGCGTTGACCCTTCCTTGTCATATTGCTTACAGTGCAGACTTGTTCGTATAAAGAATCACAGTTCTATATGCGAACAAGTCGCACACAAGAATTTGATGACGACTGGGTCGCCGGGACTGCCGTCGCAGTCGAGGCAGGTCGAATTGGAGAACACCTCTTGAATCGCAATATCACAATGACCCGGCTCGCCTGCGCGATCGCCGCTCTGGCCAGCGCACCGGTTTTCGCGCAAAGCAGCGTGACGCTGTACGGTATTGTGGATACGGGTATCGGCTATCAAAGCAGCCAGGCCCCTTCGCTCGGCTCGACCTCGGGCGGCAAATCGAACGTGAAGATGGTGCAAGGCGTGTGGGCCGGCAGCCGCTTTGGCCTGAAGGGCGCGGAAGACCTCGGCGCCGGCACCAAAGCCATCTTCCAGTTGGAGTCGGGTTTCAATTCCGCCACCGGCGCGCAGCAATATACGAACGCGATGTTCGGCCGCCAGGCATGGGTCGGCGTGACGAACCCGACGTACGGCACGCTGCAGGCCGGCCGCCAGTACACCGCGTACTACTCGCTGCTGTCGCCGTATAGCCCGACCACGTGGCTCACCGGCTTCTACGGCGCACACCCGGGCGACGTCGACGCGCTCGACACGATTTACCGCGCGAACAACTCGCTGGTCTATACCTCGCCGAAACTGTACGGCTTCACGTTCAGCGGCTCGTACTCGCTCGGTGGTGTGCCGGGCAGCCTGAATCGCGGCTCGACGTGGAGCGGTGCGGTGCAGTACATCAACGGCCCGGTCGGCGTCGCGGTCGGCTTCATGCGCATCAACAACTCGACGCTCGGCGGCGGCGCCTACGGCGCGGATTCGACCGTGTCGAACAACGGCGCACAGCCGGGCGTGTCGGCCGTGACCAACGGCTATCAGACGGCGCAGGCGCAACAGCGCTTTGCCGTGACCGGCGGCTATAACTTCGGCAATGGCTGGGACGTGTCCGCGGCCTACTCGAATGTGCAGTACATTCCGGGTGTCGGCTCGAGCTTCCGCGATACGGCGATCTTCAACACGGGCGGCGTCGTGCTGCACTGGAAGCCGACCGTTTCGTGGGACTTCGCGACCGGCTACAGCTACACGCGCGCCACCAAGGCGAATGGCATCACGAGTTCGGCGCAGTACCAGCAGGTCAACCTGTCCGAGTACTATGCGTTGTCGAAGCGCACCGGCCTCTATGCGTTGCAGGCATTCCAGCGCACCAACGGCAATACGCTGGGCACCGCCGGTTCGGGCCACATCATCAGCGCGACGGCAACCATCGGCGACGGCTTCCAGAGCGCGCCGTCGTCGTCGCGCAGCCAGTTCGCCGCCGGCGTGGGCATCGTGCACCGCTTCTAAAACGGCGTCCGATCGTATAAAAAGAAAAGGCTCGTACTCACGAGCCTTTCCGTATTCAGCAGTGAGGAGAACATCATGAACCGCAGCACCGCTGTGAACGTTCAGACCTTCATCAACGAACATCCCTTTTCGCCGTTCCAGTGGCTCGTGTTCTTCATGTGTTTCATCATCGTCCTGCTGGACGGTTTTGACACGGCCGCGATCGGCTTCATTGCGCCTTCACTGATCGCCGAATGGGGCATCACCAGGCCGGCGCTCGCGCCCGTGCTGAGCGCGGCGCTGTTCGGCCTCGCCTGCGGCGCGCTCGGCTCGGGACCGCTGTCCGACCGGCTCGGGCGACGCTCGCTGCTGCTCGGCTCGGTGCTGCTGTTCGGCGTGGCGTGCCTCGGCTCGGCATTCTCGACCAGCATCGAGCAACTGACGACGCTGCGCTTCATCACCGGCGTCGGCCTCGGCGCGGCCATGCCGAACGCCGTGACGATGATGGGCGAATACTGCCCGGATCGCCGCCGTGCGACCTTGATCAACCTGATGTTTTGCGGCTTCCCGCTCGGCGCCGCGTTCGGCGGGTTCCTCGCCGCGTGGATGATTCCGCATTTCGGCTGGCGCAGCGTGCTGCTGCTCGGCGGCATCACGCCGCTTCTGCTCCTGATCTTGCTGGTGATCAAGATGCCGGAATCGGTCCGCTACATGGTGGCCAATAGCCAGCCGGTCGAACGGATTCGCACGGCGCTCGCGCGCATTTCGAGCGAAGCGGCGCAAGCGGGCAGCTTCATCATGACCGAAACCGCGCCGCAGACCGGCGGCAAGGGCATGGCGGTGGTGTTGTCGCGCTCGTACATCATCGGTTCTGTGATGCTGTGGATCGCCTATTTCATGGGCCTCGTGATCTTCTACGCGTCGATCAACTGGATGCCGATCCTGCTGAAGGACGCCGGACTCACGCCGCAGCGCGCGACGCTGATTTCCGCGCTGTTCCCGCTTGGCGGCGTGGGCGCGGTGCTGTGCGGCGTGCTGATGGACCGCTTCAACGCGAACCGCATCATCGCGGCCTGCTATGCGTTGACGGCCGTGAGCGTGTATTTCATCGGCCAGGCGGTGGGCAACGTGGGCGCGCTGGTGTTCATCGTGTTCGTCGCCGGCGTGTTGATGAATACCGCGCAATCGTCGATGCCGGCGCTCGCCGCCGCGTTCTATCCGACCGAAGGCCGCGGCACGGGCGTGGCGTGGATGCTCGGCATCGGGCGCTTCGGCGGGATCGCGGGTTCGTTCCTCGTGGCCGAACTGACGCGCCGCCATTTCACGTTCGGGGGCATCTTCGCGATGGTCGCGGTGGCGGGTCTGATTTCTTGCGTGGCTTTGCTGATCAAGCAGGCGGCACGGCCGCATGTGACGAACGTGGGCGCGTCGAAGGCGGAGTCGTTCGGGCATTGAGCGGCCGTGCGCGGGATGATCTAATGGTTGTTTGAAGCCGCCTTTCGAGGCGGCTTTTTCTTTGCTGCCTCGCGTCAGAAAACGCGACGCGTCACTTCCCGATAAACTACGCGGTTGTTGACCCATTCGGTTGCCGCGGTGGTAGATGCCAGCGCTTTCGCACCGTTGCTCATCTAACCACAGGATTCAGGGAATGAAACGCGTAGTCGTATCCGCGCTGCTTGCGGTGTGTCTCGCGCAGCCGGCCGTTCAAGCCGTTGCGCAAACCGTCAGCGACCAATGCTTTGCGATCGGCGATATCGCCGGGCAGGTCGCCTCGTGGCGCGCGCACAAAAAGACCAAGGCGCAAGCACTCGATCAGGCCGCCAAGTACTACAAGGATGCGGCTGACCGGCAAGCGGTCAGCGCCATCATCGAGAGGATCTACAGCCCGGACGCGCCGCACATGACGCCGGATCAGGCGAGCATGATGTTCACGTCGGATTGCGCGAACCGTAATAAGGCGCAGGCGCCCACGCAATAGCGGCTGGCTCTAGCCGCTAGCGTTTTCGAAATGCATCCAGCGACGTCAGCGCGTTGCCGTGGAAATCGAACAACGTGTTGTTGTCCCACTGATCGCCGGTGCCGACTTTCCATCCGACGTTCGGCGTCGGAATCCATTCGGGCTCCCACCAGAACACGCCTTTGCCGTGGCCGTCCGGTATCGCCTTGACGATGTCCGTCAACGCGCCGAGAAACTGCGCCTGGCCTGCCGGGGTCTGCGGGTAAGTCGCGGACCCCACGTTGGTCATCGAGTTCGGTTCAGAATCGCCGTCGCTGGTGGTCCACGGGTATGCGGTCTCGACCACCATCACATCCTTGTCGTAGCGCGTCGCGAGGTCGTTCGCATTGTTCTGCAAGTCGCTCAGCGAGCCTTGCCACTGTGGGTAGTAGGACAAGCCGATCACATCGAACGTGACGCCGCGCTGGGTCGCGCTGTCAAACCACCAGCGGCTCGTCGCGTTGTTGCCGCCGCTGTCCACATGCAGCATGACCTTGATGCGTTCATCGACGGATTTGACCGCGTCGTGCCCCGCCTTCAGCAATTGCGCGAGGTTGTCCCACTGATCGTATTTGCCGAGCGGCCATAGCATGCCGCCGGTGATCTCGTTGCCCACTTGCACCCACTCCGGATGCACGCCGTCGCGCTTGAGCATCTTCAGCACGCTCGACGTGTACTCCGACAGCAATGCGCAGGTCTGCACGATGTCCTTGCCGGCCCAAGCGTGCGGCGGATACTGCTTGCCCGGATCGGCCCACCAGTCGCTGTAATGGAAGTCGATCAGCACGCGCATGCCGAGCGCGGCGGCGCGGCGCGCGAGCACACGCACATGCTCGGCATTGTTGTAGCCGGCAGCGGGACTTTGATCGGCCGGGAAAAAGTTCGGATTGCCAGGATCGTTCCAGACCTTGATACGAATCGAATCGACGCTGTGGCTTCTCAGCAGCAGCAGACAGTCGTGCGGTACGCCGTGCTCATAGAATTTCGCACCGTTCGCCTCCAGTTCGAGCAGCGTCGATAGGTCCGCGCCTTTTGCAAACCGACTGCCACGGCTCGAGGCTTGCAGTTCGGCCGCGAGCGCCGGTGCGCCGAGCGTTGCACCGGCGCCGGCTGCCGCCGCCGTCGATGCGAGCCAGCCGAGCATTTCTCTTCTGTTCATCTGTCATCCTCCATCTATTGATGGGCGGCTATTCTGAAGGCCGCCTGGTCCCAGGTTGAAGCGCTTGAGTTTCACCCTCCGACAAACACACACTTTTTCGACTCGATTCGATTCGATTCCGTCGAACAGTCAACGGCCTCAGGCGTTCTTCCACGCGCAGACATCGCCCGTTTTCAGCAACGCATCGCCGAGCACGAACGTCGCACCTGTCGGCGCCGGCGCATGCACGGGCTCCGCGCCAAAATTGAACGCAAACGTCAGATCGCCGCGTCGCCGAATGCGCAAGCCTTCCGCCAATAGCTGCGTGTCGATCCCGGCCTCGTGCGCCGCCTGTTGCAATACCGTGCGATGCAACGTGTGCGACAACCAGCCCGCTATATAACGGATCCTGCCGTGCGAGAGAATCGCCGGCCACGTGTCGTCGAATTGCGCGTCGACCTGCGTGTCGCCATTGGCCCGCACGTGCTCGCGCCAATGTATCGCCGCACCATGCATGCCGCCGATCGACACCGCGGGCGCCAGCGTGGGCCGCAACGTCTCGACTTCGAGCACCTGCATCGGCAGAACGCGTTGCAAGGCGCCGGGCGGCAGAGTGGAAGGAATGGCGAAGCTGTCGGTTTTCGAGCCGCTGCGCGGGCCGAAGACCCATTGCGCTTCGCTCCGCTCGATCTGATGCACGAGCGCGTCGTCGATCACCGCAATGCTGGGCACTACCACCATGGCATAGCCCGTTAGATCCGCGCGGCTCGACACGATATCGACGTCGAGCCCGAGTTCGCGCAACGACTCGTAGTAGTCGAACGCGAGCGTCTGATAATCGAAGGTTTTGCCATGACGCTGAATCTCGAACATCCATTGCGTCTCGTAGTCGAATACGAGCGCAACAGATGCGCGCGACGGCGCGGCGAGTTCCGACAGCGCGGCGCAAGCTGCAATCTCGCGCGCCGCCTGTTGCACTTCGAGGCCGCCCGGCGACAATTCGTTATTCGGCAGATTGAGCCCGGAATGCATCTGTTCCTGCGCATACGGACACTGACGCCAACGGAAATACGACACCAGTTCCGCGCCATGCGCGAACGCCTCGTAAGCCCACAGCCGGACCATGCCTTTCGCGGGCACCGGATTCCACGCCGCCCAGTTGACCGGCCCGGCCTGCTGCTCCATCACCCAGAAGCGTCCGTTGCCTATCGCGCGGTAGCGGTCATGGTCAAACGCGGAAACATCAGGATGCGCGGTGCGCGCATAACGCGCCTTCTGCTCGTCGGGCAGCGCGATCGATTCGGTGCGCGCGATCGGATAGCTGTCCCACGCGGCGACATCGAGCGCATTGTCTTTGGCGAAGCGGTAGTGATCGAAGGTCGTGAAAAAACCCATGAAGTTGTGCAGCAAGTCCGCCTTCGGCGCGTACTCGCGCAATACATCGATCTGCTCGCGATGAAAACTCGCCACCTCGTCCGACATGAAGCGGCGGAAGTCGAGCAGATGAATCGGATTGGCGTCGGTGGGCGTGAGGTTCGGCAAGCCGATCGCCTCGAACGACGGGTACTCCATGCTCCAGAACACGTTGCCCCACGCGTCGTTGAGCGCCTCGACGGTTTCATAGCGCCGCCGCAGCCAGCTTTGAAAGCGCCCGAGCGCTGCTGGCGAATAGCTGGGTACGGTATCGTGGCAGCCGAGTTCGTTATCGGTCTGCGACGCGACGATGGAGGGATGCCTTCCATAGCGCTGCGCCATCGCCGTGACGATTCGCACGCACTCGCGGCGATAGATTTCGCTGGATATATCGTAGTGACGGCGCGAGCCGAAATTCCACCGCGTGCCGTCGGCGCGCACCGGCAGCACTTCCGGATACGCGTCGATTAGCCACTTCGGCGGCGAAGCGGTCGGCGTGCCGAGCACGAGTTTCAACCCGGCGGCCGCCAACGTGGCGACGGCTTCGTCGAGCCATTCCCACACGAATTCGCCGGCGCGCGGCTCCATCCGGCTCCACGCGAATTCGGCAATCCGCACATGCGTGATGCCGAGCTCGGCCATACGTTTCGCGTCGTCGGCCCACATCGTGCGCGGCCATTGTTCCGGGTAATAACAGACACCAAGTTGCATGAGAAAGTCTCGTTGTTAGATGACGTCGAACAGGCGCTCAGCCCTTGCTTGCACCGAAGGTCAGACCGGCGACGAAATGCTTCTGCATCGCGAAGAACATCAGCACGGAAGGCAACGCGGCCAGCACCGAACCGGCGGCGACCAGATTCCATGCGGTCGTCCATTGGCCCTTGAGCGCCGCGACGCCCACCGTGATCGGCGCGGCGTCGTCGCCTTGCGTGAGACACAGCGCCCAGAAGTAGTCGTTCCACACGAACGTGAACACCAGAATGCCTAGCGCGGCGAGCGCGGGCCGGATCAGCGGCAGCACGATGCGCAGGTAGATAGTCCATTCGCTCGCGCCTTCCACGCGTGCGGCCTCGATCATTTCGAACGGCAACTGTTTGATGAAATTGCGCAGAAACAGTGTGCAAAACCCGGTCTGAAACGACACGTGGAAAATCACCAGCGCCCAGACGCTGTTGAAGAGTCCGACCTTCAGCGCCATATCGCGCACCGGGATCATCAGGATCTGGATCGGCACGAAATTGCCGGCGACGAACGCGAACAACACCGCCGTATTGCCCGGAAACCGATAGGTCGCCAAAGCAAAACCCGCCATCGACGCCAGCACGATCGCGCCGATCACCGACGGCACCGTGATCAGCACGCTGTTGGTGAAGTAATGCAGCATCGGCGTTTGCGTGAGCGCGGCACCGTAGTTTTCGATCAGCGCGAAGTGTTTGGGCCAGCCCCAGTAATCGCCTTGCGAAAGCTCGTCCGATGAACGGATCGACGTGATGAGCACGGCCAGCATCGGCAGCAGCCAGATCAGCAGCGCGATGGGCAGCGACGCTTTGTAAAGCGTGCGATTGAGCGGTTTCCAGCGTTCGACGGGAAGCGGATACATGACGCGTAACTCCTGGAGATCAGCGTTCTTCGCGCAACATGCGGCGCAAATGGAACACGATGTAGACGAGCATGATGGCGAACAGCACCACGGCAATCGCCGCGGAATAGCCTTCGCGGTAGTACTTGATGGCCTGGTCGTACATGTAATAGGCGAGCACGGTGGAGCTGTCGAACGGACCGCCGCCGCTCATCACCGCGATCAGATCGAAGCTGCGCAGCGCGCCGATCACCGTCAGCACCACAGCCATGAACGTGGCGGGCCGCAGTTGCGGCAGGATCACGTACCACAGCAACTTCACGCCCTTGGCGCCTTCCATGCGCGCCGCCTCGACCACTTCCGGGTTGATACCGGTCAGGCCCGTGAGATACAGCACCATGCAGAACGGTGTTTGCGGCCACAGCGCGGCGAAGACGATGCCGAACGTCACCGTGTGCGGATCGCCGAGCACGGGAATACCGTGGCCGACAATCAGACGAAGCAAGCCGAAGCCCGGGTCGTAGAACCAGCTGAACACGAGACCGACCACCACGCCGGAGAGCACGAACGGCGCGAAGAACAGCGACTTCACGACGCGCATGCCACGGATATGCTGGTTCAGATACAACGCGAACAGCAGGCCGAGCGGCGGCGCGAGCAGGAACAGCACGAGCCAGATGAGATTGTTCTTGAGCGCCGTATAGAACGTGTCGGCATGAAACAGCTCGATGTAGTTGTCGAAACCCGCGAAGGTCTTCGGCGTCATGCCGTCCCAGTGGTAAAAGCTGAGCGAAATGCTGCTGATGATCGGATACACCACGCACAGGCAGAACAACGCGCAGCCCGGCAACAGGAAGAAAAACGCGGCGCGGTGCTGGTGACGGCGCGTCGTCGAGACGTGACGGTGCGAAGCCGCGGGTAAGCGGCGCGCTGCGGAATGAGACATGGATCGGGCCTCGTCGGAAAATCGAAGACGAATCGAGGACGAGCGCCGGCCGTTGCTACGTCGCCGGCGCTCCAGGGCTTATTTCTTTACTTCTGGTAGATGCGCTTGCGGGTCGCTTCGAGACGCACGAGCACGGCGTCGAGTTGCGACGGATCGCTGTAGAACTGCTGCATCGCCTTCATGCCTTCGTCGGCCATTTCCTTCTGCATGTCGCGATCGTAGAACTGCGCAATGCCGCCTTTGGTGTTGGCGAGCGTCTGGAAGCCGACCTTCGAAATCGCGTCTTCAGGTTCCGCGGACTGGCTGTTCGACGGCAGTTGACCCCAGCCCTTCGCGAGATCGGCGTTGATCTGCGGCTGTTCCATGAAGGCGAGCAGCCTGCGCGCGTCGGCCTTGTTCTTCGCTTTCGCGGGAATCAGCAGTACGTTGACCGGACCGTCTTCGGCCATCGGCACATTGGCATCGATCACCGGGAAGCGGAAAAAGCCGGTTTGCGGCTTGAGGTTCGCCGGAATGCTCGCGGAGAAGAACGTGCCCATCAGCATCATCGACGCCTTGCCGTTCACGAGAAACGGCGCGATCGAATCGAGGTCGTAGGAGAGCGCGTTGTCGATGAAGTAGTGATCGTCGATCAGCGTTTTCCACGCGGTGTAGACCTTCTTGACGCGCGCATCGGTGTACGGAATTTCGCCCGCCATCAATTGCTGATGGAATGCGTTGCCGTTGATACGCAGATCGAGATAATCGAACCAGGCGGCGAGCGTCCAGCTATCGCGCGCGGCCACGGCGATCGGCGCCACGCCGCTCGCCTTCAGCTTCTTGCAGGCATCGAGGAATTCGTCCCACGTCTTCGGCTCGCTCTTGATGCCGGCCTTCTCGAACAGATCCTTGCGATAGAAGAAGCCGTAGGCGTCATAGCCGAGCGGCGCCGCGTACTGCTTGCCCTTATACGTCGACGCTTCCTTCACCGACGCGTACTGCTGCGACCAGCCGTTCTTGCTCCAGTCCGACGACAGATCTTCGAGCAGGCCGCGTTGCGCGTAATACGCCATGCGCTCACCGTCGTGCCACGAGACGACGTCGGGCGGATCGGTGGCGAGCCAGCCGCTCATCTGCACCTTGTACGCTTCCTCGGTGATGTAGGTCACCTTGAGATCGACATCGGGATTGGCTTTCTTGAACTTGTCGAACGCGTCCTGCCACGTCGAGCGCTGATTACCGCGCGCCGATACGTTGACGTTGAGCGTGGCGGCGTCGACGGCGGCACAGCAGAGCGAGCCGGCAACCAGCGCGGCTGCGATCGACACGTGTGCAAGACGGCGAAGGCGAAGAGCAATCATCTTGTGTCTCCTTGATACCTTGTTGACCGGCAGCGTTTGGCTGCCGGCGATGTAACCCGCTCTGTGGCGGAATTCGGCTTTGATGAATCAGTGGGTGTTTTCAGCGCTCACGAATGAAAACTCAAGCGGCGGCCCGCTCGGGCTCGAACGCGCTTCGCCGCAATGCCAATCCATCCGCGTCGAACAGATGACACGCGGAAGGCGGAACATGAATGGCGATGCGCTCGCCGGAACCGATCGGCGTATCGCCCGCGGCCTTGGCGATGAGCGTGCCCGCCGCGTGATCCGCGTGAATATAGCTGTGCTCGCCGAGCCGTTCCGAGAGCACCGTCGTGCACTGCACGAACTGATCGTCGCCATCGAGGCGCAGATGTTCGGGCCGCACGCCGAGCGTGACCGGCTGGCCGCGCTGCAAGCGTTGACCATCGACGTGCGCGATCAAGCGCTCGCCGCTTTTTAGCAACGAGACCGTCACACTGCCTGGTTCGATCGAGTTGACTACGGCGTCGATGAAATTCATGCGCGGCGAACCGATGAAGCCCGCCACGAAGCGCGACTTCGGATGGTGATACAACTCGAGCGGCGCGCCGCTCTGCGCGATGCTGCCGAAGCGCTCCGCATCCGCGCCGGCGTGCAGCAGCACGATCCGGTCGGCGAGGGTCATCGCTTCAACCTGATCGTGGGTCACGTACACCACGCTCGCGTTGGCAAAGCGCTGATGCAGACGGGCGATTTCGACTCGCGTCTGGCCACGCAGCGCGGCATCGAGATTCGAGAGCGGCTCGTCGAACAGAAACACGCCAGGCTCGCGCACTATCGCCCGGCCGATTGCGACGCGCTGCCGCTGACCACCCGAAAGCGCCTTCGGATAGCGCTGCAAATAATCATCCAATTGCAGAATGCGCGCGGCTTCGCGGACCTTGCTGTCGATCACGTCCTTGGGCTGTTTCGCGAGTTTCAGTCCGAATGCCATGTTGTCGAACACGGTCATGTGCGGAAACAGCGCGTAACTCTGGAACACCATCGCCACGCCGCGCGCTGCGGCGGGCACGTCGTTCACGAGACGGCCGCCGATGTGCAACTCGCCTTCGCTCAGGTCTTCGAGACCGGCGAACATTCTCAGCAGGGTCGACTTGCCGCAACCCGACGGCCCAAGAAAGACACAGAACTCGTGCTGCGCGATTTCCAGATTCACGCGTCGGATCACCGGCGGATGGTCACCGTACGACTTCTGCACATTCGTCAAACGAATCGCCGCCATGATGCCTCCTTCGGATTTAACCGCTTAAATTTCTGTGAAAAATAAGTGGCCAGCCCTTGTGCGGCAAGCATTTAATCGCTTAAATTTGAGTTCGAGGGAAAAAGTCATGGTGGGTGTCTCCGCTGTGTTTTCCAGCAAGTTATCAACGTCGTCCTCAGCTTGCAACATTTGAATCGCATTCCCTGAATATGGGATAAATCGCATATGGTCACTTTGTCCGAAGTCGCGAAGCGCGCTCACGTTACTGCCGCGACCGTCTCCAACGTGCTGCGCAACCGCGAGAAAGTGCGCCCGGAAACGGCTGAACGCGTGCTCAAGGCAATCGCCGATCTCGGCTACCGGCCCAATCTGAATGCGCGTGCGCTGGCCGAGGGCCGCTCGTCGACGCTCGCCTTGATGCTGTCGAATATCTCGAACCCGTTCTACCCCGAGTTCGTGCTGGCCGCCGAGCGCGCCGCGCGCAAAGCCGGCCACTTCCTGATGGTTTGCAATACTGACGATGACGCCGAGATCGGCCGCGCCTATCTGAACCAGATCGCGGGCACGCTGGCCGACGGCGTGCTCGTCATGAACACGGACATCACGATCAACGACCTGTGCGCGTCGGCCACGCACAGCGCGCCGATCCTGCTGGCCATGTGGGAACACCCGGAAGCGCCGCCCGCGCTGCCTTGCATCGCCGTGGACTTTGCTCACGCGGGCGAGCTGGCCGCGCGGCATCTGCTCGAACTCGGCCACCGCGAAATCGGCCTCCTGATCGGCGACGGTTGCGGCGGCTTGCAGGACGCGCGCTCCAACGGTTTTCGCGCGGCGATGCGTGCCGCCGGCATCGAGGCCGATGCGGCCGCGGTGCTGCAGATCCGCGACTCGATCGACGCCGGCTACGCCGCCTGCATGCAACTGATGGCGAACCGGCCGCACCTCACCGCGATCTTCGCGACCAACGACCTGCTCGCGATCGGCGCGGCGCAGGCCCTGATCACGCTGGGCCGTTCGGTGCCCAACGACGTTTCGGTGATCGGCATTACCGACATTCAACTCGCCCACCAGGTGCACCCTGCCCTCACGACGGTCGCGATTCAAACCGCGGCGATCGCGGAGTTGTCGATCGAAAGTCTGATCCGGCTGATCCAGACGCCGCACCAGCAGCCGTCGATGGTGCTCGCGCCACCGCCCACCTTAGTGGTACGCGCGTCGACCGGCCCGCGACGGTTGAAATGAATTTGCAGGGTAATCAGCAGAAAATGCTGTCATCGCCGAAAAAAAACGGCGTGCAAACCGCCGGCGCCTCGATTGGCAATTTCATCGATTGCGGTAGAGGCGTAGCATCGATCCATCAATCGACGCGCGTACGCGGCCGCGAGCCTCGCTACGTCAAGGGCAACCTGAAGGAGCAACCGAATGTCTCTCGCATTGACACGCAATGAACTGATCCGCCCGCTAAATCTGATCGACGGAGCATGGACCGGCGCCGCCGACGGCGCCCGCTTTGCCGTCACCAACCCGGCCACCGGCGAAACGATCGTCGAAGTCGCGAACAGCGGCGCCGTGGACGCGCGCGCCGCCACCGACGCCGCCGCCCGCGCATTCCCCGCATGGCGCGACAAGCTGCCGCGCGAGCGCGCCGAGATTCTGCGCCGCTGGCACGCGCTGATCGTCGCCAATACCGACGACCTCGCGAAGCTGATGTCGATGGAACAGGGCAAGCCGCTCGCGGAAAGCCGCGGCGAAGTCGCTTACGGCGCGTCGTATGTGGCGTGGTTCGCCGACGAAGCGACCCGCATCTACGGCGATCTGATTCCGCAGCAGCAGCGCGGCAAGCGCATGAGCGCGGTGAAGGAACCGGTCGGCGTAGTCGCCGCGATTACGCCGTGGAATTTCCCGCTGGCCATGATCGCCCGCAAGATCGCGCCCGCGCTCGCGGCCGGTTGCACCGTGGTCGCCAAGCCAGCCGAAGACACGCCGCTCACCGCGCTCGCCCTCGCCGCGCTCGCGCAGGAAGCCGGTTTACCGGATGGCGTGCTGAACATGCTGTCGGCGTCGCGTGAACAGGGCATTGCCGCCGTGGCCGATTGGCTCGCCGACGCGCGCGTGCGCAAGATCACGTTCACCGGTTCGACGCCGGTCGGCAAGCATCTCGCGCGAGAATCCGCGGGCACGTTGAAGAAGCTGTCATTGGAATTGGGCGGCAACGCGCCCTTCATCGTGTTCGACGACGCCGATCTCGACGCGGCCGTTGTCGGCCTGATGGCGGCGAAGTTCCGCAATGGCGGTCAGACCTGCGTGTGTCCGAACCGCGTGTATGTGCAAGCTGGCGTCTATGAGCGCTTCGCCGAACTGCTCGCGCGACGCGTCGCCGCTTTGAAGGTTGCGCCCGCAACGGACCCGGACGCGCAGATCGGCCCGATGATCAACGAACGCGCGATCGACAAGATTGCCCGTCACGTGGAAGACGCCGTCAAACATGGCGCGAAAATCCTGGTCGGCGGCAAGCGTTTGACGGAACTCGGCCCGAACTACTACGCGCCGACTGTGCTGACGGACGCGCGCGACGACATGCTCGTCTGCTGCGAAGAAACCTTCGGCCCGGTCGCGCCGCTATTCCGTTTCGATGACGAAGCCGAAGCGATCCGCCTCTCCAACGACACGCCGTTCGGTCTCGCCGCCTACTTCTACACGCAGGACGTGCGGCGCATCAATCGCGTGGCCGCGCAGCTCGAAGCGGGGGTGATCGGCATCAATGAAGGCGCGGTGTCGAGCGAAGCGGCGCCGTTCGGCGGCGTGAAGGAATCGGGCTATGGCCGCGAAGGGTCGAAATATGGACTCGACGATTACATGTCGATCAAGTACATGTGTCAGGGCGGCCTTGATTGACGAGCCTCTCGTTGCTAGTGCTTTGATGTCTTGATGCAGGAACGCTCTGCCGCCGAACGCCATCGCTTCTCACTTGTGAGAGGCGATGCGCCGAGGCGGCAGTTCTCATTTGCCTGCGATAAATCCAGCACGACGCCGGCACGGCCGCTTTCGCCGGTTCACGGTCGTGAAAGAAGCAAGTAGTCGAAGCTCAGCGTATCGAAGTCGGTCAGTTGCATTGCAGATCCCCTCCGTTGTTCGCAGGATAAGACCGCCGTTCAGCGGCTCGCTCTGCACTCCGCCAAATCTCAGCTCCCCGAATCAAAGCCCGTTCCCCTCTCCAGAGAACGCCAACACGCCCGTCGCCGCAACGGCCTCGCGCGAAGTACCGTCACCGTCATGCACACGATTCATGACGGCCATTTTTGGCCCGAATTTGACCGCGTTATTTCCCGGTCCTATCGTTCGATCATGCCTGCCGGGCTCGTCTCGCCGCTCCTGCCGAACAACATGGCGAGAACGCGCGACCCTCCACATCGTGACCTTCCACCTGCCATGACCCGCCATGAATTCTGACGCGACAGCCGCTCTGACATCCCTAACCTCAACCCGGCCCACCAGCAAGGTTCGTCGCGCAGTGACGACCGCCGTGCTCGGGCAGGTTCTCGAATGGTATGACTTTTTTCTCTACGGTACCGCTGCCGCTCTCGTATTCGGCAAGCTGTTCTTTCCGGTCGGCAGCGATCCGCTGACAGGTACGATCGCGGCATTCGGCGGCTTTACGGTGGGCTTCATCGCGCGGCCCATCGGCGGCGTGTTGTGCGGCCATATCGGCGACCGCTACGGCCGCAAGACGGTCATGATGCTGACGCTGCTCGTCATGGGCACGGCCACCGTCTGCATGGGTCTTCTGCCGACGTATCAGCAGATCGGCCTCGCCGCGCCCGTCATGCTGGTGCTGCTGCGCATTCTGCAAGGTCTCGCCGCCGGCGGCGAATGGAGCGGCAGCATCCTGCTGATTCACGAAAGCGCGCCCGCCTCCCGGCGCGGTGGGCTGGCAGCCTGGAGTCCGTGCGGCGCGGCATTCGGCTTCGTGCTGTCCACCGCCGCGTTTCTGCTCGTGCAAACGCTCTCGCCCGCCGACTTCCACAGTTGGGGCTGGCGCGTGCCGTTTCTCTGCAGCGCCGTGCTGGTCGCGCTCGGTCTGTGGATGCGCCGCTCCGTCGACGAAAGCGCGGAGTTTGCCGAGGTCAAGGCGACTCGCCGCGATGCCCGTATGCCGATCGTCGAGGTGCTGCGCCAATGTCCGCGCCAGGTACTGACGGTGTTCGGCCTGCGTTTCGGTGAAGGCGCGGCGTCGTACATCTTCTTCGCGTTCTCGATCGCGTATGGTCAGTTCATCGGCCTCAAATCGAGCTGGGTGTTGGGCGGCCTGACTGTGTCGATGCTGCTGATGATTCCCGTGTCCTTGTTCATGGGCCGTCTCACGGACCGTGTCGGCCGCAAGCCGGTCTACCTCGCCGGCGCCGTGGCGATGGTGCTGGTCGCCTATCCGTATTTCACGTTGTTCGGCTCGGGCGTGCTGTGGAAAGTCATCACCGCGCTCGTACTCGCCAACAGCATCACGCTCGGCATTCTGGAGGGCGCACAGCCCGCTTTCATCAGCGAGTTGCTGCCCGTTCATCTGCGCTTCTCGGGGCTCGGTATCGGCCGCGAGATTTCATCGGTACTCGGCGGCGGACTTTCGCCGATGGTGGCGACCGCGCTGCTCGCGCACTACCGCAGCGCTGCGCCGGTGGCGATTTATCTCGTCGTGCTCGGTTTGATCACAGTGCTCGCCACCTGCTTCGCACCGGAGACCTTTCCAAAGGCGCTGCGGCTTCAGGCGAAAGCCAGAGAGCATGTCGAACACGAAAGTGCTTAACGCTTTATCGACGCCACTTCGTCCGCACTCATTCACTCCCACTCCCAAGCCGTCATCATGCAAAGCCTTCAGATGAGCAGTCTTTCGACCTACGCCTATGAACCTCGCGCAATCGATCACGCCGATCCGTATCCCGACTACGCCGGCCCGATCACACTCGACGCGCTGATCGGCGAGATCGAGCGCCGCCGCGACGAGTTCGATCAACTCTCCCACGTTCCGCGCGACATGATCGCGAAGATGAAGCGCGCCGGCATCTTTCGCGCGAGCACGCCGCAACGTTTCGGCGGCGACGCGCTGCCGCCGGCGCAATTCCTGCGAATGCTCGAACGCATCGCGATCGCCGACGGCTCGGCCGCCTGGGTCGCCGCATTCGGCTCGGCGAATACCTATCTGGCCGCATTGCCGATCGAGACGCAGCAGCAGATTTACACCACCGGCCCCGACCAGGTTTTCTCGGGCGGCCTCTATCCGCTGCAACCCGCCACCAAAGCGTCGGGCGGCTTCGTGGTCAGCGGGCAGTGGCGCTTCGCGAGCGGCTGCAAGGGCGCCGACTGGATCGGCGTCGGCATCGGCGGCACGCCCGCCAATTCCGGCGATGCGGGCGCGGGCAAACCGTTCACCGCCGTGTTCCCCGCGCATGAAGTCGAGATCGTCGAGAACTGGAACGTGGTCGGCATGCAGGGAACCGGCAGCCACGATTTGCGGCTGCGCGAGAAATTCGTCGATGCGCAATGGACCTTCGTGCGCGGCGGCGCGGCACTGATCGACGAACCGCTCTACCGCTACCCCGCCGTCGCCTATCAGGCGCAGGTGCACGCGGCCGTCAACATTGGCCTCGCACGCGCGGCGCTCGATCTGCTGACGGGCCTGTCCGGCTCGACCAAAACCACCACCGGCGCGCCGCGCCTCGCCGATCGCGGCTATTACCGCTCGGGCCTCGCGAAAGCGGAGGCCAACTGGCGCAGTGCCCGTGCATTCTTCTACGAATCCGCCGAAGCCGCGTGGAGGACGATTATCGACGGCGATCCCGTGTCGCAGGAACAGGCCAATCTGTTGCGCCTCAGCGCGACGCACGCCGCGCAGATCGGCGCCGAAGTGGTGATGCAGGCTTATCAGATGGCGGGCATCGCCGCGATCTATCGCGAGAACCGGTTGCAGCGTCTCGTGCGGGATTCGATCGTGGTGACGCAGCATGCGTTTCTGGGCGAAGGCACGTACGACGCATCCGGCGCATTGTTCGCCGGTGTGCCGCCCGTCACGCCTTTTCCGTGACTCGGCACGCCCTGCCTCAAGCCATGCAACAGGAAAAGAACGTGACGATCGAAGACACCAGAAAGCGTTTCCGCGATGCGATGGCGTGCCTGCCCGCCGCCGTCAACATCATCACCACGGACGGACCCGGCGGCCGCTGCGGCATCACCGCGAGCGCGGTGTGCTCGGTGACGGACGCGCCGCCGACCATGCTCGTCTGTATCAATCAGGCCAGCTATGTGCACGACGTACTGCATCGCAACCGCAGCGTGTGCATCAACGTGCTTGCCGCCGAGTGCCAGGAACTCGCGCGTGATTTCGCCGGCATGACAGCGTGCTCGATGGACGAGCGCTTCGGACGCCATGCATGGACGAGCGGCGCGTCGTCGGCGCCGGTGCTCGCGGATGCGATCGCCAGTCTCGAAGGCGAGATCGTCGACATCAAGACGGTCGGCTCGCACTCGGTCATGTTCGCGCAGATCCACCACATTGCGTTGCGCTCGGATGGCGATGGGTTGATCTATTTCGGCAGGCAGTTTCATCGGCTGACGCGGCCGCAAGCGGCGGCGTCGCCGTCGGTTGCCGCGCAAGGCGCGAGGTGAATGTGGAAGTCTGCTTCTTTCTCGTTGGCCACGGTAAGCCTGCGCGTGATACGCGGGCTCTCGATCAAATGCGGTTCGAACTTACACAGCGAGACGTAGAGGGACTACGCCGTTTCGTGATCCACCTGCCCGCGGAATCGGACGACTGCGATCCTTTGTCGAAGTCCGACGCTTCCGCCCGACCTCGCTGCGTGCTGCAAGGGTACTTCGACGACCTCGACCTGCTTGAACAAGCGCTGCAACCTGAGGGCGCAATACACGACGTCGTAAACGAATCTTCGAGCACGGGTCTCACCTTCACCCAGCAAGCGATGGCGGTCAGGCGATTCGCCACCCCCGATCCAAGCGACTTCGGCACTCGCGCCGAACGCTGCACCTACCTCGTCAGCTACGAAGGCGAAGCGCAGGACTTCAACGCATGGCTCTCGCATTACCTGGCGCATCATCCACCGCTAATGGCGCAATTGCCCGGCATTCGCGAACTCGAAATCTACACGCGGCTCGATTACCGCTCGGGTCTCGGCATCGAACGCGCCACGGCCATGCAACGCAACAAAGTCGTCTTCGACGATCCCGCGTCGCTAGCGGCTGCCCTGGCGTCGCCGATTCGCGCCAGCATGAAGCAGGACTTCAACACCTTTCCGCCCTACAGCGGCGCGACGCTGCATTTCCCTATGCGCAGCATTTACGGTAATCTGAAACCCAAATAAATGCCCTCTCTCGCCGCGATCCGAACGTCATGACCAAGTCGCACCCCGGCATTACGGATTTGAACCTCCTGCGCGTATTTCTGGCCATCTCCGATCTGCGCAGCCTGACCGCCGCAGGGGAGCGTCTCGGACTCACGCAACCGGCGGTCAGCCACGCCTTGCGCCGGTTGCGCGTTTTATTCGACGATCCGCTGTTCGTTCGCACGCCCACCGGCATGGTCCCCACCGACGCCGCCCTGCGCTTGCACGCGCCGCTCACGCAGGCGTTCGGCATCATCAACGACGCGGTCCAACAAATCGCCAAGTTCGATCCCGCCACGGCGCAGCGCGTGTTTCGTGTGTCCATGTCGGATATGTCGGAGTTCTATTTCCTGCCGCCGCTTCTTTCGATGCTCGACCGCAGCGCGCGCGGCATTCGCCTGGAGATTGCGAATGTTTCCGTCGATTCGGTGAGTTCGGCCATGCGCAGCGGCAAGATCGATCTGGCGCTCGGCTATGTGCCCGGTCTCGATCCAGGTTGCGTGAGCAAGACGCTCTTCGTCGACGAACATGTTTGCGTGGTGCGCGCCGGTCATCCGCTGCGCAAACAGAAGCCGACCAAGGAGGACCTCGCCAGCTTGCGATACGTGTATGCCAGCACCAACGCGACCGGTCACCGGATGGTGGAACAGTGGCTGGAAGAATTGAATCTGCGCCGGGATATCGTGCTGCGCCTGCCTCATTTCGTGGTGGCGCCGGAGATCGTTCAGCATACCGACCTTGCCGTGATTTTTCCGCGGAGTATTGCGCAGCGCTTCAACCGCAACAAGGCATTTCGCATCCTGCCCTTGCCGTTCGCGCTGCCACCCATCGAAATTCAGGTCCACTCGCACTCGCAATTTTCAGCGGATCCGGGCATTGCCTGGCTGCTCGATGAGATTTACGGCATGTTCCATCAACCGTCGATTAGCGCAACGACGCGAGCGCCGGCTGAATCGTGAGGGCGTCAGGCCGATTCGCGGCTAGTGGCTTATTTCAGGCGCAAGGATTGCCCCGCCACCTGAACAGGAGACCAGGAAAACCGATATGAACATCAGAGCCCTGCAGTGCTTCGTGATTCTCGCGGAGGAGCTCAATTTCAGCCGTGCCGCCGAGCGTCTGCATATCGCGCAGCCCGCGCTGAGCCAGCAGATCCGTTCACTCGAAGAACGGCTCGGCACGCAACTGGTCGATCGGGCAAGACGTCCGCTGAGTCTGACCGAGGCGGGCCATTATCTGTGCAGCGAGGCGCGTCAGATACTCGGCTCTCTGGAACAGGTGACGCTCGTCGCGCAGGAAATCGGCGTCGGCCGGCGCGGCTGGCTGAGCGTCGGATTCACCCGTTCGTCGATGTACAGCGTTTTGCCGCCGGCGCTCAAGGCATTTCACAAAGCGTATCCGCAAGTCGAACTCAAACTCTTCGAGATGCTCACCGAGGAACAGACCGATGCGCTGCGCGACATGCGCATTCACATCGGCATCGGCCGGCAGCCGCTGACGGTTGAAGGTTGCACGTCGTATCCGCTGCTGCGCGAGCGCGTCGTGGCCGCGCTCGAACCCAGCCATCCGCTTGCCGCGCACAAGAAGGTGAGCATTGCCGATCTCGCCGATACGCCGCTGATTCTCTATCCAAAGCATCAGAACGCCCAGTTCAAACGCTCGGTGCAGTCGCTCTATCGCGATGCGGGAATCACACCGCTCGTCGCGCATGAGGCTTATGAAATCCAGACCGCGATTGCCCTGGTTGCGGCGGGTCTCGGCGTGACGTTTATCGGCGAATCGGTGGCGCGGCACGGACGCACCGACGTGGTTTACCGTCACCTTACGGGACCGGGCTCGTCGTACCGCTCCACGCTCGCGGCCACCTTTCGCACCGACGATGCTTCGCCTCACCTGCGGGCATTTCTGGCTTGCCTTCCCGCCCCGCTCACCGAGGCACACTATAAGCAAAAAATTATAGAAGCATAAGCAACCGGTCTTGGACTCCCTGTCCGCGCGTTCGTATGATTGACCTCACACATGATTAGAACGCAGCCACGGCTACGGCCGTCGCCGCAAGGTAGGAGACAGGATGACCGCGATCAACGAAGCCGTAACCATGCGAAAAGTTTACGGGCGCCTCATGCCCTTGCTCTTCGCGATGATGTTCTTCAACTATCTCGACCGGATCAATATCGGTTTCGCCGCGCTGGACATGAACAAGCAGCTCGGTTTCAGCCCGGCCGTGTTCGGCTTCGCAGGCAGCATCTTCTTCGTCGGCTACATGGTGCTGGAGGTGCCGAGCAACCTGTTGCTGCATCGCGTCGGCGCACGCCGCTGGATCGCGCGCATTCTTCTGACGTGGGGCGCGGTCGCGGCGGCCACAGCCTTCGTGTTCAACGATTCGAGCTTCTACGTGCTGCGCTTTCTGCTCGGCGTGATGGAAGCGGGTTTTCTGCCGGGCGTCGCGGTCTATCTGACGAAATGGTTTCCGGTGCGTTACCGTGCGCGTGCGGTTGGGGGCTACATCATCGCCGGTTCGTTTTCGGCGGTGCTGGGCGGTCCGATCTCGACTGCGTTGATGACCTACGCGAACGGCATTCTCGGTTTGCAGGGCTGGCAGTGGATGTTCATCCTCGAAGGCGTGCCGGCCATGCTGCTCGGCCTGTTGACGCTGCGCATCATGACCGAACGCCCCGCCGACGCCGACTGGCTGTCCGACGACGAAAAGCGCTGGCTCGAGTCGACACTCGCCGCCGAGCGCGAGGCCGTGGGCGGCAACACGCATTTTCCGCTGCTGCGCGTGGCGGGCGACATCCGCGTATGGAGCCTGGCGTGTCTGTTCGGTTGCGCGCTGGTCGGTATTTACGGCCTCTTCCTCTGGCTGCCGCAGATCGTCAAGAGTCTCGGCCATCTGAGCAATCTCGAAGTCGGCTTTCTGTCGGCCGCGCCGCCCTTGCTCGGCGTATTGGGCACCTTCCTCATCAGCCGCAGTTCCGACCGCACCGGCGATCGCAAGAAGCACCTCGCATTCGTGTACGGCATGAGCGCGCTAGCCATTGCCGGCAGCGCGTATGCGCCGAACCCGGTGATCGCTTATGCGCTGCTGTGCGTGACCGGTTTGTTCATCTATGCGGGCAACCCGCTGTTCTGGAGCCTCGCGTCGTCGTTCAGAACCGGCGCGGCGGGCGCCGCGACGATCGCGCTGATCAACACCATCGCACAGTTCGGCGGGCTGGTCGGTCCGTGGAGCATCGGCCTCGTGCGCAACGCCACCGGCAACTTCAAGCTGGCTTTGCTGACGATCGCCGCCTTTCTGATTGTCGCGACGATCATCGCGCTGGTCATGCGAGTCACACCGGCTGAGGACGAAGCGAATTCGCTCGCCGCCGGCGACGCCGCCCCGCGCGCCTGAGAAGCGAAGCGGCCGCACACACAGTTTGGAAAAACAGCCGACTGAATCTGCGCGCGCCATGTGCGCGCGCAAGGACAACTCACAGGATTTGAACACCATGATCATTGATTGCCACGGTCACTACACGACCTCGCCGCGTCAGCACGAAGCCTGGCGCACGCAGCAGATCGCCGCGCTGAAGGACGGCGGCACGCCGCCACCGCGCCCTGTCATTACCGACGACGAGATTCGCGAGAGCATCGAGGGCGGCCAGTTGCGGATTCAGCGCGAACGTGGGACCGACCTCACGATCTTCTCGCCGCGCGCGGCCGGCATGGGCCATCACCTCGCCACTGCCGAAGCCAACGCGCTCTGGTCAAGCGAATGCAACGACCTCGTGCATCGCGTATGCGAACTGTTCCCGCGCAACTTCGTTGGTGTGTGTCAGTTGCCGCAGGCGCCCGGCGTGCCGCCCGCAAACTGCATCGCGGAATTGCGGCGCTGTGTCGAAGAGCTTGGCTTTATCGGCTGCAATCTGAATCCGGATCCGTCCGGCGGCCACTGGTCCGGCTTGCCGCTCACGGACCGCTCCTGGTATCCGCTCTATGAAGCGATGGTGGAGCTCGACGTGCCGGCGATGATCCACGTCTCGTCGTCGTGCAATCCCAATTTTCACGCGACGGGCGCGCATTACATCAACGGCGACACGTCGGCGTTCATGCAGTTGCTGCAGGGAGACCTGTTCGCCGACTTTCCGACACTGCGCTTCATCATCCCTCATGGCGGCGGCGCGGTACCGTATCACTGGGGGCGGTATCGCGGACTCGCGCAGGACATGAAGCGTCCGCTGCTGAGTGAATACCTGCTGAAGAACGTGTTCTTCGACACCTGTGTGTATCACCAGCCCGGCGCGGAACTGCTCGCCAAGGTCATTCCGGTTGACAACATCCTGTTCGCGTCGGAAACCATCGGCGCGGTACAGGGCATCGATCCGGAGACCGGCCACTATTACGACGACACGCGCCGTTATATCGACGCCATCGAATGGCTCAGCGACGCGGACCGCCAGCGTATTTACGAAGACAACGCGCACGCCGTGTATCCGCGGCTCTCGCGTCAACTCGATCGACAACTCGCAGCACAAGGAACTCAAGGGGCAACGGTATGAATCCAATCGGATGGCGCGAATACGACTCCGCAGCGCAGGCCAACCCGGCCACACTCGAAGCACTCCGTGAACTGGCCGTCTCGCTGCTGAGCGACAACATGGCGCGCGCGAGCGGCATGGTGGGCTTGCGGCCTTATCATCGGACGCGTCCGATGGCCGGCACCGCCGTCACGGTCCACACGCGGCCGGGCGACAACCTCGCGATTCATCGCGCGTTCGACTTTTGCCGGCCCGGCGACGTGCTGGTGATCGACGGCGCGGGCGACCTCACGCAGGCGCTGATGGGCGAGATCATGGCGAGCTACGCGGAAAGTCTCGGCGTGCAGGGCCTCGTGATCGACGGCGCGATCCGCGACGTCGGTGCGTTGCGTCAGCGGGAGTTTCCGGTGTATGCGCGCGGCGTGACGCATCGCGGGCCGTACAAGAACGGACCGGGGGAAATCAACGTGCCGATCACGGTCGGCGGCATGGTAGTGCATCCAGGGGATATCATTGTCGGCGATGAAGACGGCTTGCTCGCAATCGCCCCCGCCGACGTGGAGGCGGTGATCGAAGGCGCGCGCCGTCAGCACGCGAAGGAAGCGGCGGCGCTGAAGTCGATTGCCGACGGCAGGTTCGACCGCTCGTGGGTCGTTCCGCACCGGGAACGGATGATGAACAACTGATAGTGGACTTCATGGCGCGATATCTGAACGCTGCAACACTCCTCGAACTCGCGCGCGATGCACAGACGCGCGCCACTGCGCCCTGCTCGTGCACGAAGACGCCGCTCGACGGCTGGCAATCTCAGCCTTTGTCGCTCGATGAAACGCAGTTCGAGGAAATCGGCACGCTGTTGCCGGAGGACGATCCGGAGCCGACGTTCAGCGAGTATCTGCCGGGAAAGACCAGTTACTGGGCAGCGGATGCGCCTATCGCGCCGCGGTACTTTCCGTATAACCGCTGCGCCGTGTGGCAATGCTCGTTGTGCGGGCGGCTTTATCTGCGGTATGTGGAAGGTGGTGGGTATTTCGTCGACCGCAGGATTCGTGCGGTGAAGGCGGAGTTGATTGAGGATGTGCCTTTGGAGGGGTGATGGGGGGCGGGCGAGTCGAACGAGCGACCGGATGATGTTGCAGTCGCACTGCGCATCCTCGCACGTGTTCGTTTGTCCGGTTGCCTGAAGCTGCTGCCACTACTCGTTTCTTGTTACCGTGAAGTCAATTGCCGCGCGGCGCAGGTTGCGCAATCAGGATCGCGTTACACGTCGTTTTGTGACCTTCCACCGCCATGGGCTGACCGAAATCATCGCAGCCGACCAGACCTTCGGCGATTTCAAACAGATGTGGCGCGCACAGCGGACACGTCACCCGATCGCCCTTCCGGGCAATGGGGATTTCCGCTGCGCTCCAGGTCGATGAAGGACTGCCGGAAATCACCTTGCCGCCGTGACTGGTGGTGTCGCCTACGACAATCTGCGCTTTTCCTTGCAGGTTTGCCCGTTCCATTGCAGGTTCTCGCCTATTGGGTCGCCGTACCGGAAAGCGATTGAAGCGCTTTGATCGGTGGGTCTTGATGCGTCGTGTCGATCGTGAAGCCCTGGGCTTTGAGCGCGGCTTCCGTCTTGAGTCTCATCGCGTGGTATTTTTCGAGTTCGGCGGGAAGGAGGGCTTTCCAGTTATGAATTTTTTCGGCATCGCCGGGGAAGTAGCCAAGACCATAAAAAGCGTACTCGTTCTTTACGTTCACACCCAGAAGATACGTACTCTTACCGACGAAGCCTCCCATGTTGCTCTCAAAAATCGAAAACTCAAGATATACGCCATCCGCATAGAAAACCCACTTTGGAAATTTCCCTTTTGCTTTGATCCATTCATCCATCGTTGGCGTGTAGGTAGAATCCAGCGAGTACGCCCAGTTTGCTGCGCGCGAAGCGGCGAAATTCCAAGCCTGCTTGCCAGTAAGGCGTGGGTCTTCTACGTCGATATATCGCTTCCAGCCCGCTGCCCGCAATTTGGCAAGGACCTCCATGACGCGATCACGGGCAAGCTGGTGCGCGTCAGCCTGCTCAGCACTGACACCGAAACTGATGTCCCAACTGTAGATCCCTTCGGGCTCGTCCTTGTCGGCAAAGCCAATGGCACCTAGTACGTTCTCTACTGTGAAGCTGTGTTTGCCTTGCTCATATTCCACCACGCCGAGTTTCCCGCCTGTCCATTCCCGCTGGTAGAACATCGCGCCAGTCGGATGATTGTCGACGGAGGAGCCGACTCCGGCCAGATCGGAGCCTTTCGGGTCCCCGAGACGAACTAGCGTGAGGGTGGGAGGCATGTTGGTACCTTTTGAAGAGAGCGAACTGAAATTCAGAAAGTGTGTTGCGGCAGCAATGCATATTGCAATGACCCCGAGGCACACAGAAAAGTAAGCTAGTTTTTTTGAGTTCATCACTTGTCCGGCAAGTCGCCCCATTGACCGATCCTAACGAGCGAGTCCTGCATCTTCTGTTTGTACGCTCCCTGCATAAGGCCATGATATTTCTTGGCAACTCCTTTGATCCAGAACATCCGCTGCCGATAATCTTGCAAGACGGTCCGGTCCGGGGCTACCGACAGGAAATCCGGGTCATCGGTCGTATCGTCGGAAGTCAGAACCAGTTGCAGATTTGGCACTAGCGCCCGAATCAGTGCCATTCCAGCCAGATCGGATCCGTCCGATGGAAAGTAGCGCGAGGATTCCATCCGGTCATTGAATGACGTGTCGTCGGATGCGGCGAGCCCGTCATGCTGACGGTTCAGCCACCAGGCGAAATTTTGATCGTCGTAAATCAGACCTTGAAGAACCTCGCCTTGTTCATGCTTCGCAATGCAGAGCAGATGGTCGAGCGCGATTCCAGGTCGTTTGTACGGCGACGCCGTCTCCCAATCCGCCACCTTAGCAAACCCCTCGACCACCAGCGGCGTGGCACGTAAATAACCCAGCTTCTGCTTTTTGACTCCAGTCTCACCATCGATCTCATACGGAGTCTTATCGATCGACCTCTCAAAGCCCTTCTGATTACTCAAGTTTCTTCCGACCGCATCGACGAAGTGCCGACTATCGCGCGCCGTCACACATTCACTGAACGTCGCCGCCCCCGCCGCATAGCCATAATGCCAGGGCAGTACATCATTGAAGAGCCACAGATTGCCGTTACCCAAACCTTCATACAGCGCGCTCCATCTGGCTATGCGCACCCGTTTCAACTCCAGCGTGACCGCCACCTGCTTGGCAGCGAACGCGCCCAGTCCCAGCCAGTAGAACCGGCCGATCTTGTCCTTCTGCCCAAGATGAAACTCCTCGAGGTACATCCGGGCATAGGCCGAGGCGATGCGCCGTGCCCGCACGGCGTAGTTGCTCACGAACTCGGGGCGGGCGTTCTCAACCTGTGCGCCAGACACGTAATGCTCGTTGTCCCGGTAGTCCGGAATACCATGGTCGGCGCGCACATGGTTGGAGATCTGCCGCATCGCGAACTGCTGCGCAAGCGACCAGATGACGTCGCAATCACACTGCGCATCCACGCACGTGTTCGGTTGCGGGTTCGTCTGCCCGCTTGCCTGAAGATTGGCTGCCACTACTCGTTCCTTGTTTATTCGTGTGTGCCAGGGGTGTGCGACTTACCCGACGCGGGGGCCAGTTCGTCCCAATGCAATTCGAACTTCACGTCTTGTTGATCGGGCGAATTCAGCGCCGGTGAATGGCCACCCGAATTGGTGCGGAAGATATGGCCGCCGGATAGCGTTGTCATCCTGTAGTCAACACCGGGGAGCGGCTCACCGGTTGGCGTCAATACCTTGAATCTTTCGTCGTTGGCCTCGACTGTCGGCATGCCCTTCGCATCCACGCCTAACGGTTCGGGCGCCAGGTTGCTCAGCTTTGCGTTGACCTGGTAATGGATCGCCCCTACGGTAATCTTTCCGTCCTCAAGCCGGATGTAGCTGTCGCCACCGTTGAGCAGTAGCTGCTTTGTGGCCTTGATCGTGATGCCCTCCGCAGTCTGCGTGATATCGAGTTTCGCCAGCAAGTTGATGTTCTTTTTCAGTGCCGTGATATCGATATCCTCCGCGTACGAAACAAGCCGCACGCCGAGCTTGTGCGCGAAGAGACGAATGGCGTTTCGTGCGGATGCCAGAAGATTGTTGCCGCTGCTTACGCTAACGTGCCCGCCGCTGGTCAAAGCCGTGTGCGCGCCACTGGCGAGGTGCGTGCTGCCAGCGGTGGTCGCTTCAATACCGGCAGGGGACGCAATGAGCAGGTGAGGCTTGGCGAGTTCAGGAAAGTCTCCTGGTTCGCCGGTTTTCGTTCCCCTGATCTCGTCGTTCTGTTTTTTCAGCGCACCTGCAATATCGAACTGGTCCTGCTGGTCGTGAGCCCGCGCCTGAACCGCTGCATTGGCCAGCGTCTCGTGCTGGTCACGCGCCTGCGTGAGCCGCTGCACCGTCTCGCCCATGTCCTTCGCGGGGGCAGCTGCACCCGTGCGCGTCTCGGTGCTGATCAGCATGCCCTGGCCTGCACGCAGCACGCCCCATGCGTCCGTCGCCAGTTCCCAGCCCTGGCCACGTTCCTCTGTGCGTCCCTTGTTGCCGTCGATGCGCGTGTTATAGCCGAGCACCAGCCGTGACTGCGCGTAGTCGCTGCTGACCTGTACCTGAAGTTTGCCGGGCGTGTCGTCAGCGACGATCTGGTTAGCCTGGAATCCTGCCAGGTCTCGCGTGCGTGTGCCGCTCAGCGCATGATTGGCCGGCAGTTTCCACGGCGGCTGTCTGAGCCGGTTGACCATCCGGTCAGCGATATACGGCTTGTCAGGATCCCCCTCGTGGTAGTTGATCGTCACTTCCTGGCCGATACGCGGCACGTAGATCGTGCCGAACGAGTCGCCCTGCCATGGTGAAGACACGCGCACCCAGCAGCTTGCGTTTATGTCCCTCGGCGTTTCCAGGTCCCACAGGTAGCAGATTTTGACCCGGCCGTACGCATCGACCCAGGTCCTCTGATCCTTGGGACCGACCACCACGGCCGTCTCCGCGTGACAGCGGGGCTTCTTCTTCGGCCTGTTCCTGAAGAACCGGTTCGGCGACTGCAGCACGAAGTCGGTCACGCACTGGTACTGGCCCGCGCCTGGCGTTCTGGCCGATGTTCTGCCCGACATCGTCGTCTCGCTCACGTTGCGGATATCGAGCGCGGTGGACACCACCAGGTACTCGGCATTGATGTCCGACTCCGGGTGATCCGTGAGAAAGAATGTCCTGCCGGTTTTCAGGCCGAGCAGGTTGCCTTGGCCCCTGAGACGTTCGTTGCGCGAGAAAAGCGCATGGGCGCGCACACCCGCAAGATAGTGTGCTTCCTCCAGATAGTTGTTCGGCTGGCCCGACAGGCCCATTGCGCCGGCAAGGGGCTGTGAGTAGTCGCCCCAGTGGCGCTCTTCGGCCTGCTCCAGTTCCCCGAACGCATCATGTTCCTCGGTAAATTTCTGACTCCCACGCGTGTAGTCGTAATCGATCACGCTCACCCTGGCCGCCGTGATCCTGCGCGACGCCTTCAGCTTGTGGATATGTTCCTCATCGATACGCGCACCGTCGGGCGCGTGGTAACGGATCGAGTCATAGGCATTCCGGTGCGGCTCGTGGACACCGGGCCCGTCGCATAGCACCAGCCTGTTGCTATCCTCGAAGTAGTAAATGCCCCATTCTCGCCATAGCCGGGTCAGAAAATGGAAGTCGGATTCCCACACCTGCCGTACGAAGTCGCGCAGCGGGTAGCCACCTTTTAATCCGTGCGCGGACACCTTCACTTCAAACAGGATCGGGTAATCGCGCAGCACCTCGCGCGTAATATCCACCACGCTCTTATTCTGGAATATGCGGCTCCGCGAATTCTTCGTGGTCAGCCACAAGGCCGGACGCACGACGAACCTTAGTACGCGTGGCGGTCGTCGGCGCCCGTGAACTGCATACGCGTGATGACACCCGATATCAGGCGGGTGCCCGCGCCCAGGTTGCTCTGGCTCCGGTTCCCGGGCAAGCCGGGAATGAAGGTTCCCTTCCCGTCGAACTCGATCGCAATGGTGATGTCCCTGCCAATCAATTTATCTGGCACGACCTGCAGTTTGGTGTCGATCTGGGAAATTCTCGGCGAGTACTTCGTCGCCATGTCGAGTGTGTATTTGTATAGCTTGCCGAGCGCCTCGGTGCCACGTAGACGAATGGGAGACAGGATCGGTTCACCGTACTCGGTGGGGAAGGCATCGCACGTCGCGCTGAGGGTGCGTGACTGAATGGGGCTATACATGAACCCGCCCCGGCCCGACGTGAAACGTATTTGCCAGACTGAACGAGACTTCGATCAACGTCCGGCTATATTGCGCCTCGTCTCCCAAGCCAACGGGCGGATGCTTACTCCCATTCTTCACTGCGGCTATCCTTTTTAGAAATTGCCTGCCAATTATCCGGGGGGCAGCGGCAATCGCATATAGGACAACTGTAAAGATTGGTCAAGACATTAACTTATATATAGTTTGGATAACAAAACATATCTCAAACTCGCATCGAGCTATTGAACGGGCTTAAAGACGCGTGCAATCCTTGCTCAGAAATCGGACTATCCTGCATCGCGGGCTGCAATCCGCACGCGGCACCGCCGACAAGGCAAACCCGCCTACCGCCCCGGCTTCAACGCCGCATACACCCCAGGCGTGATCCCATAAGCCCGCTTGAACAACCGGTTGAGATGGCTTTGATCGTAGAAGCCCACAGCCGCCGCAGCGGTCGCCGCACTCTGGCCCGAGGCAAGCATGCGCTTCGCCGCCAGCAACCTCACCTGCGTCGCGTAGGCGTGCGGCGGCAGCCCGAATTCCTTGCAGAACGCACGCGTGAGGTAATAACGGCTCAGCCCCACCAGTTCCGCCAGCTCATCGACCGAGATATCGCGCTCGTAATTGGCGGCGACATACTCACGCACCAGCTCCATCTTGCGCGCTTCGCGCCGGGGTTCGCCCAACTCCTGACCTGAGCGTCCATAGCGCCCGACCAGCATCCCCATCGCCGCCCACCAGTTCGCCTGGCGCTCCATCAGCGAGACGGCGCCCTGTTCATCCAGGCTCGCATGTGCCTTCACGAGCAGGCCCGCGAGATGCGGATCCTGATACAGCCCCGGCGGAATCAGCAGCGGTTTGTCGGCGCGCGCGTCGGGAGAGAAAACCGCACTGAGCGCGCCGAGCCCTTCCATGTCGAGATAGATCGCGCGATAAATCCATTCGCGGCCTTCCCAGACCTCGCCGCTATGGTATTCGCCCGGCCCGAAGACCAGCACGCTGCCGGGCCCGGCCACCTCGCTGCCCGCGCGCGTATGACATTGGCCCGCGCCGGTCTCCGTCATGACGATGACGAGTTCGTCATGCAGATGCCGGTCGAACTTGTGATTGCCATAACGGGCGCTCGCGAGACATGCGCCGTCGAGCGCGCCGTCGCGCCAGCAGACCACTTCCGGCTCGCTTTTATCCGATGTCTCCATAGCTCGCGCCCCCATGCCCTTCAAACCAGCTCGATTCTGACCCGGCGATTCCGGCGGCCCTTGTTCTCTATCTTCGCGATGCGGATGGGCCGCGACTGCGCGGTATTGGTCAGGTGTGTGCCGCCGCACGCCTGCCGGTCCAGATCGCCGATCTCGACGATGCGCACCGTGCCGTCCGGCGTCGGCGGCGGCGCCACCGAGAGGCTGCGGATCAGACCTTGCGTCGCTTTCGCCTCATCGGCGCCGACATAGTAGGCGCGCACGTCCATGGCGTTGCGGATCACCTCGTTGACGGGTTCTTCCAGCAGACGCAGCGCGTCGTTATCCGCGTCCGGCAGATCGAAGTCCATGCGCGCGGTGCCGTCGGCATTGATCTGCGCGCCGGTCACGAGCGCGCCGGCAAAGCGCTGATACACCAGCGCGTTGAGAATATGCGTACCGGTATGGAGCTGGGCGACCGTGGCGCGGCGCGCCGCGTCGATGGCGACGTGCACGTTGCCGGCCAGCTCCAGCGGTTCGTCGAGCAGATGCCAGAGTAGGTCGCCTTCCGCCGCGACGCCGGTAATGCGCACCGCGCCGTGCGCGTGCGTCAGCGTGGCCGCGTCCGACACCTGGCCGCCGCCGCCCGGATGCAGGGCGGAACGGCCCAGCACGACCGCGCCGGGCCGCGCGGCGATCACGGCCGTTTCAAAGTCCAGCAGGTCCGGCTGCTCATGGCAAAGATAATGCGGCACCTTGATGTCCTCGCAGGAATTGACTGAGTATGCCTAGCATAACCAGTCCCGTGGGAGGCCGTCTTGGTTAAAAATGCCCTGCGGGGGGCGGATCGCCGCGACTTGGCTTTCGATCAGGCTGACAGCGTCTGCGGGTAGTTCGGATTGTTCGACGCGTCCAGCGACAGATCGACGTTCAGCTCGTTGAAAGGAGACGAGCCGCTGCCCGAGGCCATCTGGTCGAGGCCCCCTTGCGCGGCCCACTGGAAGTTGCTCACGCCGGATACGCCGTCCGCGCCGGACACGTCGTGAGTCTCGATCTGCTTGTAGACGTCCGGATTCTGCAGCATGTACGACGCCGCGGCGGACACGTCGGGCGGCGTGCCGGCAGGCGGATTGTTGGCCAGCTTGTACAACTGGTCAGGATCGAGCGACGCGATGCCGTTCTGGCTCATATAGCTCGACAGCGCGCCGGCCGCGCTTTGCGCGCCCATCATCGCGCCCTGGGTCGACGTGGAATCGAGCGTATTGGCCGTCGCCGGCGGTGGCTCGCTATCGAGGCCGCCTTGCGCCGCCCACTCGAAGTTACCCACGCCGGAGATGCCGTCCGCGCCGGCCACGTCGTGGGTCTCGATCTGCTGGTAGACATCGGGATTCTGCAACATGTACGACGCCGCCGACGACACCGCGGGCGGCGTACCGGCCGGCGGGTTATTCGCCAGTTGATAGAGCTGGTTCGGATCGAGCGACTTGATGCCGTTCTGGTTCATATAGCTCGCGAGCGTGCCCGCCGCGTCCTGCGCGGTCGCGTTCTGCCCAAGCGAAGAGGAACTCTGCTGCAGCGCCTGATTGATCATCTGGTCGACCTGCTGCTCCAGTTGCTGGATGCTCTGGTTTTCCGTACTGAACGAGCTGTCGAAGCTGGGCGTGGCAAGACTGGAGACGGAGTCGTTGGCGATAACGGTCATGGAGTCCTCGGCAAGGAAAGATCGACCGCCATCGGCACAGCGGAGGTGAAGCGAACAGAGCGGCGGTCCGGGGTCGTCTAATGCTAATTGGGCGAATCGTGACGATTCCGGCGCATCCGAAAAGCGCGCCGGAAATGCGAAGCGAAGTGCGTGCCGCCGGCCGTCACTGGAACTGCGCGGCGCCGCGCGCAGCTTGTGCTTCGCAGTAGGCCAGATACTTGTCGTAGGCCTCTTGCGGCGGCATTTTGGCGTAGCGTCCGTATAGACGTTCAATAAAAATCGACAACTCCGCCTGCGCATAGACCTGACGTTCGATCGGCATCGCCGCGGCCACGCCTTGTGCCTTGTGCAGTTCGTCCGCTTTGCTCACGCCGGCGTCGCGGTCCTGCGCGATCAGCTTCGCGTTGTTCGCCCGCATCGTGCAGACCTGCGTCATCGCCGACGAGGCCTGCGCGTATGCGGCAAGCGGGGTCGACAGCGCCGCCGACGTCAACACCATCGCCGCCGACACGCGGCGTATCCATGGCAGATAGCGGACATGCCGCGGGTCGCTTCGGTTTGCTGCGTTCATCCGGTCCTCGATGTAGTCGCTGTGTTGGATAGATTCGTTCGTGACGGCGCGGCTTCGCGCAGCAGCGCCGCAGTCGTTGCGTCGTCGGCAAAACGGCTGATCGACAGCACGTGATCTAATGCCCACACGCAGTGAAACCAGCCGGTTGGAATCACCAGCAGGTCGCCTGGTTCCAGCACGACGTCGACACTTTGCGCATCGGCGAAACGCGGGAAGCGGGTCAAGTCGGGCACTGCCGCATCGACCCGGCACGGCCGGTATGTGTTGAAGGCATCGAGCGCATAGACCGCGTTTTCTTGCCTGGGTGAATAGAGCCGCACGCGTTTGCGGCCGTGAATCTGCGCAAGAAACGAGTTCGCCAGATCGCAGTGCAAACGCGTGACCAGCGCAGCCGCGCTCGCTCGCCCAAACCACAGTTGTCCCGCGCCGAACAGGCGGGCCGGCAGCATCGGCAGTGAAAAGCGCGCTTCCCACGCGGGCGGCAACAGGCAGCCTTCGGTATAGGTCGCGGCGCCCGCGTCGGACGCGTGATGCGCTGCGAATCCGTCGATGAAATCGGCGACGCTCTGCGCGCCGCCGCTCGATGGGTCCACACGCAACACGGTCGCGCCTTCATGGGCGCGCCAGTCATCGAGCGTCCACGCAACTTCCGGCCAGTCGATCATGTCGCGCAATAGCAGCGGCACGCAAGCATCGAGCGTGTCGGCAAGTACCGCGCACAGGTCATGAGCGTCGCCATCGCTTACGCGTAAAGTCGGTACATCGTCGAGCGAGGGCGGCGCGCGCCGCCGCGCGCGTTCGAGCGCCGCGCGGCCCGCCGCCGAGGGACGTTTGAGCAATTGCAGCCAATACGCGGCAAGCCGCGCCGAGCCCTCGATCCGCACGCCGCCAAGCACCATGGCCGCGGCGCTGCGCGGGTCGAAACCGGTCGGGTCGTCGAGCATGGCGCTCAACAGCGTGCGGTTCAACGTGATGCGCGCCGCGGCGCAATACGGGTTGCGAGCGGCAATCGGTGTCGATTCGATCATCGGGCCGAGCACGAAACGGCGGCTCTCGTCCGCGCAATCGCTGACGATCAGATCGACGGCCACCGTTTGCGGCGGCGCCAGGTAATGCTCTGCGAGCCGCGCGTGCAACAGCGCGTTCATCATGGCTTGCACCAGTAGACCGCCTGGCCGTTGACGCGCACCAGCGGCGCATCGATCCGATGCAGCGCGCGATATTCGTCCACGGCGCGCGCGCAACCCGTCGGCAAACCGTAGTCGTCGACGATCACGAAGCCGCCCGGCGACAAACGCGGATATAGCGCCTCGAGCGCCACGCGCGTCGATTCGTACCAGTCGCCGTCGAGCCGCATCAACGCGAGGCGCTCGATCGGCGCATCCGGCAGCGTGTCGGCGAACCATCCCGGCAGGAAGCGCACGCGGCGATCGAGCAGCCCAGCCCGCGCGAACGACTCGCGCACGGTCGCCAGATCGCTGCGCAGCAGACTGACCGCGCCCATCAGGTGATGCCAGATAGCCTCGCGCAAATCGCTGGCCGGGTCCGGCGCGGGCAGGCCAGCGAACGAATCCGCGACCCATACGTTGCGGCCACGATCGCCGAACGCGGTCAGCGCGGCGCGCATCAGAATGGTCACGCCGCCGCGCCAGACGCCGGTTTCGATGAAGTCGCCCGGCACCTGCTGATCGATCACCCCGCGCGCCAGTGCCACGACGTTATCGAGCAGCACGTCGTCGCACATCGTCAGACGGCGCGACTCGTGGTGCATGTGGTTGAGCGCATCCGCCATGCGCGCCGGTTCGACGCCGGCGACTTCGGCTGCCGTGCGCTGCAGGGGCGCGAGCCAGTCGGCGAACATGCGGTCGGCAGCGGCGAGACGCGCGCTGCATTCGGCGGCGGTGATCGGCGGTGCCGCGCGTGTGTTGTCCGATGGCGCGAGCCCGTCAGGCTCGACGGCCCCGCCGCCGATGTAGCGGCGGATCATCGCCAGATAGGCGGCGGCGCGAACGTCTTGCGTAAGCGGCATGAATGACCGCGGTTCCGGATCGAGCAAGGAGTCAAAGGACACGCCTGGGGGAGTCGAGAGAGTCAATTCCATCGCCAGTTCGGGTGGGGGCGCGGGCCGTTGTCAGAAGGAGAACTGCGAAGACGCTGTCACGTGTGCCGTGATGATCGCGGCGGCAAACCTGAGCCAGTATCGACCGACGCCGGCTGACGTTCGACGGGATCGCGAACGGATGCATGGTCACGCGAACACCGCCTGCCGCTGCTGCGCTATCTCGCCGCCAAGCTTCACAGCGCCGACGCGCCCCCATCCGCCACGTGCGCTTTTCAATCCGCTCTTTCGTATCGACGCCCCCATCCACGCGCCGGATCAGGTGTGATGGCAGCATCGCTCGCCCTTCCTTGCCACCGATGACTGGTTTTCCGCCCCGCCTCGCGCCCTCGCTGCGCCCGTCGCTGACCTGCCTCGCCGCGTGCTGCGCGCTGGCGCTCGCCGCCTGCGCGACGCCGCCCATGCCGCCGCCCACCTCCGACGCGTCCTTGCCCACGAAACTGCGCGCCGGCCAGCACGAAGTGTTGCAGGAAGTGATGACCACGCACGGCGACGAAACCTACGTGTGCCGGCGCATCAAAGCCGCCACGCAGCCCGGCATGGCGCTGCCCGGCGTCGCCCGCGACGGCACCCAACTGTTGTGGGACCCGCTGGGTTCGGAAGCCATCCTCGTCGACTCGTACGGCCAGAGCGCCGGCACTGTCGCGCCGGGCCGCTACTTCCTCTCGTACGACGGCAGCTATGTGATCGGCAAGGTCGCCGCGGAAAGCCAGGTGGGCGCGAATGCGCTGACGTGGGTGCGCTACACGGCGCGCTTCGTCGCCGCGCCGCGTCCCGGCGAGGGCCGTTTCGCCGACATCAGTTCGATCCAGCGCATCGATACCTCGGGCGGCCTGCCGCCGCAGCCGGAATGCGAGGTCGAAGGCGCGCATCTGCTCGTACCGTATGGCGCAACCTACATGTTCTATCGCGCCAAAGGCCTCGCGCCGGTCGCCTTGTCGGCGAACCAGGCCGCGCACTGACATTCGCTCAGGAGTCGACGATGCAATTCGGTTTGTTCATGACGTTGCCGGCTCCCGAGCCCGCGCCCGCCGCCGAGCTTTACCAGCGCGCCATCGCCATGGCGGAAGCCGCCGACATGCTCGGCTTCAGTCATCTGTGGCTCGCCGAGCATCACTTCACGAATTACTCGCACTCGTCGCGACCGTTGATGCTGCTCTCGCATATCGCCGCGCGCACCCGCCATTTGCGGCTTGGGCCGGCGATCGTGCCGGTGCCGCTGCATCATCCGCTGGTGATCGCGGAAGAACTCGCCACGCTCGACGTGCTGAGCGGCGGACGCGTCGAAGCCGGGCTCGGCAGCGGTTACCAAAGCTACCAGTACGAGCGCTTCCAGCTCGTCAAAGGCACGACCTCGGCGCGCGACGACGAAGCGATCGACGTGCTGCTCAAAGCGCTGCGCGAGCCTCTGTTCTCGCATCACGGCGAGCACTTCAGCGTGCCGCGCACGGGCCTCGTGCCGCAACCGCTGCAACGTGCAATCCCGTTGTGGCTGGTGGTCAATTCGAGCCGGCGGGCGTCGGTCGAACAGGCAGTGAAGCGGCGCGCCAATCTCTTCACCGGCGTGCTCGAACCGATCTCGAAGCTGACCGACGTACGGCGCCACTATCCGGACCTTGCGGGCGCGCTAGCCAGCGTGCGCATCGGCACGCAGCGGCCCGTGTTCGTCGCGCAAAACGAGGCGCAGGCGCGCGAGGCCGTCGAGTATGCGCGCTGGAATGGACGTGCGACGCTGCGTCTGCGTCACGACATGGGCGAGGTGGTCGACGGCATCGTGCCGGCGGCGCCGCTACCCGACGAACCGTCAGACGCGGTGCTGCGCAGCGACTTTCTCGTGATCGGCACCGCCGACGAATGCATTCACCAGTTGCGCCGGATTCAACAAGGCCTCGGCTGCGATTACTTCAGCGCGAGCTTCTGGTTCGGCTCGATGCCGCATGACATGGCGATGGAGTCGATGCACCGGTTCGCGCGGGACGTCATGCCGGCGTTCGCGCGTGACCGTGATTCGGGCGAGGAGAAAGCGCCGCATGCGTGGGAGTCGACACTAGCGTGGTGATGTTGCGGTGACACGCGGGTCCGCAACGCGGCCCCGCTCGAGCGAGACTACTCGTTCATCCTGCCGAGGACTTCTCCCAGGAAGCCGCCTACAGGCTCGATGGTCGGCAATTGCGGTGGGCGGCTGCTTTCGGTGCTGGCGCGCGGGGAAGATGAAAGTGTGGTCGTCGTGGATGTCGAGGTCGTGGCGTTGTCCGGCGTCGATGCCTCTGCCGCGCTCACTGCCGGCGCGATAACGTTAGCCGATGCCGCCGTATTATTCGATGTCGATGCGCTAGCGTTGTTCGACGGCAAAACATTGCCCGCCCCCGACGATGCGACGCTCCCGCTTCTCGAAGGCCCACGACCCAGCGCGTTCCCCAAGTCAGGCTTGCCGCCGTGCAGCGTGAAAGTGCGCTTCGACTGACTGTCGTAGCACACCACCGCGCCAATTGGCGCATTGGCGCCACCCGTGCCGCCAATACGCCGAAGCCCCTGCCCAGCCGCCGTATCGACAAGCGCGACCGTCGCACCCGGCTTGCCGAAAACGCCCGCCGCGACGTTCACGATAGTCTCCGCGTCACGCGCCACATCGACAGGCAGCAGCGGCCGAGCATGGCTGGCTTCGCCCTCACCTTCAGCTTGACTCTGATTCCCCGCCTCGGCTTCGGTCCGGTTTCTGCGCAACTCTCCGATCACCGCCTCGCGCGCCTGCATCACCTGCTTATGCATCGTGCTCGAAGACGCGTCGCTTTCACCCGAGAAATTCTGATGCAGCGCGTACAACATCGAATCGAGGCCCGGCGTGCCGGGGTTGTCGATCACATCGACGCCGGCCTCTTCGAAATGACTGCGCCACTGCAAAGGCTCGGCTGCGTCCGACGGTTCGAGCTGCACATGCCGGGCCGCATTCGCCGCGCGATTGCGGCCCGGCTGGTCGAGCGCGACCATGGAAAAACGTCGCCGCACGTTCTCACCGAACAGATGACCTTCGAGCCACTTGCACGCGTCTTTCTCCGGCATGTCATTGAGGGTGGCGATGTCCTTTTCGGTGAAGCGGCAATCGCGCAACATGTTCCGCGCCTGCACGCCGCCCTCGCCGCCCGCCCGCCAGCTCGCGACAAACTGCCGGATCGCGAACGGCGGATTGTCCTGCGCAAAGCGCGTTCTGAACTCCGTGGCGATGTCGTCGGGATTTCTGCCCTGGTAAGGGGCTTTGTCGAAACCCACCTCGCCCTTCACCGTACCCGCGGACAATTGTTCGGATAACGTTCTGATCGCCGTGTCGGGCCGGTAAGCCGCATGCTCGAGAAAGTGCGTCTTGAGTGCGGCAAACGACTCATCCGGATTCGAGCCGTCGGCGATAGCTCGCAACTCGTCGGAGTCGTATGTCTGAGCCTCGTCGTCGATCAGCTTGCGCGCCTCGTTGCGATGAAACTCCGAGCTCACCCCGCCGCGTTCATCGGCCAGCTTGCGCAGCGCGATCAATACATTGTTCTCGGGATGCTTTGCCGCGAGAAACTCCCGCGCGCCCGCATGGTTGCCGCTCAACTCCAGTGCGTTGAGCTTCCTGATATCCGCTTCGCTGAGCTTCAGTTCGCCGCGCAGAAACATGTCGCGGTTCTTCAGATCCTTCGTCGGCGCGCCGCCTGTTTCGATTCTTTCACGCAGACGTGGCATCGCGCGCATTAGCGCTTCCTCGTGCATCTTCGAGTCGATCGGCCGCGCGTTCTTTTGCGTGATATAGCTGACGATGCCGCGGCGCCCCGCATAGATCAGATACACCGGACTCAGCACCGCGCGCGACGCGCTCAGCTGTCCGGCAGTCGCGGCGGCCACGGGATTGACGGCGAGTTCGGCGACGCCCATCGCCATGTTCACTCCGCCATACGCGATCTGCACCTTGGCGTGGCGCTTTTCTTCCTTGAGGTTATCGAGGTTGAGCCCCTGGTATGCCGTCACGTGATGCTTCAGCATCTCGGGCGGCTCGGCGGTCTGCGCCGGTATGCCGCTCGCCTTCAACGGCACGACCTTCCCGTTGTAGCGCCGCTTGAGCGTTTGCAGCCGCTCGATTGTCGCGCCGTCGGAGAAATGCTTCACCAGCGCCACGCGGATATCGCTGCGCTGATATCTCGTCGTGGGCAAGGTGGCATCGCTTCTCCAGAAACGCCACGAGTCGAAGTGCAGCGTGTCGCGCACGCGCGTCTTGTCGGCGGCGGACAGGTTCTGGTAGCGGGCCAGAAAGGCCTCCGGATTGCCTGAACGGGCGATGGCCGACAAGGCGTTCTTGTCGAGCTCGCCGGTCTTGAGTTCGTCGGGTAACGTGCTCAGGTCCGGGCCGACGCGCCTGCCGCGCGACTCTTTCCTGACCGTCTTCATCTCGTCGAGCACCGCGTTGATTCGCGCCGGGTCCGCCACCGCGCCGGCCCCGCCATGCTCGCTCACCGTACCGGTTCCGCCCTCCTCCGCCGCCGCGCTGGTTCCGGCTTGCTCCAGCGCCGCGTTGGCTCCGCCCTGATTCAGATCGGACTTGATGAACGCATCGATCACGTCCTCGCGAATCGCGCGGCGCGTGCTCGCCGTGTTCAGATTCGTCTTGCGGGTGAAGTTCAGCACATTGAGCTTGTTCTGCTCGCCCGCGAAATGCAGCGTCTTGTTCAGCGCACGCTGTCCGTCGGGACCTAGCGCGTCGAAATTCTCGACGAATTTCCGCACGTCGCTTTCGCTGCGCTGACGCAAGATCGAATAGACGTTCGGGTCGATATCGCGCCTGCTGTGCAAATCGTCGAGCGCCTGCATCGTCTCGCTCGTCGTGTCCTCGCGTGCGCTCGCCGGATGGTTGAGCGCGGCGCCGAACGCATGGGTACGCTGCACGCCGCGATCGACTTTTCTGCTCTGCAGCGCGCCGGCCGCCACATACATCGCACCGGAGGCAATGGCGAGGCCGCCGTCCGCGTTCACCGGATGGGGCGGCTTGCCATACAGCGACGTGCCCGGATGCGCCACCGATTGCATGCGGCTCGCCATATTCAGCGAACCGAGTCCGACATCGCGGATCGCGCCGGGCACGGCTCGTCCGAGATTGCCCTTGCTTTGGGGCAGCACGCGCCGCGCTTCATCCCCTTCGAGCGTGCCCTTTTCCGTGGTGCTCACTGCCTGCGCATGTTTCGACAAGGTGAAAGCCTTGTGCGCCGTGCCGACTGCGGTGGAGACGATATCCAGTGCCTGCGGCACCGCGCCAAGGGCACCCGTGACTTCGGCGACCGTTTTCGTGCCTTCCGAGACGTGGCCGGACGCGCTCGCCACCCCGCCGCCGGACGACACCGTATTATTCGCGCCCCACCCCAGATAGCCGCCGGATGCGGTCGAGCCGAGCGGCGACTCGATCGACGCGACGCCCTCGCCCGTGCGCCTGGCCACGCCCGACAGCTTCGCCTTCAGCTTGCCGAGCCTGGACAATTGGGCATTGCCTTCGCCGGTCGGAGTCGGTGTCGTTGAAGAAGAGGATTGCGTGGCGGGATCATTCGAGCCGTGCTCGCCGTTGTTCTCGCCCGGCACGTGCCCCCCGTGATGAGAGCTTGGAATCGACGGTGTGGACATGGCGTTCTCCGGGATTTTCGGGGCTCGATCCATTAGTACATCGGAAAGGGACACCGCGATCCGCGACAAACCGGAACTGCCGAACGGCAAAACGAAGTTTCTGTCACGCTGATGACAGAGGCCGGATCATTTCCATGCAGCCCGCATGAAGTGCTTGCTGGTCGCGTTGATCACGCGCAAACGTGCAAGGTGCAAGGTGCAAGGTGCAAGGTGCAAGATGCAAGATGCAAGGGGCATGAAATCGCGCTTAACCCCCGAGCACGACGCGCAATCTCTCGCCCATCGCGTCGAAACGGGCGCGTTGTATCCGCGCGTAATCATCGTAGGCAGCGATCAGTGCGGTGCGCACCTCGCCGTTACGCAGCGATGCGATTGCTTCGAGCGCGGCATCGGCGCCGTCTTCGTGATCGCATGCTGCGCTCCATTGCGCGCAGCCCGCTTCGCTCAACAAGCGCTCGATGCGCGTGTCCATCGAAAGGCCGAACACCGGCACGCCGTGCGACATCGCCAGCACCGCCGCGTGATAGCGCGTCGTCACCACGCACGTGGCATGCGCGACCGTGGCGGCCACTTCGTCGAGCGTATGCGGGCCGCGCGCGACGGTATCGATGGCGAACGGCACACGCGCCGCCAGATCGGCGCACGCGCTGCGATCGAGTTGCTCCATGCCCACGAGCACCGGCGTATAGCCCTGCGCCTTCAGTTCGACGGCGATCCGCGCGAAGCGGTCGAGATACGCGTGATAGGCTTCGGCGCGCGCCGCGTCCCAAGTGTGGAAATGCAGCGGCCCATAACGAAACGGCGATGCCTCACTGCGCGCGTCGAGTTCGCGGGCCCGTGCGGCGTCGGCATGCACCGGCCACCAGAACGGATTGTTCGGACACAGTGCGACGCGCCGCGCACCTTGCGCCACGTTGCCTGCTTCAGACGGCGCCCGATAGGTCCACGCCGTATCGGCACCCGCATGCGTGCGCACGCCGAGCGAAGCGAGTTGCGCGCGCACAGCCTCGTTGCGGCAGATGATCTCGCCGGACTCGGCGTTACGCTCGACGAAGCGGGTGAGCGCAACACTCATCCTGCCGCTGTCGACACCATAGGCAATCGCCGGCCGCTCATGCGCATGGGCGAGCGCGATCCCGCCGATCAGCACGCCCGCCAGCGAATCGGAAAACTTCGAGGTATAAGTCGAGCCTTCCACGTTCAGCACGAGATCGGCGTCACGCACTGCGGCGTCGAGCGCATCGGGTAAATAAGGGAGCGCCGGCGTAAGACGCGGGGTGCCGGCCAATAGCGGATGATCGAAACAATCGCCGAGCGCGAACAGCGTGATGCGGGGCTCACACGGCGCAAGCAGGCGTCGCAGTTGCGCGATCGTCTCGATCGTGCGCAGATCGGCGCCGGTGTTGCCCGCGCCGCTGTAGCCGAGTAATAGCACGCGCGGCGCGTCACCCCGCGCACGCGAGCCGTCGCGATCGGGCGCGCGACGCGCGGCGCCGATGCGCTGCTGCATGTCGTCGAGAAAGACTTCGTCTGGTGCGCTTGCACTGGCATAGCGGTTCAACGCCGCGAGCGAACGCTCCAGCGGACTCTCGACGATGCCCCAATCCATCATGCCGCTCCCAGTGCCTGTGCAAGCTGATGCATCTGCATCGCGCCGGAATGCGGTTCGACGGCGACTTCGACAAGCGTCACGCCCGGGTGAGCGGCGGCTTCGGCGAGCGCATGGTCGAGTGCGTCGCGTGTCTCGACACGCCGATGCGCCAACCCGAAAGCCTGCGCCAGCGCGCCGATGTCGAGGCGGTACGGATTGCGGATCGTGCGCCGATACGCCGGCGCCTGCGCAATCGGTAAGAAGTCGAAGATCGCGCCGCCGCCGTTGTCGATCACGCAGACGCATGCCGGTGTGCTCACGCGCTGCGCGCTCGCCAACGCCGACAGATCGTGGACCAGAGCCTGATCGCCGAGCAACAGCAAGCCGGCGTCGCGCCTTGCGAGCGCCTCGCCGATGAAGGTCGACAGCGTGCCGTCGATGCCGCTCACGCCGCGGTTGACATACACGTCCTGTCGTATCGCGCGCACGTCGTAGCCAATATCGGCATGCCGCATCGACATGGAATTGCCGAGATGGACGAAGGCAAAACCCGGCGCCGCCAGCACGCGATGAACCGCCGCCACTTCACCCCATTCGAGCGACGCGACACAAGCGCGACGCTCGCGTGCGCCGTAACTCGCGACGCTCGCCCAGCGGTCGCGCCAGGAGAAGGCGACGGGCGTGGCGCGTGGAGGTGGGGCAATACGGCACAGCGCTTCGGCGAGCTTACGCAACGCACCCACCGAAGGCGCCGCCAACACGTCGCGCGGATCGAGCGCCTGATGCAGATAGTCATGCGCCACGCCGCAAGACGCGATCTTGATCGTGGGCACGTCGGCCTGCTTTTCGAGGTACGCGTGCAGCACCGGCATCACCGGCGCGAGGCCGAAGCGCACGATCAATTCCGCGCGCGCCGCGGCGAGCCGCGCGGCGCCGCCGAACACATCGAACGCGTTGACGATCAACGCACCCGCCGCGCCACGCGACGCCGCTTGCGGAGCCAGCGCTGCGGGCCCCGACCGCAAGCCGCTGCCGGCATCGGCGAGCACGGGAAAACCGGTCGCGGCCGCCAACGCGAAAATGGCGTCGAGCGGCACGCCGGGTTCGGGGCCGACAACGATCAGGCCGTGCAGGCCGTCGTCGAGCGGACGGGCGCCGCGCTTCGCGCACACGCGCGCCATGATGCGCTCGACTATTTCGACCGCGCGCGTATCGGGCGTATGAGCTTGCGAAGAGACGGCGGCTTCGCACGACGCCATCGGCGCGCGCGCGGCACGCACCGTTTCCACCGAAACCGGCTGCGTCTCCACCGCATCGTAGACGCCCGCCAGCGGCACATTCACATGCACCGGCCCGCGCGTCGGCCGCCGTGCGGGCGGATGCGCATCGGCACGCGACAACACGCCCTCGCGATCCGCAACGCCCTCGACCATTGCGGCAAGCGCAACCGCCAGCGCACCGCGCGCCTGTGACATCGCGTGCGCCGAATCGACCGGATCGGCCAGATCCGCCTGCGCGCGCACGAACGCGCGCGTCGCGCCGAGATGATCGGCCATCTGTCCAAAGCCCGCACCGCGCAACGCTCGCGGACGGTCGCAGGTGAGCACGACGAGCGGCACGTCGGCAGTGTCCGCTTCGGTCAGCGCCGGCAGTACGTTCGCAATCGCCGAGCCGGACGTCGTGACGAGCGCCACCGGCGAGCCGCTCGCCTTCGCCAGTCCGAGTGCGACGAAAGCGCCGCTGCGTTCATCGGTGCACACCATCTCGACGGCCACGCGCGGATGCGCGTCGAATGCGAGGCACATGGCGCTTGCACGTCCACCGGGGCACAGCACCGCATGACGCACACCGGCCGCGCTCAGCATTTCGACGATGCATTCGACCCACACCGCGTTGAGCGATGCGCCCTCCACGACCCCAGCCGCACGACGCGATTCGCCGCTGCCCGTGGTTGCAACGTCCAGTACCGTGGCCATCAAGCCACCACGCGCGAAGCAACCGCCACCGGCGTAATCGCCATCGTGCGCGCGGGCGCGGGCTGATCGCCGCGCTCCGCCGCGATCAGCCGCTCCATCACGCGCCGCGCGCGAATCGCACCGGCATCGATCGGCAGGAGCGCCGGCTGCATCGCCCAGAAGTCGTTGTCGCCGAGGTTGTTCTGCTGCGCTTCGAGCATCGGCAGATCCTCGCATTCAAACGGCTTCATGAGTCCTTCGACGGCATAGCGCACAAGTGCGAGCGCGGCTTCGCCCATCTCGTTCGGCAAGCCGAACGCGAAGAAGTAGTGCGTCGTGCGTTCGGTCTCCGGCGTAAGCCAATGCGCCGACGGCGCGATCAACCCGGCTTCGCGCGGCATGCCCGCCGCCGTCACGCCGACCACGATCGACAGCAGTCCGGGCGGCGTCCAGCGCACGTCCATCCAGCGATCCACGCGCGTGCCGGGCGCAATGCCGAAGCCTTGCGCGACGAACGGCTGTAACGCTTCGTCGTATGCGCTGCGGCGCACCCAGACAATGTCGTCGAGATTGCCCGACTGCACGTCGCCGCGCGCAATCGCCTCGCTGCCGAGCGTGTCGGGATGAAGAAACTGGAAGTGGCTCAGATCGAGCAGATTGTCGGCGCTCAACTGATAGTGCGCGCGCGTGTGCAGATAACCGTCGTGCGTGATGTTGACCGCGGGATCGACGAACGGAAACGGCGGCAGCAACGCGGCGTCGGCGCGCGCGGGATCGCCGGGCCAGAACCAGATCGCACCGTAACGTTCGAGCGCCGGATAGGCGCGCACCTTCGCGCCCGCGGGCACCCGGCCGTCGCCGTGCGGATTGTGGACGCACTGCCCGCTCGCGCTGAAGCGCAGCCCGTGATAAGGACACTCCAGCGCGCCGTCGACGATCCGCCCTTGCGACAACGGCGCGAAGCGATGCGCACAGCGATCGTCGAGCACGACTGCGCGCTGTTCGGCGTCGCGATACAAGACCACGGGCCGCCCGAGCAGCGTGCGTGCGAATGGCTTGCGGGCGTGAACCTCGTGCGCGAAAGCGGCGACATACCAGGCGTTTAACAGAAAGGACATGAACGCACTCGCAATGGAATCGTCGGAGAAAGAAATACGGCCCGGCGCCGCTTTTGCGCCCGCCACGTGCGAGTCTAATTAGCCGGCCGTCTCACAGATTCAACAAAGCTCATGGCGACGCGAAGCCATCTTCCTTAAATTGGGCTTTCCAGATTCTCAACAAAGGTAAATATGCCTTGCAACGCTGAAAGGTGCTGCGAACCTTGCTTCGCGTGCGATTCCGGGCGGCTTAAGTCTCTTTTACCGGAACTGGAAAAGGTAACGGAAATTGCTACCGTAATTGCGTACCGCCGCGCATCTCGCGGCTAATACCGGCGATCTGCACGCTTATTCACCTGAACAAAGCCGTGCCAAACAAATCAGCGACCTTTCATGCTATTTCAATACATCTTGGGGCGAAACAATTCGTTACAGCCCTGATATTTTAAGGGCCGTAATTTGCGGGACACGCAATGCGATTCAGGAAGCAACCTTAAGCATCTGTCCCGGGAGGGCATGTTGAAATTCGCCGTGATGACCACCAGCAGCAGCCTGTTCAATCTGATTTGCCAATGCTTTCGCGAGGATACGATCGAATGCTGCCGCTTCCTCGATGACGTCGCGCTGTCGCGGGCGATCTATCGCGAGGACTATCACGCCATCCTCGTCGACGCCGCCACGGGCATCGACGCGACGCGCGCCGTATTCGCGCGCCGCGCCTGCTACGGCGACCGCCGCGCGCCGTTGATCGTGATCGGCGCGTTCGCCGATCGCGACAGCATCGAGCGCGCTTTCGAAGTGGGCGCCGACGACGTCGTGCTCTCGCCGATCGACCGTGGCGAACTCGAAGTCCGCACCTACCAGGCGTTGCGCCGGTTCCAGTCGCCGACGCCGGTGCAAGCCGAAGACTGGGCCGAACTCGGCCCTTACCGTCTCGACCGGCGCACGGGCACGGTCCTGATCGACGAACGCGAAATCCGCCTGACGGTGCGCGAATTCGCAATTGCGTGGCTGCTGTTCTCACGCGCCGGCGAGTACGTGAGCCGCCGTCAGATTGCGGGTGCGATCTGGAGCAGCACCGAAGATATCGTCGGGCGCACGCTCGAACAGCATATCTACAAGCTGCGCAAGAAACTGGGATTGAACGGCGCATCCGGCGTTCAGCTTCGCACGATGTATGCGCACGGATATCGCGTCGAGTTGTGCGACGGCAAGACGGAGAGCGAAGCGATCATCGCCGGCCTGCCCGAAATCCAGCCGGCCGCGCAAACCGCCGATGCGATTGCGGCAATCACCCAGGCCGTCGACATCGATCGCAAGGAAGCCGCCAGCAAATGCATCGCGCCGACGGCCCGACCATGCATGACGCTGGACGTGCATGCGAAAGACAGTGAAGCCGCGCGCAACGCGCAACCGTGGGGCCAGTATGCCGCGATGTGGCACGGCGGCACGGCGCACCTCGTGCACCCGGTCGCGAGCTTCGCGGCGCACGGCGAGGAGTTGCCAGGCAGCGAGGCTTCGCCGGCGCTGACGTCGTTCTCGGTGCCCGCGGCGCTATTGAGAGGCAATGCACGCCGGCGCTAAAGTTGACGCGCGGCTAACGAGGCCGCGCACCGCATCGAACGCAAGCAGGGGCAAGCGCGGTTCAGACCGCCCTTGCCCCTGCCTTCACATCGAACTCCGGCGCATGCCGATTACAGATCGAGCACCCGTGGCGACAACAGAAAGACGTGTTCCATATGCGAGCGCTGGTCGTTGTTGTACCGGAACAGCGCGCCGATGAGCGGAATCTTCGACAGACCCGGCACGCCGGTCACGCCGTTCGAGTCGTTGTCCACGCTATAGCCCGCGATCAGCAGACTCTCCCCCTCGCCCACAAAGGCTTGCGTATTGATCTCGCTGCTGGTGATCACCGGAATGTTGTCGACCTGCTGACCGGTGAGCTGACCGTCCTCGATATGCACTTCGAGCTTGATGCGCATCTGGCCGTTTTCCTGCACCACCATCGGCAGCACGCGCAATGAGACGCCCGTGGACACGCTGTACAGATCCGCCGACGTATAGCCCGATACGCGCACGAAGAATTTGGTCTTGTTGTCCATCACCGCTTCGACGTTGTCGAGCGTCGCGACCTTCGGCGATGCATCGATCTTCGCTTTCGAGGTGGTCTGCAAAGCGTTGACGCGCGCCATCAGATACCGCCCGGCGTCGCCGAGCACGGCGGTAATCGAGGCGCCCACCGGCGTCGCGGAAACGACCGTGGTGCCGTCGGCGAGCGTCGTGGTGCCGAAGTTCGGATTGATCGAGCCGTTCGCGAAGCTGTTCTGCTGATTCGTGCCGGTGCCGGTCTGGAAGTCGAGATGGCTGTTGTGCGCGCGCCAGTCCACACCGATCTGCGCCAGCACGTCGTCGTCGATTTCGATGATATGCGCCTCGATCTCGATCAGCTTGGGCCGCGTATCGAGCTGATCGATCAGCGTCGCGTACTGGTCGATACGCTGTGGCGTATCGCGAATCAGCACGGAGTTGGTGGTCGGGTCCGGCTGCATGATCGGCAACGAGAGATCGCCGCCGCTCGGCGGGCTCGTCGGCGAACCGCCCGGCGCATTCGCATAGCCGACATTGCCTGGGCTGCCGTAGTTGGACGGCTGCGCATTGCCGACCAGGCCGCCGAGCGTCGCGCCCTGCCCGTCCGCCATATTGGGCGGCAACGGCGGGTTGTACACCTGGCCGCCGCCGCTGTCGCCGCCACCCACGTCGGTCATCGGCGGTACGCGTTGCATGTTCGGCGACATCGAAGTCTGCGACTGGCCACCACCACCGCCCCTCCCCTGTTTCGCGTGATACATGTTCGACAGGACGGTCGCCACGCCCGGCACCGTGATCGTGTTGCCGTCGATCTGCACCTTGTGATCGGCGGCCCATGCATGCTTGAGCTTGAACACGCGAATCACCGACCCGCTGCGGCGGCTCGCGTTGTCATCCAGACGACGGGCGATCTCGCTCACCATCTGCACATACTGCGGCGGCCCGTTGACGATGGCCGTGCCCGCGCTTTCGTCGTACACCACCGGAAAGCGCGAGTCGTCGACGCTCATGGTGTGCAGCGCCGCGCGCAGATCCGCGGCCGACGCATGATCGAGCTTGATCACCTGATGCGTGACGTCGTTGGCGCTGCTGATCGACAAAACACTGCCGTCATAGAACCAGACAAAGCCGAAGGTCGAGGCGAGCGTGTCCAGAAAGCGCTGCGGCGATGTGTCGAAGCGGCCGGTCACCGTGCCCTGAACGTTGCCCGCGATCGATGCGGCCACGCCCTGGCTTGCGGTGAAATCGCGCAGCACGTCTTTCAGGTCCTTGCCTTCGACGGCAATATGCACCGCGTTGCTGCGCCATCGCACCGGCGCCGCGCTGGCGGGTTGCAGCCCGCCCAGCGTGAGGGACGCCGCGAGCCACGCGGCGCAGAAGAGCGTCTTCGATTTCATGGAGTCGACTGAGTGAAGGTGAAGGAAAGAAACCGCGAGTCAAGTCGCACGCCGCCGCGGCGAGCGGCAGCGAACGCGCTATCGTTCGAGCGTCTCGGACGGCGCTTCATGAAACTGCTTGCGATATCCGTTGACGAGCGTCGAGCGGTTCTGCACGCCCCATTTGCTCGCCGCGCCTAGCACGCCACGATCGCTGGAATAAGAGCGGTCGGTGAGTTCGGCGCGAATCCGTTCCATGCGCTGACGGCGGATCAATTCAGTCGGCGACAGCCCGAGGAAATTCTTGAAGGCGCTTTGCAGCGCGCGTTCGGTCACGCCGATTTCCGCGGCCACCTCGCGCACCGAGAGATCGCGCCGGTCCAGGTTGTCGAGCACATAGCTGTATGCGCGGCGATACTTGGCCGGCAGGCGCGCGCCCACATCGTCGAGTTGCGGCGAGGCTTTTGCGCTGCGTTGCAGGAACGGCGCGCGGGCCTGCGAGTCTTCGCGCAGACACTGCATCGCAACGAGCGCATAGCGGCTATACAGTTGCAGCGATTCCTGCGCGCGACCTTCGGCCTGGCGCGTTTTCGCGGTGCAGTAGAGGTATTCGAGCTGACGGTGGCCGGTGGTGCCGTTGCGGCCGATCTGATGCAGCGGCTCCAGAATCGAGCAGGCCAGATGCGGCGCCGCGCCCGCCAGCGTCGCGAGTGCGATTTCCAGTCGCAGCGTGCGCTGATAGTCGCCGAGACCCTGCTCACGCGACCATTGCAAATGACGCTGCAATTCGCCGATCGCATCGCGATCCGCGCAGGCGGCGAGGCGCAACTGCTGCAGATAGTCGATACGCGCGCGCAGCAATGGCGAGCGCACACCGAACACCGCGCGCGAGAGACCGTCGACGCTCATGTCAACGCCCTGACCGGACCGCGGCGCGTGTTCGCTCGACAAACCCGAATGCCAGTAGACGTGATCGCGCAGCGCCGTCGCGGCCCGCACTTCCATCTGCACAGCCAGGTCGAAACGCATCGTGGCAAGCAGTGCGTGCCAATGGCCCGCTGCATCGTCGAGATCGCGTTCCACGCGTTCGAACAGATCGTCGAGCGCGTCGGCGGCTTCGCTGGTGCGGCCCAGTTCATTGAGCACGCAGACGATCCCGAAGTGCGCTTCCACCGCGCGAGCCGGCTCGATCTCGGGTTCGTCCGCGACACGCGAAAAACAGGCTAGCGCGGTGCCGAGCCGGTGACGGAACAACGCCTGCCACGCGGCATTGCGGCAGGACGCCGTGCGGATCGCATGCTTCGACGAACGAATCAGTTTCTGCGAACGACGGTAGTTCTCTTCCGCCTCGACTTCGATACCCAGCATCAGTTGCAGATCCGCGTGCAGTTGCAGTGCATGCGGCGCGGCTTCGGCGTGACCCGCTTCGTCGGCCCAGCGGCTCGCGAGCTGGCTCGCGGCGCTCACCTTGCCGTCGAGCAAGGTGTCGAGGAAACGGCCGGACAGTGGCGTGTGTTTGCAAGGTGCGGGCGTCGCGAGTGCGGACACCACGGGGAAGTAAAGCATCGAGAACATGGACGACTCCTCTGAGTGCAGGAACGCGTCGCACGCGGCACGCGCGTTGCGTTCGGTGGAGTCAATGTAACGATTCGCATCAAGCGAAGTTTCAATTAATCTGATATTCGCGGCGCATTTGAGAAGGTTTGAGTTTTGCCGCGACGCCGTTGCAATGCGGTACGTTGCGCATGCATTCTCAACATAACCTCAAGGCTTCGCTACGGGCGCGGATGCATTGGGCGCATCGTTCGCGGCCGGCGTCTTGGTCGTATCGGAGAGCACGCGAAACTCGGCGGCGAGACCGCGCAACGTCACCTGGTCTCGCACCTGATCCACGAAGATGCCGACGAACAACGCGAGCATCAATACCGTGACTGCGCCTTTGACCGGCTGACTGAGCGTCATCAGATCGAGTTTCGAAGCGGACTTCGCGGCGAAGCCGAAGGCGAAGTCGATCAGCAGCAGAATGAACATCATCGGCGCCGCGAGTTTGGCGACCGATTGCATCAGCGAATCCGTTTGCGTGAGCACGAACGATTCGAGAATGTTCGACACGTTCGGCCCCGCCGAGATAATCGGCCACCAGTGATACGACTCGTACAGCGTGCCGAGCAGAAACGTCATGCCGCCGAGCGCCCAGAATGCAACAGACGCAATCTGGCTGAGCAAGGTGGCGGTCGGCGTCGACTGTTCCTGGCGCATGGGGTTGGTGATCTGCACGTTGTTGTAGCCGGTCAGATCGTCGATATACGTGCCCGCGCTTTCCGCGACCCAGAACACGACCGAAGCCGCGAAGCCGATGGCGAGTCCGATCAACGCCTCGCGCAAGCCGACTTCGAGCAGCAGCACGCCGTGCAGCGATTGCATGAACGCGGCAGGCTGGCCGTAGGCCACGTACGAACTGAACAGCAGCACGATGGCATTGCGCACCACGCCTTGCAGGAGACCGTCGGCGGTCGGCGGAAAAATGAACATCACGATGAACAGGCGCAGCGAACACACGCCGATCAACGTGATATAGCCGACCAGCAGCGAGCCGAGTTGCGGCAACGCCGATGCGATGTCGTTCATGCGTGCGCCCCGCGCGCCTGGAAGCGCCGCGCCAGCGCGGTTTCCTCGGCCTCTTCGTCACTCGCGTCGCTGGCGGCATTCTCCTGAACCCGGCGGATGTCGCGAATCCGTTCGCCGCATAGATCGATGCGGCCTTGATTCAACGCGATCTCGCGCTGGGTCTGCGCGATCGCGGCGAGGTTCGCTTGCACCGCGGCTTCGGCATGCGCGAGTTCTGTTTCGAACACGCGCAGCCGGTCGTTCACCACGCCGATATACAACCGGCAGTTGTTCAGGTCGTCGAGCGAGAAGGCTTCGGTGCCCGTCATCATGCCGTCCACGCGATGCTGGTAGAACTGCAGCACGCCCGCTTCGTGCGCGACTTGTGCCGCCTTCGCGTCGCGTGCGGCTTCGAGCGGCGCATGCGCGCTGCGCTGCGCCGTGAGCGTGAAGCGCAAGGTCTCGTCGAGACGGCGCCGCCGCGTGCAGGATCGCTCCAGTGCGACGATGCGCCGTTGCTGCAGGCCTTTCGATCCCGCGCTCATCAGCCGAGCCCGCTCAGGTCGTAGAGTTGCGCCTCGGTGTCGTTCGGCGCGGCATAGTCGCCGGTGCGCTGCGAAAGGAACGCCTTGATCGCGTCGGCCTTGGCGATCGCCTCGTCGGCGAGCGCGTTGGTGCCGGGCTGATACTCACCGATCTGCAGCAGCATCTCGACTTCGCGATGCTTCGCCATCAATTCGCGAATCCGCGCGGCTGCCTGCACGTAGCCGTCCGGCACGACTTGCGGCATCACGCGCGACAGACTGCCGAGCACGTCGATCGCCGGATACTGGTTTTTCGCCGCGATTTCGCGCGACAGGATCATGTGGCCGTCGAGAATCCCGCGCACTTCTTCCGCGATCGGATCGCTGCCGCTGTCGTCTTCGGCGAGCACGGTATAAAGCGCGGTGATCGAACCCGTTTCGCCCATGCCCGCGCGTTCGAGCAGGCGCGGCAATTCGGCGAAGATGGACGGCGGAAAGCCGCGCCGCGCCGGCGGCTCGCCGGCGGCAAGGCCGATCTCGCGGCCGGCGCGCGCAAAGCGCGTAAGCGAGTCCATCATCAGCAGCACGCGCTGGCCACGGTCGCGAAAGTATTCGGCGATTGCCGTGGCGACGTAGGCTGCCTTGGCGCGCTCCATCGACGAACGATCCGAAGTCGCGCACACCACCACCGAGCGCGCCATGCCTTCAGGTCCGAGAATCAGCTCGACGAATTCGCGCACTTCGCGGCCGCGTTCGCCGATCAGCGCGATCACGTTGACGTCGCACGACGCGCCACGCGCGAACATGCCGAGCAAGGTGCTCTTGCCAACGCCGGCCGGTGCGAAAATGCCCATACGCTGGCCTTCGGCGAGCGTCATCATCGCGTCGACCACGCGCACGCCGGTCGGCAATGGCGCATCGATCATGCGGCGGCTCATCGGGTCGGGCGGTGCGGCGAAGATCGGCCGCAAGGTATCGGAATGAATCGGCGGCCCGCCGTCGACCGGTTCGCCCAGGCTGTCGATCACGCGGCCGAGCAACATGTCGCCCACTTTCACGGCGAGCGAACGTCCGAGCCCGATCACCTGCGTCGAACGCGAAATGTTTTCGAGGCGCGAGAACGGCGAGAGCAACGCGACGTCGCGCGTAAAACCGATCACCTCGGCGTGTTGCAGCAGCGTGCCGTTCGGCGCGCGCAGTTCGCAAAGCTCGCCGAGCGACAGATCGAGCCCGGCCACCTTGATCAGCGTGCCGATCACTTCCAGCACTTTGCCGGTCCGCGCCACCCCCGGCACGGCCAGGATTTCGCGCTCGATCTCGTCGGTGAGACGGTCGAAATCGACCGTGCGGGTCAGCCACGGCGTGCTCATGCGGCTTCCTCGCCGTCTGGCGCAGCGGGCGTGGCGGGTTCCTCGCCGCCGGCATCAGCCTCTTCCACGGACCGCTTCAACGCGCGCGACACCGCGCTGCGCATGGCGCGCAATTGCGTGTCGAGACTCGCATCCACCGTGCCGAAGTCGGACTCGCACACGCAACTGCCCGGATCGAGCCGCTTGTCGGCGATCACGGAAAGCGGGATCGGCTGGCCGAGATCGCGCCAGCGCGAGGCGAGCCGATCGAAGGTGGCTTTGGCTTCGGCGTAGTCGTCGGGATGCACGGCCACGCGCAGATAGGTCGCGCCTTCCACGATCCGGTCGACGGTGGCGAGCGCCCGCTCGAACAACGCCTCGTGACGCTCGACGCGCACGATCTGCTCGACCGCCGACGCCACGATCTGCGCGAGCCGCTCGCGCATGCGCATCTGCAACTGGTTCTGCGCGTCGGCGACATCGGCGAGACGCTCCATCCAGTCGGCGAGCGCACGGTCGCAACCGTCGCGATAGCCCTGCTCGCTGGCCGTGTCGTAGTCGCGCTGCGCCTGGGCGGCGATCTCCGCGGCCTGAGCATGACCCGCATCGACGATGCGCGCCGCTTCGTCGCGCGCGTCGGCAAGCAGGGCCTCGCGCTCGATGGCGAGCGCGGCGTAGGCTTCGTCGATCGACAGCAGTTCGCCGAAGGTCGCGCGCGGAATCACATCGCTGACCACGCCGACGCGCGCGGACCAGCCGTGCGCGTCGTTTTCGCCGAAAGCGGAGCGCGCGCGCTTCAACCAAATAGCCATGCAAACTCCGGTAGCAGATCGGACAGCCGCGCGAACAGGCGCGCCGAGCCGGCCGCGTCGATCGAATCGGGAACGGACACGAGCCACGCCGGTGTCGGCAGCACGCGCGGCAAGGCGAGACGCAGCAGCGGAAACGGCACGCGCGCACTGCCGCCGGTGCCGTTCGCACCGTTCACATGGCCCAGGTCGCGCAGCAGCAACGCGCAGCCTTCGACGGCGAGCGTGCCGGCATCCAGCGCGGTCAGCGGCGGCATCGCGGCGCGCGCGGCGAGGCGCGCAATATCGGGGGCATCGGCAAGATGCGCGTCCTGCGTGAGACGGTCGACGCCGACACCGGTCCACTCGGAAAGCTGCGAACGGGTGCGCTTGTCGATCAGACGCCGCGCTTCGGCACGGCGGAACGACAGGGCGCGCATGCGCAGCACCTGCAGCGCGTGACGCACCGGCAGCACGTCGAGCAGCACGGCATTCGGCTGGGCCGCGCCGGACGGCGTCGGTTTGAGCGCGCTATACGTGAGCGACGCGAAGGCGGGCAGCTTGACAGCGGCGGCATCGGCGAGCGCGTGTGAACAGTTCTCCACCGCCGCGCTGTTCGCGCGTTCGAGCGCCATGCGCCAGCTTTCGAGTTGCACGGCATCCGCGCCGAGCAACGCGGCGCTCCATGAGGGATCGGCCCAGCGGGCCGCGCTCGCGAGATTGCGGCGATACGCATCGAGCGCCGCGGCCACGCGCATGAAGGGTAGATCGGTCGGCGCGTTCATCGTAGCCGCGTCGGCGGATCAGTTCGCGGGACGCAGACGCCGCAAGCGCGCCAGCAGTCCGGCGAAGCGCCCGCTCGCGCCAGCCGCGGCATCCGCGTTGCCGGCGGCATCGCCGCTCCTGGGCCGTCCGGCGATCACGCCACGGCGCGCGAGCACCAGCAGCCCCGTCGCGGCCAGCACGATCACCCCGGCCAGCACGCCGAACCACCACGCCGGGACGCCGTTGCTTTGCGGCAGTTGCGAGTATTCGACAGGATCCGCCGCGACCGCGGTCACGCTGACCTGATCGTAGGTGAGCCCTTCGACGCTGTGCATGACCAGCGTCTTGATCTGCGGCACCAGCGCGCCGATATCGGAGTCGCGCCGGTACTTGATGAACACCGCCGCCGACGACGGCTTGATGGTCTGCGCAAGCGGATCGTTATTCGGCAACACGATCTGCACGCGCGCGACCAGCACGCCGTCGATCTTCGAGAGCGTCGACGACAACTCCTGCGAGGTGCCGTAGATGAAACGCACGCGCTCCTCGGTCGGCGTCGAGACGAGGCCGTCCTTCTTGAACAGGCCGCCGAGGTCGTCGAACTTGCTGTGCGGCAGACCGCGCGCGCGCAGCACTTCCATGGCCCGCACCATCTGCGCGTCGTCGACATCGAGCGACCATGTCTTGCCCGCGTCCGACGTGTCCTTGGACGCATCCACGCCGCGTTCCAGCAGCGCGACCACCATCTCGTTGACATCCTGCTCGGAGAGATTGCCGTACAGCTCCTTCTTGCAGCCGCCGAGCATGACGCACAGCGCCAGCACGCAGAGCAGCGGCGCGGCTCGGCGGGCCGGCCGCGCGACAGGCGGCACGGCGGGCTGCACAGCGGGCAATCGGTCGAGCATGGTGACGGCGTCCGTGACGAAGTTGAATGACGGGTTACTGGTTTTTCATCAGCGTTTCGATCGCCGACTTCGACGAATCCACCACGCCCATCTTCGCTTCCAGATCGAGCTGCGTGCTGGCGAGTTCGAGCGTCATGCGGATGGTGCCCGCGCTCATCTCGTTCATCGACATAGTCGGCGCCTGCTGCGCGAGTTGCAGCGCGTCGTTGACGGTATGCTGCAACTCGGCGTCCTGCGCCGCCACCAGTTTCGAGGCAACCGCCGTGCCGTCCTGCTGCGGCGTGGCGGGCGCGCTCATCTGTCCTTTCTGCATCAGCGACTGAAACTTGTCCGCCAGTTCAGGCGTGGTCTGCGCGGCCGGCGCGGCGCCCGCGCTTTGCGACATCTGCTCAAGCGACGCCTGCAAGGCGGTCGTGGTGGCATTGACAGTCATGGGCGGCTCCGTGGTCAGGCGCGCAGGAACGACTGGTGCGCATAATCGACCGGCGCGGCCGCGGCCGGTGCGGGCGCCGCTGCGGTCGCGGGTTCGGCGGACTGCGCGCCTTCGGCGGTTTCCGCGTCGAATTCAGCCAGCGCCTCGCACGACTTCGGCGTGACGAACTGGCCGCCCGCGCGCTTGACCTTCATCGCGTTGAGCAGGTCTTCGCGAGCTTCGAGCGCGCGCACCAGCGATTGAGTGTCGCGCGTCGGATTGTTTTCCATGGCTTCGGCGGCGCACTGTTTCCAGTCGGGGTCGCCTTTCGCGGACAGACAAAACGCGAGCAGCGCCTTGGCGTAGCCGAAGCGCGGCGCGTTTTCGCCGACCTGGCGCAGCACGTGAATCGCATCGTCCCAGTGGCCGCGCACCATGTGCAGGATGCCGTCGAGCGTATCGATTTCGGCGACGCGCGGCCGCAGCACGCGCAGCGCGTCGAGCACGAGTTCGATGTCGTACGGGTCGGCCGACACCTTCGGGAAGTTGCTGAGCAACGCGGTCGAGACGGTTTCGATCAGGCCGCCGACGACATCGGGGCTGCAATTCAGGTAATCCGGCGTGCTGACGGTCATGGCGATGGGCTCCTGACAGAAGCGTTGAGGTCGACCGTGCCGTTCGCAGCCGGTCGGGAAGGATGACGCAAACATAGCAACCGCCGCGCGGCGGCAAGCCGTCGAATGCGAAGTGGCCGCAACGGATGCGAAGCCGTGCCGTTTGCGTAACAGCGCTGTCCATGCTCGCGCGTCAACGGCGCGATCACGGTGCGGATTGCGTGCCGGCGGCGAATCAAAGCGCTTCGTAATGCGCGCGCCCGCTTCGCCTCGCCCGGCACGCGAGGCGGGTGCGGGCGCTATCGTCAGGCGGACTATGAGGCGCTGCCCTCCTCACATCGCGACCGAGCCGACATGAGCGACGAAAAGACCGAAGAGCCAACACAGAAAAAGCTGCGGGACGCGCGCAAGGAAGGCCAGGTGTCCCGCAGCAGCGATTTGACCGACTCGATCTCGATGTCGGCGGTGGTGCTGCTGCTGATGGCGGGCGCGAGCCACTTCAGCGACGCCATGCGCGAGGCGGTGACGATCGCCACCGGCTTCGTCAACGGCGATCATTCGCTCACCAATATGCAGACGCAGTTGTACAAGATCGGCGGCCTCGCGCTGTCGGCGATCGTGCCGTGCGTATGCATCGCGGCGCTCGCCGCGATTGCCGGCTCGATCGGCCAGGTCGGCATGCAGATCGCCACCAAGCCGGTCACGCCGGACCCGAAAGCCGTCAGCCCGATGGCGGGCCTCAAGCGGATTTTCTCGGTTCGCACGCTGATCGAGTGCGCGAAGATGATCGTCAAGGCGGTGATCGTGTTCTGCGTGATGTGGCAGACCATCAAGTGGTTGTTTCCGCTGATCGTCGGTTCGCTCTATCAGCCGCTGCCGGAACTGGTGCGCATGTTCTGGGATCTGCTGCTCAAGGTCTTCATGGTGGCCGCGGCTGTGTTCGTGCTGGTCGGCGCCGCCGACGTCAAGCTGCAGAGTTTCATGTTCCTCAAGAAGATGAAGATGTCCAAGGACGAGGTCAAACGCGAACACAAGAATCAGGAAGGCGATCCGCGCATCAAGGGTGAACGGCGGCGGCTCGCGCGCGAAATGCTGAATGCGCCGCCGCAGTCGAAAGTGGGCATGGCCAACATGATGGTGGTGAATCCCACGCACTATACGGTCGCGGTGCGCTACGCCCCCGAGGAACACCCGCTGCCGCGCGTGATCGCCAAAGGCATGGACGAGAGCGCCGCCGCGCTGCGGCGCGCGGCGCGCGATGCGGGCGTGCCAATCATCGGCAACCCGCCGGTGGCGCGCGCGCTGTACAAGGTCGGTCTCGACGAGCCGATTCCCGAAGAACTGTTCGAGACGGTCGCGGCCATTCTGCGCTGGGTCGAATCGATCGGCGCGCGGCGCAACGAAGGCGCACTCGCACCCGACGACAGCACTTCGCCTCACACCACGACTCCGCCGCCCGCCCTCCATTGACGAGACCCACCATGCTGAAGACGCTGAAACTCCCTGCTGGCGGTGAAATCGGTATCGTCGCGCTGATCGTCGCGATCATTTCGCTGATGATCCTGCCGCTGCCGCCGACGCTGATCGACATTCTGCTCGGCGTGAACATCACGATCAGCGTGACGCTGCTGATGGTAACGATGTATGTGCCGGACGTGGTGTCGCTTTCCGCGTTTCCGTCGCTGCTGCTGTTCACGACGCTGTACCGCTTGTCGCTGAACATCGCGTCGACCAAGTCGATTCTGTTGCATGCCGAGGCGGGCCACATTATCGAGAGCTTCGGCGAGCTCGTGGTGGGCGGCAATCTCGTGGTCGGGCTGGTGGTGTTCGTGATCATCACGACCGTGCAGTTCATCGTGATCGCGAAAGGTTCGGAACGCGTCGCGGAAGTCGGCGCGCGCTTCACGCTCGACGCGCTGCCCGGCAAGCAGATGAGTATCGACGCGGACCTGCGCGCCAATCTGCTGACCGCCGAGGAAGCCCGCCGCAAGCGCGCGACGCTCGCCGTCGAAAGCCAGTTGCATGGCGGCATGGACGGCGCGATGAAGTTCGTCAAGGGCGATGCGATTGCCGGATTGATCATCACGATGATCAATATCGTGGCGGGTATTGCGGTCGGCGTCGCGTATCACAACATGAGCGCGGGCGAAGCGGCAAACCGTTTTTCGATTCTCTCGGTGGGCGATGCGATGGTGTCGCAGATTCCATCGCTGTTGCTCTCCGTGGCAGCCGGCGTGATGATCACGCGCGTCGCCGACGAGCGGCAAGCCAAGCCCGGTTCGCTCGGCGACGAGATCGGCCGCCAGCTCGGTTCCAGTTCGCGCGCGCTGTACTTCGCGGCCATCCTGCTGCTCGGTTTCGCTGCCGTGCCTGGTTTTCCCGCGGCGCTGTTCCTGCTGCTCGCCGGCACGCTGGCGTTTACCGCGTGGCGTTTGAACACGAAGAAGCCGCAGCAGAGCAGCCATGAACGCGAGTCGCTGCACGCGATGCAACGCTCGGGCGCGAAGATCGACGTGCCCGCGATTCTGGCGCGTGCGCCGCAGTTCACCTGCCCGCTCGGCGTGCGGATCGCGCCGGACCTCGTTGCGCGGCTCACCATGCCCGCGCTCGACAAGTCGTTCGAAACCGAACGCGCGCGGCTTCAGGAAGAACTCGGCCTGCCGTTTCCGGGCATCACGATGTGGACGTATGCCGCATTGCCGGCGTCCACTTGCCAGATCCTCGTTCACGACGTTCCGCAACTCACCATTGGACTCCCCGCCGGCAAAGTGATGTTGCCCGAAGCGAGCCGTCTCGCGCATTCGGCGGCACCGGTGACGCTCACTAGCGAAGAGAGCGAGGCGCTGGAGGTGCTCGTCGCGCAATGCGAGCCGGGGCCGCCGATCGACACGAGCGGCACGCCGACGCGTTGGCTGGAAGAACGCTCGGTGCCGCCGAAAACACCCGTATGGCGTGCGGAGCAGGCCATCGCACACGCCTGCGTCGCGTTGATGCGGCGCCACGCTCCGCTCTTTCTCGGCATTCAGGAAGTGCAATGGATCCTCGACCAGCTCGCGAGTGACTATCCGGGGCTGGTCGCCGAAGTGCAGAAAGTGCTGCCGCCGCAGCGTATCGCCGACGTGCTGCGACGTCTGCTCGAAGAACAGATTTCGATTCGCAATGTCCGCACGATCATGGAAAGTCTGATCGCGTGGGGACCGAAAGAGAAAGACATGCTGATGCTGACCGAGTACGTGCGCGGCGATCTCTCGCGCTTTCTCGCGCATCGCGCCGCAAGCGGCGAGCGGACCTTGTCGGCGGTGCTGTTCGACATGCCGGTCGAGCAGCATATCCGGCAGTCGATCAAGCAAACGCCGACCGGCAATTTTCTCGCCTTGCCGCCCGATGAAGCCGCGCTGCTGATCGACAAGATCCAGTCCTTCGTCGGCGCGGTGCCGCGCGAGGGCGTGGCGCTCGTGACCTCGATGGATATTCGCCGTTACGTGCGACGCATGATCGAGGCGCGCCTCAACTGGCTCGCGGTGTATTCGTATCAGGAACTCGGCGAGCACGTCGAATTGCGGCCGCTCGGCCGCGTGTCGATCTGAGGTCGCGGCGATGACGCATATCGCTTCGCGCCACGTGCGTGTGATTCCGGGCGAAGCGGATAACGACACACCAGAAGACGCCGCTTCGCGTTCCGCTTCACGTGGCCGCGGCTTCGACTACGCGTCGTTGCTCGGCCGCCGCCGCGCGTTGCATCGGCTGAACAACAACGCGGATGCCGATGCCCACGCGGGCTCGCAAGGCGGCAGTCATGCGGATGCCAATGAAGACGCAGAGACCGCATCGGCGCCCGCCGCGCCGCAGCCGTTCTTCCCGCACGAAGGCGACGCCGGTCACGATGCTGCTGAACAGAGCACGTGCTCAGGCGCAAATACCGAACTCACGCTTTCGCCCGAACGCCTCGCGATCGGCGCACGTGTCGCCGATGCCGCGCAACCGGTCGTGTCCGCCGTGTATCGGCAACAACAGCGCTTCGTGCAGCTGCTCGGCTCGCTGGCGCGCGAGATCGGCGCGTTCTGCGGCGATCCGTCGATTGCGGAAGCAGGCAATTGGGAAGTGCAACTGCCGCTCGATCAGAAACTGTTGCCGCACACCACGCTGTATCTGACGCTTTCGCGTTTCAGTCTGCAGCTTCGGTTCGATACGACGGATACGGCGGCGCGGCAATTACTCTTGGAACATAGCGCACTGCTCGAACGAGAACTCGACACCTTGCTGCGCGCGTGGGGTGAAGCCCGCGAAATCGAACTCACTGTCTGGTGACAGATTCCCTGCGCATGACCTATCCGCTCGACGAGCCGACGACTGAAGACGAAGCCGTGACCGACCCGCGTGCGGTGCGTGAACGCGCATCGGTCAGCGAGCCGTCGCGCGGCGCGGCGGAGCTTGCGCATCGGCGAGTGATCGTGCCGTTCCGCATGCCGGTCGTGTCCCACGGCGACGCGCGCATTACGCGCACGATCTGCGATACGCGCGTCGCCAATCATCTGCGTGTGACGCTCGGCATCACCGAATGGCGCGCGGCGTTGACCGATGTCCATACGTTCGATGCCGCCTACGCCGATCCCGGCGTCATCGAACTCATGCTCGCCCCGGTTGACGGCGGCACGACAACCGGTCTGCGTGTGGCGCTCGATCTGCGCGCCTATCCGGCGCTGTCGATCGCGGCATGGCCGGATAGCGACGCGCTGAGCACCAAACCGCCCGCCGATGTCGCCTTGCGCCAGGCCGTCGCGAGCGTCGTGCTGGCGCCGTTGTTCGAGCGGCTCGCCGGCGCCGGCTTCAAGGATCCGCGTGTGGTTGCCGTGCGCCGGGCGCGCCTGTGCGATATCGCTTCGACTTCGACTTCGGCTTCGATGCGCAAGCTCACGAGCGAAGCCCACGCAGCTACGCCACCGGTCGTCGCGCTCTCGTTCGTACTTGCCGAGCGCCGCTATCAGGCTGCCGTTCTCGCCGAGCCCGCATGCTACGACCTGCTCGACCGGCTATTGCGCAGCGATACCGACGCGACCCAGGCGCTGAACCCGACACCAGGCGCATTCGCATCGAACCATTCGTCGGCACACGCGAGCGCCGACCTCGACGTGCCGGGCAGCCTGATCCTCGGCGTGAAGCGCTTGCCGGTCGACACGCTGAATGCGCTCGAACCCGGCGACGTGCTGCTGCGCGCCGCCTTCCCTTCGCTCGATGCGGCGCTGCTCGGTGCATCGGACGACTCATCCGCGTCTCACGCTCGGCCGCGTGCCGTCGCCGCGTGGGGCACCCCTGGGCTCACCCGCGTGTGCGCCGCTGTGGAAATCGACGGGCACGCGCTCGTCATCGTCAAGGAGCCGAACATGTCAGAAGAGCTGGACCCGGCGAGCGCCGACGCCGGGCTCGCCATCGACGATCCCGCCGATCCGATCCGGATCGGAGAACTCGAACTGCCGGTGCAGTTCGAGATCGACACGGTGGCCCTACCGCTCGCCCAACTGTCGGCGCTCGGCCCAGGCTATGTGCTCGAACTGCCCGTTCCCGTGGCGGACGCCCAGTTGCGGCTCGTCGCGCATGGACAGACCATTGGCTATGGCGAGCTGGTGACGGTCGGCGAACATCTCGGTATCCGCATCATTCGCATGGCGCACAGGCATGGTCCAATTCAGTGATATCACCGGGCTGCTGCTGGTCGTCGTCGCGATCAGCCTGCTGCCCTTCGTCGCCATGGTGGTCACCTCGTACGCGAAGATCGTCGTCGTGCTGGGTCTGTTGCGCAATGCGCTCGGCGTGCAGCAGGTGCCGCCGAACATGGTGCTCAACGGCATCGCGATTCTCGTTTCCATTTACGTGATGGCGCCGATCGGCATGCTCGCCGCGAAGACGCTCGAAGGCCAGCAACTTGCCTCGCAACCATCGCAGGCGCTGATACAGGCGTTCGGCGCGGCGCGCGAGCCGTTCCGCGCGTTTCTCGTCAAGCACACCAACGAGCGCGAGAAGCGCTTCTTTCTGCGCTCGGCTTCGGTGGTGTGGCCGAAGGAAGAAGCCGCGCAGATCAAGGAAGACGACCTGATCGTGCTCGCGCCCGCCTTCACGCTGACGGAAATGACCGACGCGTTCAAGATCGGCTTTCTGCTGTACATCGCCTTCATCGTGATCGATCTGATCATCGCAAACGTGCTGCTCGCGATGGGCCTGAACCAGGTCACGCCGACCAACGTCGCGATACCGTTCAAGCTGCTGCTGTTCGTGGTGATGGACGGCTGGTCGACGCTGATTCACGGCCTCGTGATGTCCTACAAATAGCGCGGGAGACCAGATGGAAATCGATTCGCTAATCCGCTTCACCACCGAAGGCATGCTGCTGTGCCTGACCGTGTCGCTGCCCGCGGTGATCGTCGCGGCCGTGGTCGGTCTCGGCGTGTCGTTCCTGCAGGCGATCACGTCGATGCAGGATCAGACCTTGTCGCACGCGGTCAAGCTGATCGCGGTGACGGTGGTGATCGTGGTCGCCGCGCCGCTCTCGTGCGCGGCGATCCTGCACTTCGCCAACGAGTTGATGCAGGCGGCCGTGCCGCTCTGAAGCGGCGCAGGTCGGCCGTTGAACCGGGCCACTTTGCGAGGCGCGCGACATGAGCCGAATCTCCCATCAGGGCAGCGACACAGCGGCGGCCCACGCGCAGCGCACGGCCGAGGCGCAGCAGAAATCGGCCAACGCGCAAGGCGCGCGTAACGGCGCGCAATTCGCGGCGCTGTATCGCGGCACCACCAATTTCACCTATGGCGGCGACGCGCAACGCGGACCCTCGGTGAGTTCGGTGCGCGCGAAGCGCATGGCCGACCAGTTGGCGCGCAAACGACGCGCCGCCAAGAAACAGCGCAGCAACGGCGCGGGTCTCGACGACGATGGCCCAGACGACGCCGAAGCGCATCACGCGGAAGGCCAGAAGGTCAACCGCGACGGCGGCGGACGCGGGGGCGGCGGCGGTCATTCGCAAGGCGATCACAGCGACGAGCACGGCACGGGCGCGGCGGCCGGGATCAAGGCGCGCGGCGATCGCGGCGCCGTGCCACCGCCGCCGTCCGGCCGGCTCGACGCGGTCGCCGCGCAGTACGCGCAGCCGGGCCAGGAAAGCGCGCGCGCGGCGGCGGTGCGCGACGCATGGCGCAGCGACATGCTGAACTTGCGCGAGCAACTGGCCGCCAATCCGCAGATGCCGCTCGACGCGCGCGTGCTCGAGCAGTCGATCGATCTGCTCAGTGTGCAGCAGCGCATCGGCAGTCTTGCCGCCGCGCAGCCGGGGGCGAGTTCGGGCGTGGCCGCGCTGCGTGAGCGCGCGGGCAGTGCGTCCGGGCAAGCCGTCACGCGTCTGCCGCCGCCCGAGCGCGTGCAGCGTTTCAACCTGCTGTTTCCGTTGCTGTGGCTGCACGCGGATAAGCCGTCGAACGCGGCGCAGCTCGGGCGCTCGATCGATACGTTGTGCGGGCTGCGCGGCGGGGTGCTTGGGCGGGCTTCGGCTTCGGGCGCATCTGGTGCGTCTGGTGCATCCCGTCGCCTCGCCGCTGAAGCGAGCCCGCACGGCGCCGGCGGCACAGCGCCGTCCCCATCCGACGCCCCCGCAAGCCCGCCTGGACCACGCCGCGCCTTTCCAGACAACCGCCGCTAAACGGTTTGCCGCGCGGCTTCGCATCGCATGCGGCGCCTTCGCATCCGTTCGCTGACACGCCACATCGCGCGGCTACATTAAGGTCGATCGAGCCGGCCTGAGCGCGCAAGCCGCGCGCTTCTCCGGCGCTTCTCCCACCCACCCTGTGCGAGCACGATGAAACTGCTGCGGATACTGACGGGCGTCCACGCGGGAGCGCAATTGCAGCTCACGCCGGGCACGCATCGCGTCGGCGCCGACGACGATGCCGACATCCGCCTCACCGACTGGCGCGGCGCGGATGCGCTGCTGCACGTCGACGCGAGCGGTGTGGTCAGCGCACAGCGCGTCGCCGCAGCGGTGCAGATGGCCGACACCGCGGACGGGCGGGCCGCGCCGCCGGTGGCCGGCGAAGAAGTGGTGCTGCTGGTGGACTTCGTGCCGATGCAGTTCGACGACATGATTCTGTGCGTGGGCGCGGACGACGCCGCGTGGCCGTCCGATCTCGACCTGCTGTCGATGCTGCTGACGCGCCCCGCCGAAGCGCGCTTCGCCGCCGAGCGCAAGAAGCGCCGCCGCTATGTGGGCGCGGTCGTGGCGTGCTTCGTGCTCGGCATCGTGATCGTCGCGGGTTCGCTGCTGACCACGACACAGATGAGCCGCGCCGCGTTGCCGCGCAATGCCGACGACCGCGCGCAGCGCGTCAACGAAGGGCTGGCCGCGGCCCATGTGACCGGCTTGCAGGCGCACGCGGTCGGCAACACGGTGGTGGTGACCGGCATGGTCACGAGCCCCGCTGACGACGACGCCGTGCGCAATCTGTTCGCGCGCATTTCGCCGACCGGCATCTCGCGCAATTACGACGTCGCGCAGAACGACGCGCGCAGCATCGAGGATTCGCTCGGCGTGGCGGGCGCGCACGTGCGCTATCTCGGCGACGGCAATTTCGCGGTGACCGGCGCGGTCAGCAGCCGCGCGGATCTCGATGCGGCGCTCGCGCGCGTGCGGGCCGATCTGGATCCGAACGTGAAGAACATCGTGGTGCAGGCCGCGGAAAACTCCAACGTCATGGCGGCCGGTCCAGCGGCGGCGGCGTACTCCGAAATGATTTCCTCCGACGACGTCCGTTACGCGCAAACGCCGGATGGCGTCAAACACATCTACGCGATCGACACGCCGGCGTCGGACGGCGATGCGGCTGCGAATGCGAATGCAGCCGCCGGTGCAAGCGGCGCGGCGCTTGCGGATGCGAACGCGGCCGGCCATGCCAGTAACACAACCACCACGAACACGAACGCGGCAGCGAACAGCAAAACCGCTGCGAGCAACACGCAAAACACCGCCAACGCCTCGATCGTGGACAACGACACCGTCACTCGCAGCGCGGCCAGCGTCGTGCCACTGCCCAATCCCGCGACACTGCCGCCGGCCCAGCCGCGCGGTCCGTCGAGCTGACCCATCAACGGCACACCGCCACGCTTCAACCAGGACAACCAGGAGATCGACATGTACGAGCAGCTCGAAGCCCACGCCAGCGAATTCAACGACCTGCAGAAGACGCTCGCCGATCCGGCCGGCGCGCCCAAAGTGGAAGCGATCCGCCAGGCGCTCGACGCGACGGCGCAGCGCATCAGCGACACGCAGGGCGCCACCGACCTCGATCGCAACAATCTGGCGAAGCTGTATCGCGGCTTTCTCGCCGCGTCGCGCGTGATCGCGCGGCTGCAGGAAAAACAGGCCGGCGCGCGCGCCTGAGCGCGACGCGGCGGCTCACCGCATGCCCGGCGCAGCACGCGCGCGGCACGCGGATAACGCGCTTGCCGCGGCGGCCCGCTCTCAGGAGCGGCCGGCGCGGCGGCAGGTCTCGATGTAGGCCACTCACTCTCTACCCATAGTCACTGGAGGTTCTTATGTCCGTAGGAAGCGCAGGCGGAATGATGGCTGGTCTCACGCAGGAAATGGACCAGATGACGATGATGTCCGCCCAGATGCAAGTTGAACAAAGCATGTATGCATCGGTGGCGAACATCGCGAAGAGCGGCGCAAGCAACGTCAAGGATGCTTCGCGCGGCGGCTAAGCATTGCAGACGCGGGCCGTTCGCCACAGGCGGCGGTCCGCACGCGGCCGGCCCCGTCGCACACGAGGTCCGGCCGTGTTTTTTTCGGCATGCGCGAGAGGCGCGGCGCGGCGTCCGCCGCTCACGAAGCGGACAAAAGAACGCCCGGCCAGCCGGGCACCGCGCGCAACCGCCAAGCAAGGGTCGAGAATGAGCAGCGAGCGTTACACCAGCCTGATCATGGATCTGTGCGCGACCGTCGGTCTCGGCGACGCGGACCATGTGCTGCGCACGCGGTCGATCGAAGTCGAGGGCTTCGACGTGCGGCTCGATTACTTCGAGCGCGATCTCGACGCGATGTACGCGAATTTCCATTTCGGCACGGTCACGGCCGGACGCACGCTCGTCGTGTTCCGGCTGATGCTGGAGGCCAACCTGCTGATCTATGCGCAGGACCAGGCGCAACTGGGGCTCGACACCGATACCGGCGGCGTCGTGCTGGTGCTGCGGCTGCCGTTCGCGGACGATCTGAACGGCGAGGCGCTCGCCGATCTGCTCGCGCACTACGCGGAGCACGGGCGCTACTGGCGACAGAACATCGTGGAGTCGAACGACGAGATGTTCGAAGGGATCGCGTCGGGAGAGTTTTTCTGGCTGCGGGCGTGATGCAACGCCGAGCGCGACCGATCAAGCAACGCCGGAGCAATCACAAGGGCAACCAGCAACGCCACTCACCAGCAACGCAGGCACTGCACCCGCAACACGCTTACACGAGGTCCGCGCCTGGCGGACCTCGTTGCACGCCTCATCCCTTCGATGCTTCTTCCACGTTGCGCGCGCCCTGCTTCAGCAATTCGGCGAGCTGCATGACCGCGGCCTGTTCCAGTTGCAGCAGGCCGCCGACCACGTTCACGCCCACCGTTGCGACACCGGTGGCGCCGTTCGCGAGTGTCGCCGCGCCTTGCGAGAAAGCGCCGAGGCGTCCGGCGCGCCCCGGCGCGCCGCCAGCGGCTGATTGAGCGGCCGACTGAGCCGCGCCCGGCGCAGTCGTTGTCGAAGTGGCCGGCGACGGCACCTTCGCCGCGAACGATGCGCGCGCGCCCTTGCCCGCCGCGGCGCCGCTGCCGTTGCCGGCCAGTGCGCCCAGTTTGTCGTCGGCTTGTGGACCGGCGTGCGGCAAGCCGCCGGCGGGTTTGCCGCCGTCCGCCGGCGACGACGACGATGGGGCGTTGGAGTCGGAAAGCGGCAGCGTACTGCTCGAACGTCCGATCGATGGGGAATTCGGCATGGTGCGGGGCTCCTGGTGTGAATGTGCGCCGTCAACGCGAAGCACAAGACAAGGACGTCGAACAGGCATCCTGTTCGACCTTACAAGCAGCGTACGAAACCCGCTGCCGGCGTGCGAACTCGCGTGCACCGATACGAAGCGCGAGCGCTCAGCAGCACGACACCGTAGCCGCCGCACTTGCGTGTTCAGCGGCGGGCCGACGCCAGCCGCCCGGCCCGCTGCCAGGTCTTCGCGCGCCCTTACGCCGATTCGCGGCGCGTCGTGCGCCGGTCATGCGACGGCGCCACACTGCCGGGGTTCGTCGCTCACTCGGAATCCGACTCATGCGTTTCACTCCGCTCGACACTCTGGACACGCCGTATCTGCGGCTACGCCCCCTGAGCCCCGCCGACGCTCCCGCCCTGTTCGACCAGATGCTGGGCGACGCCGACACGATGCGCGACCTGCCTGTGCTGCGCCACACCGGCGTGAGCCAGACCGCGGAATTCATCGTCGAGGCGCGGCGCGGCTGGGACGACGGCAGCCTGATCCGCTACACGCTCGAATGCAAGGAGACCGGCCGCCTGACCGCGCTGATCGAATTGAAGCCGACGCTGCCGCGCGTGGAGATCGGCGTGATCATCAGCCGGCATGGCGGCGCGCGGCGGCGCCGGGCCGGTGTGCTGGCCTTGCAGGAAGTGATCGACTGGCTGATCGAGCAGCCCGGCGTGTACCGCGTATTCGCGTGCTGCGCCGTGGATGGCGCCGCGCACAGTTCGATGGAGCGGCTCGGCTTCGTACAGGAAGCGCGCCTGACGAATCACGAACCGCGTCCGAACCGTGGCCTCGCCGCCGCCGACAGCTACCTCTACGCGCTCACGCGTCCCGCACCGGTGCCGCCCGAACCGGCCAGCGAAGGCGTCGCGTGGTTGCGCAATACCATGCAATGGAGTCTCGCGGACGCGTGAAGCAAGCGTTTTAACCGTCGACGGCGCACCCTGCATTGAAGAAGTGTCCGCAGTCCAGGCAATTGTTCACTTCTCGGGCGATAATACTTTGGTCTGACGAATAGCCGCAGCGCGGCATTTCGTTATGCATGCCTCGCGAGTATTCCTCGCCGGTGGACCGAAACACTACTACGCCGGAGATTCATCATGTCGCTACCGCGGCTCACTGGTCAGGTGATCGCTTTCTCGCGATTCTGGCTCGCGCGCGACGTGGGCCTGCTGATTTCCGACGGCGCCGTCATCGAACTCGGCGCGCGTCCGTTCGCGATGCTCGCGGCGCTGCTCGACGCACGCGGCCGCGTGGTGTCGAGCGCCGAGTTGCGCGAAATCGTCTGGCCGGGCAGCAATGTCGACGCGAACACGGTGCAGGCGCAAATCTCCGCGATTCGCCGCGCGCTCGACGGCGACCGCGATCTGATCGTCACCGTGGCCGGCCGCGGCTACCGTTTTGCGGGCGAGGTCCGCGTGCTCGAAACGCCGGACACCGGGCTCGATCTCGCGGTGGCGAACGCCGGCAGCATTGCCGCGTCGCTGGCCACCTCGTTCGCCACGACGGTGGCGGCGAGTCCGTTGACCACGGCCGGGTTCCGGTTCGGTGCGCCGGCCCGCGCGTTGTCCGCCGCGACTGCCGCGTCCGCTTATAGCGCCGCGTTCGGCGCGGCCGGTTCGGCCTCCACCCGCACCGCGCGCTTCAGCAGCGCGCCGTACAGTCCGTCCGCCGCGATCGCATCCGTCGCCGGCGCATCGAGTCTCGCCGCGGCGGTCGCGCCGGCCGTGTCCGCGTTCCCCGCGCTGATGCCGACCAGCGCGGTCACCTCGCTGCGTTCGCAGATCATCGATCCGTCGCCGTTCATCGGCCGTCATGCGGAATTGTCGGAATTGCTCGCGCTGGTGCCCACGCGCCGCATCGTCACGCTGACGGGCGCCTCGGGCGTCGGCAAAACGCGCCTGGCGATCGAAGCCGCAAGCCATCTCGCGCCGCACTTTCCCGACGGCGACTTCTGCGCGGCGCTCGCCTCGCTCGCGCAACCGGATCGCGTGGCCAACGCGATCGGCGCGGCCGTCGGGCTGGAGCCGGCCAGCGAGTTGGCCAGCGCCGCCAATCTGGCCGCGCAGATCGGCGAGCGCCGCATGCTGCTGATCGTCGATCATTGCGATCATCTGAGCGAAGCGGCGGCCAGCCTGATCGACACGCTGGTCGCCAACACGGGCGGCCTGCATGTGATCGCCACGTGCGAGTCGCCGCTCTTCATCGGCGGCGAGACCACCGTGCCGGTGGCCGCGTTGCGCGTGCCGCCCGAGCAGATCGACGGCACGCCCGCCACACTCGACTACGACGCGTTGCGGCTGCTTTTCTCCCGCCTCGCGCGCTGCGTGAAGGCCGCCGCATTGCACGCGCCGCTGCCGGAAGTGAGCGGCATCGCGCCGGCCACGTTCGCGGCGGCGGCGCTGATCTGCCGGCGCGTCGACGGCGTGCCGTTCGCGCTCGAACTGGCGGCCGCGACCATTGCCGGCCAGGTGCGCGCGGGCGTGCCGCCGGAAGAGGCGATCGTGGCCTTCGCGCGCGAACTCGACACCGTCATGACGTATCGCAGCGGCGGTCGCCGCATCGTGCTGCCGCGCGCGGCGATCGTGCACGTGATGCTCGATCTCTCGTACGCGGCGCTCGAAGCGCCCACTCGCACCATGCTGCGCCGGCTCGGCATTTTCGCCACCGCGTTCTCGCACGACGCCGCCTATGAAATGCTCGGCGCGTTCGGCAGCGACTACGGTTTCGGCCCGCCCGAGCCGCATCTGCTGGAACGCCAGCTCCATACGCTGATGGACGCGGGCCTCGTGAATGCCGTCGACTGCGACGGCGCCTTGCGGCTGCGCTTGCCGCCCGCCGTGCGCCGCTTCGCGCTCGACGCGCTGGAGCGCAATCGCGAAAGCGCCGAGGCCGAACTGCATCATGCGCAGTTCGTCGCGCGCGACATGGCGCGCCGGTTCGGCGCGGGCGTCGCCGTAGCCACCGCGCACAGCCGCCACGACATCGACGCGCTGCGCGCCGCGCTCGAATGGGCCGTGTCCGTCGACAAGGTGGAGCTGTGCATCGAGCTGCTCGACAACACCGCGCCGATCTGGGTGGCGCTCGCGCTCGTCGACGAATACATCGGCTGGGTGCGTGCCGTGCTGGCGCGGGTGGACAGCGTGTCGATGCGGCGCATCCGCGACGAAATGCGGCTGCGCGCCGTGCTCGCGCGTGCGTTGATGCTCAGGCGCGGCGCGTCGGCGGAGATCGTCGAGAGCTGGCAGCGCACCTATGAACTCGCCAATATCTGCGCCGACACGCCCTACCGCCTGCGTGCGCTCTTTTGCCTCGTGATGTGCGCGCTCGACGCCGGCGAGATCGAACAATGCCGGCGCCTCGCGAACGAATTCAGCGAGATCGCGCCGGTCGCGCAGAGTGCCGCCGTGAGCATCAACGCGCGGCGCATCGAGGGCATCGTCAAGGCGTACGCGGGCGAATTCGACACCGCGATCCGTTTGCTCGCGCCGGTGGTCGGCCTGAACGACGACACCGCCGACGACATCGACGAAGACCTGAGCCGCGAGGCCAACGCGGTGGCCACCAGTTATGGACTCTCGCTGCATCTCGTGGCGCGCGCGATTCATGCCGTCGCGCTGTGGCTGGTCGGCGAACCGCATCTGACGACGCCGCCGCGCGTCACGATCCGCGACTCCGCCGACGAGAGCGAACCGCTCGCGTGCTGCATCGCGCTCGGTCTTGCCTGCGCGCTCGCCGCGCTCGACGACGACATCGCGCTCACCGAGTCGTGCGCCGCGGCGCTGGTCACGCGCGCGCGTGCGGCAGGCGTCAAGCGTTGGCTGCGCCTCGGGCTCGATTTCCAGCTTTGGCTCGAGGCCCGGCGCGGCGACGAGGAAGCCGCGTGGCGCCTGATTGCCGGCGCGTTGAAGCGGATCGCGCGCGAGCGCATCTATGTGCCCGACATCGCGTTCATCGCCACGCTGTTGCCGCGCATTGCGCTGCACGGCAAGCCGGAACTCGCGGTGTCGCTCGGCGCTACCTTGCGCGACGCCGTGAGCCGCAGCGAGCGCACCGGCGAGCTCTGGTACGTGCCCGAGCTGCTGCGTCTGGACGCCATGCTGCGCCTGCGCACCGGCGACGACCCGCGCACGGTGCGCGAGTTGCTCGACGACGCGCTGCTGCGCGCGCGTCAGCATGGCGCGCGCCGGCTCGAACTGCGCATCACCGTCGATCTCGAAGCGCTGCACGCTTCGGCCGCCGCGGGGCTGCTTCGCGTGCGGTGACTTCGCTTCGCACGCTGCATGGGGGTGTCACACGCGCTTAATACCGTGGGTTCAACTGCCGCTCGTTGAACGCCACGCGCCATGTCCGACATTCATGCCCTGCCGCCGCACCTGCCCCACACGCCGGACACCGAAGCGGCGCAAACGCCCGCGCAGCGGCCCGGCGGTGCGCCCGCCACGCCGCCCACCGGCACGCCGCAGGCCCGGCCGCTCGTCGATGACACGCTGCTGGGCCGGCTCGGCAACACGCCCTCGCGGACCGGCGCGCGGCTGCGGGCGAGCAAGTTCGACGTCAGCACCGCCTTGTCGCAAACCAGTCAGCACGGCAAGCCGTTCGCGCCGGCCGATTTCACCGCCGACGGCGAGCGTTATGCGGCGAAGCCGGTAGCAGGGTCGAACGCGGCGGGAACGGCGCTGGCCAAGACCGAGCGGCAAAGCCGCCAGGCGCTGGGGAAAACGGCGCGCGCCGCGGATTCTTCCACTTCGAACACCGCGCTTGCGGTGGAGCACGGCAACGAAGCATCGACGGCGATCCCGCTCGATGCCATGACCGGCGAGGCCGCGTTGAGCGAGTACGTGCGCCATCAACTGCCCGGTCCGTCGCACGATCTGCTCGCGCAGGCCGAACTCTCGCATCGGCTGGCCGCTTTGGGCAGCCCCGACGCGGCCTTGCCGACCAGCCGGGGCTCGCTCGTCGCCCAGGCGTTGCACGGCGCGAGGATCGGCGACGCGCCCAGCGCCAACGACGTGCTCGACGCCCTCGAACATCTCGACTTCGCGCAGATGCACACCGCCCGCTCGAGCACGCCCGCCGAAGCCGGCGCCTGGCAGGTGGCCCGCACACTGGCGCGCACCGACGCCGGTTTCGAAGCGCTCAGCCAGTTGCGCCATCGCGGCCAACCCGCCCCCGGCGATGTGTCGACGCAACTCGCGCAACGCATGATGCTGCAAGCCGCCGATGCGCTCGATCCGCCGCTCCACGGCGCAGGCCCGGCGCAGGACCCCGCGCCCGCCGCCGTCGCCGCGCGCGCGGCACCGGCAGCAGGCGCGCCGCTCAATGAAACGCCGCTCGCCTGGCAAGCCTACGACGCCGCCTCGACACTGACCACGCAAGGACGCGCGGCACTGAGTGCCGATCAGAAAGGCGCGTTCTTCGCGTGGCGTCAGAATTTCCGCGAGGACGGACGCGGCAGCGACCTGTCGCAAGCCCGCGAGCGTTTGAACAAGTTCTCCGCGAAGACCATCGACCGGGTTGGCGAAAACCGCTGGAAGAGTTTCCTGCCGCGTCTCGCCGGCAAACGCAGCTCGCCGCTCTCGGCGCTGCGCTTCGGCACCCAGGGCGTGCCGCGCAAAACGATCGGCGCCGAGCAGGGCAAACTCGACGAGGCCATGCGCGGGGCGCTGGAGCCGCTGCGCGAGCGTCCGGAAATGCGCGCCGCCGCCGCGCTTTCGCACGCGCGTCCGGAGCAGTCGATTGCCGAACTCGCGGCCTTGCATGTGTGGCTCGAGTCGGGCGGCTTTCCGAACGGCCGGATGGATGCCGATCAGTTGCACCAGGTCACCGAACGCGCGCAGCAGATGTGCGCCGAGTTGCAGCCGCGCGATGTCGGCTCACCCGCCACGCTCGATCGCCTGCGCGCCGAAACCACGCGCTGGGCCAACACCGATCCGCACACGCTCGCGCGCAGCAAGCCGTTCAAGTCGATCGCGAAACAGCCGTTCAAGCTGGAGCGGCTCGCTGCATGGGGCAAGGTCGCCGGGGTGCCCGCCGATTCGCCGTTCTGGACGCAGGTGTCGGCCCTGAAGGATCAGGCGCGCCCGCCCGCCCCGGCCGCCCAGGCCGACAGCGCCGACGCGGTCCGGCAAACGCTCAAGGACGTCGCGCATGATCTGCAGTCGAGTTCGCGCTTGCGCTTGACCGATGGCCGCCGCATCGGCGTGAGCACGCGCGGGCTCTCCGCGAATCTGAGCAAGGTGCTGCATGCGGGCGCGGTGCCGATCGCGCCGCGCGTCGATCTGCGCGCGTCGCAAACCCGTGAAGCCGTGGTCGAGTTGAGCCGCGGCACGCATGGCGTCGAGATGTTCGTCGGCACCGCGAAAACCCAGCTGCGGCATGCGGGCGTCGGCGTGCTGGTGGGCTACGACGTCGACGTCGGCTTGACCCAGCTGCGCGCCGGGCTGACCACGCAGGCCGTGCTGCATTCGCAGGAGTTGTCCGAGCCGAGCGGCGTATCGCTGCGGGTGGCGCGCCGTGTCAATCGGAACGGCACCGGCTACGACGACAGCGCGATGCGCGCGAAACTCGAAGGCATCATCGATCATGTGTTCGACGAGACGACCGAGGCGCACGGCGCAAATTCGGGTGGCGCGCGTGGCACCTGGAACCGGCTCGCCGACCATTATTTCGACGACCCCGACGTGTCGATCAGCTGGACCGACTCGGTGGCACGCACCGTCAAGCGCGGCGGGTCCGCCGATGCCGGCGTCTCCGTGACCGTGCCGAAGATCGGCTCGCCGTTTCGCGCGGGCGCGAACATCGGCATCGGCTATGAAAAGACCGCGAAGCAGACGCTCGATTCAAATGAACAAAGCGGCCGCATGCAGATCGAGCAGCATCGGGTGGGCGCGGGCTCGCGTCTGATCGGACGGCTGAGCGGAACCGTCAGCGCCACGAAAGCGGTCGGTGCGCCTGCGTCGAGTGTGGGGGTGGGCCTCGTCTCGCTCGACGCACCCTCGGCGACCATGACCTTCGCCGACGACAGCCACCTCGCCAAAGTGCAACTCGTGCGCGAGGACGGCGCGCTGACGCATCGCGCGTGTCTGCTCGACACCGAGTATTCCAGCGCTGAAACCTACACGCGCGCGCTCGACGCGAGCCGCGACCAGTGGCTCGATCTGTTCACGGAACAGGTGCTCGCCGAGCAGGAAGGCGAACGCCAGGACGCGCGGCTGAATGGCCGTCCCGAACCGCAGCAAACGCCAGCGCGCACGCTCGCGGCGCAACGTCTCGACCGCCATCTCGGCGACGTGAAGGCGAACCGGCGGCCGAATCAGACCTACTTCCACCGCTACCGGCTCAAGCGCGGCGCGGCGAAGCAACTGGACATGCTGGCGGCAATGTCGAAACAGTTGCCGCCCGCCGAGGCCGCCGCGGGGCACGCGCAAATCGACGCGAAGGTGGACAGCATTCTCAACGATCCGGCCTCCTGGATGCCGATCGAACTGAAGGTCAAGGAGCGCACCACCAGCACGCGCAGCCCGGGTTTCAATTTCGCGCTGCAGCTGAATACGCAGACCAGCGCGACGGGCGACCGCGAACTGTTTGCGGAGAGTATTCCGTTTGCGCTGGTGGATCGGCTGGACGGTTAGAGGCGGGACGTGTGGTGAGTGCGGCCGGATCATTGCGGAGCTCAGGAAATCCAGTATCCTGAACATCCTGCTGAACGTATCCGACAGAGCCGGCTCTTCTCCATGAATCTATCTTTTGAAGTCCTGCAGGTGCTCGATGCAATCGATCGAACCGGCACGTTTGCGAACGCCGCCGAAACGCTTCACAAGGTGCCGTCCTCGCTGAGTTATCTGGTTCAGAAACTCGAACTCGATCTCGGCGTCAAGCTGTTCGACCGCACCGGCCGGCGCGCCACGCTGACGCACGCGGGGCGTGTGGTCGTCGAGGAAGGCCGCCGTCTGCTGGAGGCGGCCGAAGCGCTCGAATTCAAGGCGAAGCGAATCCAGCATGGCTGGGAGGCCGATCTGCACATTGCCGTCGACGAGATCATTCCGTTCGATCTGCTCTGGCATCACGTCAGCGAGTTCTACAAGCTCAAGCTGGACACGCGGCTGCATCTGTCGAAAGAAGTGCTGGGCGGCTCGTGGGACGCGCTGCTCACTCGTCGCGCGGACCTGATCGTCGGCGCGGCCGGCGATCCGCCGCCCATTCCCAATCTGATCGCGAAACCGATCGGCTCGCTGCGGCATGTGTTCGTGGTGGCGCCGGATCATCCGCTGGCGTCGATACCCGGACCGCTCACGCTGGACGTCGTCGCGCGCCATCGCGCGGTCGCGATCGGCGATACGTCACGCAAACTCGCGCCGCGCACGATCGCGCTCGCCGTCAATCAGGAAGTGCTCACGGTGCCGACGCTCGAGGCCAAACTCGCCGCGCAGATCAAGGGCCTGGCAGCGGGCACGATTCCAGAATGCCTCGCCGTCGAGGCGCTGAGCCAGGGCGAACTGGTGCAAAAGGAAGTGATCGGCATGCGCGACGTCACGCATTTCTATCTGGCGTGGCGCGACAACGAATGCGGCAAGGCGCTGCAATGGTGGGTCGAGCAGTTGAACCGGCCAGACCTGATCGACGAAGTGGTGCAACAGCGAACGCTGCACGGTTGAGGTTCGACTAGCAGGCTTCGCTGATCTCGTCCGGCGGCGGGTCGTCGAACGGTGCTGCAGTGGCATGCGCATTCGTGTCCATCCGCGTATCGCCGCCGGCGGAAGTACCGACCGGCGCGCACGCTTCAGTCGCGACACGCAGCAAGTCTTTAGCGGCCTTGAAGTCGTCCCAGTCGCGGCCTTCCGTGAGTCTCGCGCAGGCTGACTTCACCAGTTGCACCGCCTCGACGCTTCGGCCTTGCGCATGCCAAAGCCGCCCGAGACTGGTCGCGGCCCGCAGTTGCAACGAGCGGCAACCCTGTACCAACGATTCCTCCATTGCCGCGGTGAGACTCGCCTGTGCATGCGTCGCCGCATCGCCGAACGGTGACTGGCCGGCGTACTCCATCAGCAGCAATTCGGCATGCACGCGTCTGAGTTCGGCGGCATACCACTGGTCGCCGGTCTCATCGCCCTGCGCGAGCGCGTCGGCCACGGCGGCGATGCCCTTCTCCCGCTGTCCGGCACGGCCGAGCGCGAGACTGTATTGCGCGGCAAGCATGGCGCGCGGCGCGGCATATTCGAGCGCCTGGAGATCGCCCAGCGCGGCGCGGAAGCTACGCACACGCTGCGCACTGGTGTCGTCCAGCGAATGCAGGTATTCGTCGAAACAGCGGCAGCACGCATGCGCCACCCGCAGCCCGGCACGCGCCGACACGTCCCGCAACAGCGCGATGGCCTGAGCCGCCCGCTTTCGCCGGCCCGCCAGCAGCGCCAGCGGAATTTCCGCCTCGACCAGCACGTAGCACGTGACCATCGCCTGTTCCTGCCGGCATGCTTGCGCAACGCATGCCTCGGCGACTCTGAGCGCCTGATCGCGCGCGCCCTGCAAGCCGAGCAGGCGGGCAAACGTCGCGCGGCCGACCACGCCCTGATCGATGGATTGTCCGAGCGGCAGCCGATATTGCAAGCGGCCGGTGTGCTGCAAGAACTGATCGAGCGAGGCACGCGCCTCTTGCTGATCGCCCACGTAGTGCGAGGCAATGCCGAGCAAGCGATGAGCGAGAATCCCGTTGGCGGTATCGCCCGTCTGCGCGGCGAGCGACGCGAAGCGCCGCGCGAACGCCAGCGCATTGCGCGCCGCACCGGCCGACTGGCTCGCGTTCCACATTCCCCACAACGCGCGCGCTTCGAACGTCTGATCGCCCGACGCGATCGCGAGTGCCAGCACCTCGGCCCAGATGCCGAGCGTTTCCCGGTTCGGTCCGTTCACATGGACGAGCGCCGCACCGAGCGCGGCGAGCAGCTGCATGCGCAAGCGCAAATGGCGCGGCGAGCGCGCACCCTGATGCATCGCGTCCACGGTGTCAAGAGCACGCCTTGCCCACACGCAGCATTCGTCGACCAGCGAGAGTTCATAAAGCAGCGACACGAACTTCACCGCCAGCGTTTCGCCCAGCGCAGCGTCACCTTTCGGTGATAACGCCCAGGCCAACGCGGCTCGCAAATCGTCGAGTTGCTCGCGCATGTGGTGGCGCCAATGCTCCGGGCCGACGCCCCCGGCATTTGTGTCATGGGCTTCATGTGCTTCACGCGCATTGCTCGGCGAATCGAATGCGACCAGGTCCGCGAAATAACGTGCATGCCTGAGCGTGACGAGGCGCCGCTCGCCGTTGTCGTCGAGCTTTTGCATCGCGTAGGCACGCGTGGTTTCCAGCAGCCGGTAGCTTGCCTTGCCGCGCTCCGCGTGCATCACGACCAGCGATTTTTCGACGAGTCCCGATAGCGCCGCGATCACGCCGGACTCACGCAAGCCTTCGTCACTCACCATGGCGATCGCCGAATCGATCGTGAAGCTGTTCACAAAAACGCCGAGCCGGCGCAACGTCGTGCGCTCGGTGTCGTCGAGCAAGGCGTGACTCCAGTCGAGCGTCGCCTTCAAGGTCTGGTGGCGCGGCAGCGCCGTGCGATTGCCGCCCGTCAGCATGTTGAAGCGGTCGTCGAGATGGTCGGCGAGCGTCTCGATGCCGAGTATCGCAGCGCGCGCCGCCGCCAGTTCGATGGCCAACGGAATGCCATCCAGGCGGCGGCACACGGTGCCGGTCAGATGAATGCTTCGGTCGTCAAACGAAAAGCGCGCGTCGATCGCGCGGGCGCGTGACAGGAACAACTGCACGGCACTGCGTTGCAAAACATGCTGGCTCTCATCGTCGCGCGCGGGCACGTCGAGTGACGCCACCCAGTACAGGTGCTCGTCCACGACACGCAGCGGCTCGCGGCTGGTCGCGAGAATCCGGATGGCCGGACTCACGTTCAATAACGCTTCGGCCAGCTCGGCGGCGGGGCAAAGCACGTGCTCGCAGTTATCCAGTACGAACAGCACGCGCCGTTCGCCGAGTTCCTTGCTGACGCGCGCCAGCGTAAGCGGGCCGCTCGCCGCGCTCACGCCGACGCTGTTGGCGAACATGGCAAGCACGCTATTTGCGTCGACGGCGGACGCCAGCGGCACCAGATAGACGCCTTCCGGAAAGTGCGCCAGCGAGCTGCGCGCGATCTCGATAGCCAGACGGGTCTTGCCGATCCCGCCGGAACCGACGAGCGTGACATGGCGCGTCGAAGCGAGCGCCTGCGCAACGTCGCTGATGGCCTGATCCCGGCCGATCAGCGACGAGCTAGTGGCAGGCAAATTGTTGGGGACGTTGCGAACCGACGGGACTGGTTCGGAGGTATCGGGCGCGTTGTCGCGAACGGCGTTGGCCGGCTGTTCCGCGCAAGCCTCTCTGGATACCAGCCGGTAGCCTCTTCCCGACACGGTCTGTATCAGGTTGCGGCTCTCGCCCAGCACCTTGCGCAAGGCGGACATATGCACCTGAAGATTGTTCTCTTCAACGATGGTGTCCGGCCATACCTGTTCGAGCAGGGCGTCCTTCGACACCAGCGCGCCGTTCGCGGCGATCAGCACGGCGAGTATGTCGAATGCACGGGTGCCGATGCGCACAGGCTGTCCGTCGAGCAACAGCTCTCGGCTGGCGAGGTCCACCTGAAGCGGGCCAATGCGGGTCATTGCCTGAGTATCCAAGACACAGCGGGATGAGGAACCGCTGAGGACTGACTGCTCAGCGAAGCGTCCCCGAAGTCTAGATCAACCGCGAGTACGCATGCGCGGAAAAAACTGATCCTATCGTTCAAATTTTTTGTACTGAGCAAGCGGCTGCCGGCTGCGGATCGCGCGGTCTAGCGCGAGTCGCCTGACATGAGAGTGGACGGCATGCACGCGATAACGGAAGCCAGAATCATGGCGTCGGCATTGGCCGGGATCGCGCTGCGTACTCTCGGCTTGTAGATCGCATCGTCACGGCGAATCGTCGCGCCGCTCAAAGCGCAGCGTCCCTTGCTGCGCGCGCGGCAGCAGATCCACACCTGGTCGACATATTGGCAACGGGTCGCATCCTGCCAGAGCACGGCAATCGACGTATCCGACAGACGCTCGAGCACTTCGATCTGGATATGCCGCGACGGCGCGTGCGCGGCGGCGACGCGTTTCGCCCGCGCCTTCAGATAGGCTTCACCTTCGGTCTCATTGCAATAGTCCGCCAACAGCCGGTTGATCACGTGGTTCCACACTGGCGCCCGGCCGTCGTCCGGCATCGCCGACGGGTTCTCGCTGACCTGGCAGTACGCTTCACGACGATCGCGCGTCTCGTGCTGAGCCGTCTCGGTGCGTTGCTTCAAGGGGGTGTCGATATGCATGATGCTGCTCCCGAAGTGTTTGCGGGTAGAACCGGATCCCTCTTCCGACACGCCTCGCTGACGACATGGTGCCGATACGGCGTTACCAGCCGAACTTGAGTTCGGCGCCTACATAGTCGGAATTGCGCGCACCCAGGTCGCGCAGCGACGGACCGACCTGGAAATGCACGGCTTCGAGCGCGGTGGCGAGATTCGCGGTGACCGCATAGTCGGCGCGCAGCTGCGTGTAGAAACCGGTCCAGCGGCTGCCGTGTCCGGCGGTTCCCGGCACGACCGCCGAGCCTTGTTGATACACCGCGTCGGCGGTGGTCTCGCGCCATTGCAGCCCCACGCCCGCGAGCAGCGACAGCTTGCTGTTCGGTTTGACGATGAGCGACGGCTTGACGTGAATCACGTTCGAGTAGCCCGTATAACCAGCGAGCGCGAAGTAGTAGCCGTTCGGAAAGAGCGGATTGAAGGTGCCGATGCGGCTGTCTCCTGGATGCGTGTCGCCTGAGGCCGCATCCACTTGCAGGCCGAGACGCGGGGTCCACGGCAACGAAGCCAGCGTGTAGCCGGCGAGCGTGCCCACCGCCCATGCGCCGATCGTCTTGCTGCCGACATGGCCCCACTGATACATCGCCTCCGCGTCCCAGTCGATGTGATTGACGGAGCCCGCGTAACGCGCGTCGAACACGTCGCGATGTTCGTCGCCGGTGGCGTCGAGAAAGCGCGCATTACTGCGGTTGTAGCGGGAGTAATAGGCGGACAGGTCGCCCGGACCGACGGCCTTGCGCTCCACCCGCACGCCGCTGAACGTCAGGTCGCGATTGGAGACGTCGTCGAAATCCGAGTTGTCGCGGTACTGCACCGGCTGCGTCGCATAAGCGATCCAGCGCCACGGGCCGGTTTCATAGTCAGCCCAGATGGCGTCGAAGGCCTGGCGCACGTTCGGGCCGTCACGCACGGAGATGAACCGCTGCAAGTCGAACGCCATCTCCTGCCGGCCGACACGAAACTTGAAGGTGCCGGGTCCGAGCGGCTCGGTGATGGCGACGAACGCCTGGCGCAAGTCGAGCGGATTCTTGTCGACCGGCGAGACGTTGTCCTTGCCGAACGGACGTGCATCCTCGAACTGCGTGAAGATCTGCACGTGCGGGCCGAGGCGCACATCCGCGTGGACTTCAAGACGTTGCAGCACGTACGTGTCGTCGCGGCCCGAACCGAGGCCGAAGAGCGGCGCGTCGTTCATTTCGAGCCGCTCGCGCAGCACCATGCCGAGCGAGATATACGCGTCGGGATTGCCGAACAGCGGAATGTATTTCAGCGAATCGAAGGGCTTCTTCGGCACGCACGGATTGGCGAGTGCCGACCAGTTTTCCTGCCAGCGATTGAACATGACAGCCGGCCGCGCGCATGAAGTGCTTGCGGCCGCTGCCGTGCTGCTGGGCGCGCCGGTCGTGCTGGTATCCTCTGCGCCGCCGAGCGCCGTATCCGCCGCCGACGCCGGCAGCGCGGCCGCCAGTCCCGTGCTGATCAACAGCGCACGGGCGGCACGCAGCGCCGAACGCCGCCGCAACGCCTGCAAGTTCTGGATGAGGCCTGCTTTACTGGACATCGTGCACTTCGGCGATATACCCACCCGGGAATTCGAGCACGGCGCTCTTGCCTGCTTCGCTGCTATACGGCTGCGACAGCACCTTCGCGCCGGCCGCTTGTGCGCGCTCGAGAGTCTGCGTCAGATCGTCGACGGCATAGCCGGTCGTTTCACGTCCGAACGGGAACGGCAGCTTGCCGTCCGTGACGAACACCACCATGCGGCCGAAGCCCGAATTGATCCGGATCTCGCGAATCGTCTCGCCAGGCCGGCCAATCACGCCGGCATCCGCGCGCGGGTTATCCGACACGACCTTGCCATGCGAAAAATGCAGCCAGCGGCGCACGAAGTTGTTGGCTTCATAACGCGACACATAGACGCGGTTATCCGGCACGCTGTGCAGCGGCGCATAGTTCGGCGCCTTGGTGTGCCAATAGAGCTGCATCGTCAGGCCGCCCGGCCACTGGATGATCGCGTCCTTGCCGATCGGATCGTCGAAGCTATCGACCAGCACGTCGGCGCCCGCCGCGCGCGCCGCCTTTACCGCCTGGTCGATGTTGGTGACCAGATAGCCGGTCCGCTCATTGCCGAACGGATAGGGAATCGGCGTTTCGAAGCCGAACACCGACAGCATGCCGACCGGCGTCTGCACGTATTGCGACGCGGTCTTGCTCGGCGTCGGCGTCACGGTGAACACCGCGCGCGGCGATGCCTTGCCGCCGAACGTGGCGAGAAAGCTGGTGACGAACGCGTCGAGATCCGCCGAAGCGACATACACGTGTGTCGTGTCGTACTGCGCGCCGACCGAGACGTCGGGCATGCGCGCCGCGAGCGCGGTCTTGTTCGAGACTTCCGGCGGGCCGTTATCGGCGAAAGCGGACGACACCGGCGCGAGGCCGATCAACACGGCAGCGCAGAAGGCCGCGATGGGACGAAAGCGTTGAAGCGAAGTGAACATGTGATTACCCGATGGTGTTAGCAAGATCTGAACGGACGGCTTGCAGGATCAGCCGCCCTCTTTTGTCGCGCCGGGCGTGGCCGGCTTTTGCGCCGAGGTGCTCTGCTGCGATTCGGCGACCCGAACCGTGGCCGTCTGCGCGAAAAACTGCGCCTTGACGACCGGTATCGCGTGCTCGCCCAGCACCATCCCAAGCAGGCCGGCGAGCGCGATCAGTGGCGGCGCCGGCGACTGCACCTTGAGCAGCCAGTAGAGAAGTCCAATGCCGAAGCCAACGCCCAATGAAATGATGTAGCCCATTCTGATTTCCTTTCGATGCCCGCTTGCGGCGTTCGCGTGGCCCGTTTCCAGGCGGCGTCCGACACGCGGCGAGCCAGTCGTCATATGCGGCGAACCGCGTCAATTCGCCCAGTCGGAACCCAGCACCAGCCCGCAGAAATTCAGCCGGCGATGGTTCGGGTCCCACCGGTCCAGCACGTCGGCATTCACGGTGCCGAACGTCGTCTCGGGACGATGCTCCATGCCGCGCGCGTAGGCTTCGAGGATCTTCTTCTTGAAGCCGGCTTCACGCGGACAGGCCTGCACGATCTCATCGCGCTGCTGCGCGGTGAATTCGTCATAACGGGCACCGCGAATATCCATCTGCACGCCCGCGCTCACCAGCGCGACGAGCGGCGACAAATGCTCGGGAATGCCCGGCGTGGTGTGCAACGCGATCGCCGCCCAGACCTCGTCGATCGCGCCGGCGGCGGCGCCGTACTGCAGCATGAAGTCGCGCGCCTCATTCGCGCTGTCCACCTCGTAGCGATACGGAGAGCGCCGGTGTCGCACATTCAAACCGACGTTGTGAAACAACGCGCTCACGTACAGCAACTCCGGGTCGAACGTCAGCTTGTCGCGAGAGCCGGTCAGCGCGCCGAACAGAAACGCCCTGAGCGCGTGATGAAACATCAAGCTGGACTCCGCGGCCCGAATCTGATCGGTTGCCGCCCGCGCCATCGGACTGTCGGGAATGCCGACTCCCGCAATGTTCTTCTTCATGTCATCTTCTCCCTATCCGGCACGCCGCCGCGGGTGCGCATCGCCGACCGACCGATCAATGCAGCGTACCGAATTAACCTCATAAAGACTTTGGCGAATCCTTAAAAAGACTGAATCGATGCGGCGCGTCTCGCTGCGCTCACAACGTGAGTTCATGGATGCGCCGAACGCCGTCGCGAATCCATTGCAGCAGACCGCCGGAGCTTGGGTCGGCGTCGTCCGTCGACGCCAGCATCAGCTTCTCCGTTTCATGGTGTTCGGACAGCAGCCGGCACATCTCGCGCGCCACTTCGGGACGCCGCGCGAGAATCGGCGTCAACGCGGCCTTGTCGAGCTGGAACACCGTGGCGTGCGTCATCGCATGAACGACCACGCCAGTTCTAACGCCGGCGAGGATGCCCGACTGACCGATGGAGTCCCCCGGCGCGAGCCGGCGCAATTCGACCTCGCCGCTGTCCTTCGGCACGCTCACTTTCGCCACGCCGCGCGCCAGAATGTGCAGCGCGTGGCTGCTTTCATCGGCGGCGCTGTAGATGGTCTCGTCGATGTCGAACTCGTGGCATGTCAGTTGCGCGGCCAACTCCGCGATCCCACCGTCGTCGAGCGTCTGGAAGATGAGCACGTTGCGCAGCAGGCGCTGCTTTTCATCCGCGGCGTCGACCACGGGTTCGGGCACGGACAACGAACGCAGCACCACGCCGCGCGATAACAGATGCCGGTGCGCCAGATCGAACAGCTCGTTGCGCACCTCGGTCTTCTTGCCGAGCGCATCGACGTAGCAGACGATCTCGTATTCGATCGCGTCATTGGTCGCCCGCCGCACGCTGACGACCGGCTTCGGATCCGCGAGCACGTTCTCCGAACTGGCGGCGGCGTTGGCGAGCGCCTGCAACACGGTAGCGGGCCGGATCGACGGCTTGACCGGCAGCAGTACGCTGATGCCGTGCGTGTGCGAAGGCTGGTTGGCGTTGACGATATTCGTGCGCGCCGCCACGCTGTTGGGAATCACGACGATATTGCCCTGACCGTTGAGCAGGCTGGTCGCGCGCCAGTTGGTCTCCACCACCTTGCCTTCGACCTCGCCGATGGTGACCCAGTCGCCGATCGCAAAAGGCTCCGTTGCGTTGAGCACCACGCCCGAAAACACGTCGTTGAGCGTGCTCTGGATCGCGAGACCGAGCACGATCGCGAGTGCACCCGAGGTCGCGAGCAGGCCGCGCACCGGCAGTTCAAGCACGAAGGCAATCGCACCGACCCCGGCCGCGAGGAACACCAGCGCACCGAGCACGTCCTGAAACAGGCGCTCCTCGTGCCATGTCTCCGGCAGCACCGTGCGATCCAGCACGATCGTCACGAGCCGCGCCCCTTGCAACCACCACACCACCTCCAGCAATTGCGCGAGCAGATGGCGCAACGGCTCGTCCGGCCATGGCGCCGCACGCAGCGGATTCATGCCATAACTGAACAGCACGTAAGTCGACAAGCCGAACATCAGCGCACGCAGCGCGAGACGCCCCTTGTCCGTTTTACGGCTCATGAACCGCCAGGCGAGGAAATCGAGAACCAGGATGCCTAGCCCATACAGCACGCCATCGTCGAGGGTCGGCATAAAGGTTCTCGCTTGTCGGGTGGCACGAAGCGGTGGCTGTCAGAACGCGAAACAGCTACATCCCAGCGCGCCCCAGAAACCATTCGAATCGCTGACCGGCACGTTCTTGCGCCACGCCCAACCGTGCGCATGGGCATGCACGCCGCACAGATTGACGCAACCGTCCACGCACGCGACCGCGGTCGGCTTGTAACGGCTGTAGCCGCCGAATTCCGTGACCGGCGACCACGACGGACTGACCGGCAAGTCCGGCGGCGCGAGCGGCGCGAACTCGTCGTCCGCATAGACCACCTTGCCGCCCACCACCGTCATGTTCGAGGTGAGGAACTTGATGCGGCTCTCGTCGACCGAGAAGTAGTCTTCGCTGAGCACCGCGAAGTCCGCGAACTGGCCGGGCACCAGCGCGCCCTTGCGGTCTTCCTCGTTCGAGAACCATGCGCTGCCCACCGTGTAGCGGCGCAACGCCTCCATCCGGTCGAGCTTGTTCTCGCTCGAATACATCGACGTGCCGCCCACCGTCTTGCCCGACACCATCCAGTAGAGCGAGACGAACGGATTGAAACTCGCGACGCGCGTCGCATCCGTGCCCGCGCCGACCGGCAGGCCGGCGTCGAGCATGTGGCGGATCGGCGGCGTGCGCTTCACCGCCTCCTCACCGTATTGACGGATGAAGTACTCGCCCTGATACGCCATGCGATGCTGGATCGCAATGCCGCCGCCGAGCGCGTGCACACGCTCGATATTTTTCTGCGTGATGGTCTCGCAGTGATCGAAGAACCAGCGCAGCCCGTTGAACGGAATCTCGGCATTCACGCGTTCGAACACGTTCAGGAAGCGTTCGATCGATTCGTTGTAGGTCGCATGCAGACGGAACGGCCAGCGGTTCGCCACCAGCAGTTTGACGACTGTCTCGAGTTCGTCCTCGAGCGCGTCCGGCAAATCGGGACGCGGTTCGAGAAAGTCTTCGAAGTCCGCCGCGGAAAACACCAGCATTTCGCCAGCGCCGTTCATGCGCAGGAAATCGTCGCCCTCGCCGGGCTTGGTCATCTTCACCCACTTGGCGAAGTCTTCGATTTCCTTTTTGGCGTTCTGCGTGAACAGGTTGTAGGCGATACGCACGGTCAGTTCGCTGTGCTTCGCCATGTCCATGATGACGGCGTAGTCGTCGGGATAGGCCTGATAGCCGCCGCCCGCATCGATCGCGCTCGTCACGCCCAGGCGGTTCAACTCGCGCATGAAGTGGCGCGTGGAATTGCGCTGATCCTCGGGCGCGAGTTTCGGGCCTTTCGCGAGCGTCGCGTACAGCAACCCGGCGTTGGGCCGTGCGATCAGCATGCCCGTCGGATTGCCGCGCTTGTCACGCTGGATCTCGCCGCCGGGAGGATTGGGCGTGTCTTTCGTATAGCCGACCGCGCGCAATGCCGCTGCATTCAGAAGCGCACTGTCGTACAGATGCAGAACGAACACCGGCGTATCCGGCGCAATCGCGTTGATTTCTTCGAGCGTCGGTCCGCGGCGCTCGGCAAACTGGAATTCGTTCCAGCCGCCCACCACGCGCACCCACTGCGGCGCCGGCGTGCGGGCCACCTGCTTGCGCAACATGTCGAGCGCGTCCGCCAGCGACGGCACGCCGTCCCAGCGCAACTCCAGGTTGAAGTTCAGGCCGCCTCGAATGATGTGCAGGTGCGAGTCGTTCAGGCCCGGAATGACCGTACGGCCTTTCAGATCGACGTGCCGCGTGGCGTCGTTGGCGTGCCGCATCACTGCATCGCGCGATCCCGCGGCGACGATGCGGCCGTTCGCCACGGCGAGCGCGTCGGCGAACGAGCGCTTGTCGTCCTGCGTGGCGATCTTGCCGTTGAAGAAGACGACCTCGGCCGGCGTCGGCGCGGAAGGTGTGGAAGTCATGGCGATCCTCATGGGAGAACGCTCCGGTTGGCGCGCGCGGAGCTATGTCCGGGCAAGCCCGGAAATCGGGAAACAGGGAGGCCTGGAGGCGCACACGGGGCGCGCCTTCCATCGAGCATTCGAACAGGTGCTGCGGCCGGCAACGGCGCATCGGGGACGCCAGCACGCCGACGCCGAACGGCCCGGCGTCTGTCGATACGGATTGGCCGGCGTCATGTCACGCCGGCCGCGGCGAATCAGCCTGCTTCGCTCGCGTGCTCGCCGAGAATCGACTTGGCGTAACGCACGCCGATGCCGTATGCGCTGTGCGCCTTCAGGATGTCCATGCAGCCTTCGTACGTTTCGCTGCGTCCCCAGTCGCGTTGCAGTTCGAACATGTACTGGAACGAGGTCATCGGCACCGCGCCGGCCTGGATGATGCGTTGTACCGCGCGTTCGTGTGCTTCCGTGGTGATGTCGCCGCAGGCGTCGGTCGGCACGTAGATTTCGTAGCCTTCGTTGATCATCTGGATAGTCGGGAACGACACGCACACTTCCGTCCACAGGCCGGCGATCACGATCTTCTTGCGGCCGGTCGCCTCGATGGCCTTGCGAAAATTCACGTCTTCCCACGAGTTCATCGACGTGCGGTCGATCGGCGTGTACTCTGGAAACACCGATTGCACTTCCGGCACCATGTCGCCGCTGAACGACTTGGCGGCCACCGTGGTCAGGATCGTCGGGACTTTGAAGAGCTTCGAGGCCTTTGCGATCGCCTGGACGTTGTGCAGAATGGTGGTGCGCTCATGCGACGTCGTTCCAAAGAACATCTGCGGCTGATAGTCGATCAGGGCAACCGCACATGAATCAGGGGTCAAGAGTTCTTTCGGCATTACGGGCTCCGTATTGAATGGACAAAGCAGTCTGAGTGACTTGCCGTGCTCGCTCGAGCAGCGAGTGAAAAACTGGAACCGAGTTTATCGACGGCGCTGCGCGGAGTCCTTGTCGAAGTCCTTAATCGTTATTAAAAAAGACCCAATGAAAGCGTGCGGCGCGACGCACGGCGCGCGCTGATAACGCCGACCGGCGAAGATCCGCATTCAGAACAATTAAGCAATCTGAAGTTCTCTACAGTGCCTCGCACCATGCATTGAAGGCTGCGATGTCGCGTGATGCATCGTCAGGACGGGACGTCCTTCAACAACACTAGACTGGAGAGGAAGCCTGGCTAGCCCGTCTGGAATTCCGTCGGCGAATCGCCAGACGAACCTCGCCATTCGAAGTCCGGCCGCGCATCTCACCTTTCCAATTCAGCAAACAGCCAGTCCTGAAAGCTGCGCAGCTTCGGCAAGTCGGCACGCGACTTCAACAGATTCAACGTATAGCCATTCACGCTGAGTCCCTCCACACCGAACGGCGCGACGAGCCGCCCGGTTTCCAGCTCGCGTTGCGCAAGCAGCAGGCTCTCCAGACACACCCCCAGGCCGTCGACCGCGGCGCTCAACGCCATGAACGAACGGTCGAAGCGCGGCCCGCGTCCAATATCGACCCGCGTCTTCCGATGCAAACGCATCCAGTCCCGCCAGCCGACCAGACAACCTTCGCTGTGAATCAGCGGATGGTGCTGCAGGTCCGCGACGCTGATGAGCGGATAGTCGCCGCTCATCAGAGCCGGCGCGCATAGCGGCACGATCGTCTCCGGCGGCAACTCCAGCACCAGGGTGCCGGCCGGTTGCAGCTTGCGCGGACCATAGCGAATGTCGATATCGACCGCTTCCGAAATCAGGTCCGCCGCTTCCGAAGACGCATTCAAACGCACGTCGATATCGGTATGCGCCGCGCTGAAGCGCGCGATGCGCGGCATCAGCCATTGGGTCGCGAAACTCGGCGTGCAGTGAATCGTGAGGATGTCGCTCTTCGCCACGCGACCGATCTCGCGCGTGGCCGCATCGATGCGCGCGAACGCCGAAGTGATTTCCTCTGCGTATTGCCGCCCCGAGTCCGTCAGCAGCACCGTGCGATGCAGCCGATGGAACAGACGAATGCTCAATTGCTCTTCGAGCAGCTTGATTTGATGGCTGATCGCCGAGGGCGTCACGAACAGTTCTTCTGCTGCGAGCGCGAACGACGAAAGCCGGGCGGCCGCTTCGAAGGCTTGTATCGACTTGAGAGTGACGCGATTGTGCATGGCAGCATCCACGTGAAATCAATTCATCTATCGACCCATCTTAATTCGTTTGAGCGCTTGCAGGCGCGCGATTACGCTTGTCATCACTGGCTGCGGCGTCAATGCGGCCCACGCAAAAGACCTAGGAGACAACAGTGAACATCAGCGAAACCGCGCCGTATCCCGAACTCGCGGAGCACGCCTATCAGATCCGCCGCAACGCCCTGCGTATGGGCGAGGTGCAAGGCCAAGGCTATATCGGCCAGGCGCTCGACATTGCCGACGTGCTGGCGGTCGCCTACTTCCGCGCCATGCGTTATCGCGCCGACGACCCCGACTGGGAAGGCCGCGACCGCTTCCTGCTCTCCAACGGTCATTACGCGATCGCCTTGTACGCGGCGCTGATCGAAGCCCGCATCATCGCCGACGAAGAACTCGAGACCTATGGCAGCGACGACAGCCGCCTGCCGATGTCCGGCATGGCGAGCTATACGCCCGGCATGGAGATGTCCGGCGGCTCGCTCGGCCAGGGGCTGACGATTGCGGTCGGCCGCTGCCTCGGTCTTAAGCGCAAGGGTTCGAACGCCACCGTCTACACGCTGTTCTCGGACGGCGAACTCGACGAGGGCGCGGTGTGGGAAGGCCTGATGTCGGCCGCGCACTGGAAGCTCGACAACCTGATCGCGATGGTCGATGTCAACAACCAGCAGGCCGACGGGCCGTCTTCGGCGGTCATGGCGTTCGAGCCGCTGGTCGAGAAGTTGCAGGCGTTCGGCTGGTTCGTGCAGCGCGTGGACGGCAACGATCTCGCGGCGGTAGTCGCCGCGTTCGATGCGGCGCGCGCGCATCCCGAAGCGCAGCCGCGGATCATCGTCTGCGATACGCGCATGGGCTGTGGCGTGCCGTTCCTCGAAGCACGCGAGAAGAACCACTTTATCCGCGTCGATGCGCACGAGTGGCAACTCGCGCTGCAGGCGCTGGAAGCCGGGAGAACCGTATGAGCGCCGCCGCACCGAAACCGCGTCTGAAGACTTCGGCGATGATCGCCTCGATCGCCGGTGAAGGCCAGATCACCCGCTCCGCGCCGTTCGGCCACGCGCTGGTGGAGTTGGCGCGCAATCGCCCCGAAGTGGTCGGCATGACCGCCGACCTCGGCAAATACACCGACCTGCATCTGTTCGCGAAGGAATTCCCCGAGCGCTTCTATCAGATGGGGATGGCCGAACAACTGTTGATGGGCGCCGCCGCCGGCATGGCGCACGAAGGCGCGCAGCCGTTCGTCACCACCTATGCGGTGTTCGCCGCGCGCCGCGCTTACGACTTCATCCACCAGGCGATCGCCGAGGACAACCTCGACGTCAAGCTGGTCTGTGCGCTACCCGGCCTCACGACCGGCTACGGCCCGAGCCACCAGGCGGCCGAAGACCTCGCCCTGTTCCGCGCGATGCCGAACCTCACGGTGATCGATCCGTGCGACGCGCTCGAAATCGAACAGATGGTGCCGGCGATTGCCGACCATCGCGGCCCGGTGTATGCGCGGCTCTTGCGCGGCAACGTGCCGGTCGTGCTCGACGAATACGACTATCAGTTCGAACTCGGCAAAGCCAAGCTGCTGCGCGACGGCGCCGAAGTGCTGATCATCTCGTCCGGGATCATGACGATGCGTGCGCTCGAAACGGCCAAGGCGCTCGCCACGGACCGCATCGACGTGGGCGTGCTGCATGTGCCGACCATCAAGCCGCTCGACGCCGTCACGCTGCTGCGCGAAGCGCGCCGGCCGGGGCGTCTCGTGATCGTCGCGGAGAACCACACGGTGATCGGCGGCCTCGGCGAAGCGGTGGCCACCGTGCTGCTGACCAACGGCGTCACGCCGCCCTTCCGTCAGATCGGCCTGCCCGACGCCTTTCTCGATGCCGGCGCGCTGCCGACACTGCACGACCGCTACGGCATTTCCACCGAGGCGATGTGCGACACGATCAAAGGCTGGCTGCGCTAGGCATTGAATCGATCCGCAGGGCAAATCGTAATCACCGATTGCCAACCACGCAGCACAACATAAGCATCACACTCAGGAGATCCGCATCATGTCAGAGTCACGTCTTCTCGACGGCAAGGTCGCCGTCATTTCCGGCGGCGCGTCGCCGCGCGGCATCGGCATGGCGACCGCACGCAAATTCGCCGCTCATGGCGCGCGCATCGCCATTTTCGATCTCAACGAAAAGGCCGCGATCGAAGCCGCCGCTTCGATCGGGCCGGAGCATCGCGGCTATGTGTGCAACGTCACCGATCGCGGCGCATGCCAGGCTGCTGTCGAGCGCACCGTCGCCGATTTGGGTTCGATCGATATCCTGATCAATAACGCCGGCATCACCCAGGCGGCCAAGCTGCTCGACATCGACCCGGAAAGCTGGGATCGCATTCTCGACGTCAATTTGCGCGGCGTGCTGTACCTGTCGCAAGCGGTCGTGCCGCAAATGAAGAAGCAGAAGAGCGGTTCGATCGGCTGCATGTCGTCGGTATCGGCGCAGCGCGGCGGCGGCATTCTCGGCGGTCCGCACTATTCGGCGGCCAAAGCCGGTGTGCTCGGTCTCGCGAAAGCGATGGCGCGCGAGCTCGGCAACGACGGCATCCGCGTGAACTGCGTGACGCCGGGTCTGATCCAGACCGACATCAACGCCGGCAAGATCAGTGACGACAAGCGCGTCGAGATTCTCGCGGGCATTCCGTTGAATCGCCTCGGCGTGCCCGACGACGTAGCCGGCGCGTTCCTGTTCCTCGCGTCGGACCTGTCCTCGTATATCACCGGCGCGGTGATCGACGTGAACGGCGGCATGCTGATTCACGGCTGATTCAAGGCCGATTCGTCCAGCAGGACGAGCCGTCTGGCGGGAGGCCGGCGGCAGCGATGGAGACACAGTAGTGGATAACAACCAGGCGCGGCGCGCGACACGTGCAGCCGCCGCGCTCGAAGTTCGAAAAACATAACGACGCGCGATCCAGGTTTGGAGGAAGACACCATGACTAACCGTTCGAACGCCCCGCAGGGCATCAGCCGCCGCACCTTTCTGAAAGCCGGTGCGACCTTGTCCGCAGCCGTGCCGTTATGGAGCGTCTCGCGGCGCGCCATGGCAGCGCCCGAGTTTTCGTACAAGCTCGCCACCGGCCAGGACCCGACTCATCCGGTCAATATCCGCGCCCAGGAGGCGATCAATCACATTCGCGAGGCGACCAACGGCCGCCTCGACATCAAGCTGTTTCCGCAGAACCAGCTCGGCTCCGACACCGATCTGCTCTCGCAGGTGCGCAACGGCGGCGTGGAGTTCTTCAACCAGGCCTCGTCGATTCTCGCGACGCTCACGCCGGCCGCGGGCATCGTCAACACCGGCTTCGCGTTCAAGGACTACGACGCGGTGTGGAAAGCCATGGACGGCGACCTCGGCAATTACATTCGCGCGCAGATCGGCAAGTCCGGCATCGTGTCGGTCAGCAAGGTGTGGGACAACGGCTTCCGGCAGATCAGTTCGTCCACGCGTGCGCTGCGTGCGCCGGCCGATCTGAAAGGCTTCAAGATCCGCGTGCCGCAGGCGCCGATGCTGACCTCGCTGTTCAAGGCACTCGACGCCGGTCCCGCGCCGATCAACTTCAACGAACTGTATTCGGCTCTGCAAACCGGCGTGGTGGAAGGCCAGGAAAATCCGCTGCCGATCATCGCCACGGCCAAGCTTTACGAAGTGCAGAAGTACATCAGCCTCACTTCGCACGTGTGGGACGGTTACTGGATTCTCGGCAACCGCGCCGCGTGGGAACGGCTGCCGGCGGATATCCGCGCCATCGTCACGCGCTTATTCGAAAAAGCCGCGATGCTGCAGCGCGCGGACATCGCGAAGCTGAGCAGCTCCCTGCGCGACGATCTGAAGACGAAGGGCATCACCTTCATCGACGTGGACCGCGAGTCGTTCCGCGGCGCGCTAGCCAAGACGAGCTTCTACCACGACTGGAAGAGCAAATACGGCGACGAAGCCTGGAGTCTGCTGGAGAAGTCCGTCGGAAAACTGGGGTAATGCGATGACCACGATCTCATATTCGCACGAGCGGCAGCACCGCTTCGCCTGCGCGCTCGATTCGGCGCTCGGGCACCTGGTGGAGATTCCCGCCGCCTTGCTGGTGCTCGCCGAAATCGTCGTGCTGCTGGCCGGTGTGACGAGCCGCTATATCCTGCACTCGCCGCTCGTCTGGTCCGACGAGCTCGCCTCGATGCTGTTCCTGTGGCTCGCCATGCTCGGCGCCGTGATCGCCTTGCGGCGCGGCGAGCATATGCGGATGACGGCGCTCGTGGGCATGGCGCCGCCAGGCGTGCGCGCGTTCCTCGACGTGGTGGCGATCGCCGCGCCGATCGCGTTTCTCGCGATGGTGATCGGCCCGGCAATCAGCTTCGCGCAGGACGAGTCGTTCATCACCACGCCCGCGCTCGAACTGTCCAACTCGTGGCGCGCCGCCGCGTTGCCGGTCGGCTCGGCGCTGATGCTGCTGGTCGCCGTGGTGCGGCTCGCGCGCATGAGCAACTGGCGCCTCGTGCTGGGCGCGCTCGCGTCGGTCGGCGCGCTGGTCGGCATTTTCATCGCGCTCGGGCCGGAATTACGCGACCTCGGCAATCTGAACCTGCTGATCTTCTTCGTCGGCCTCGTGGCGCTCGGCGTGCTGAGCGGCGTGCCCATCGCGTTCTCGTTCGGACTCGCCACCTTCGGCTATCTCGCGTTGACCACGAATACGCCGATGCCGGTGGTGGTCGGCCGGATGGACGAAGGCATGTCGCATCTGATCCTGCTCTCCGTGCCGCTCTTCGTGTTTCTCGGCCAGTTGATCGAGATGACCGGCATGGCCGCGGCGATGATCGCGTTTCTCGCGAGCCTGCTCGGCCACGTGCGCGGCGGTCTTTCGTACGTGCTGGTCGGCGCCATGTATCTGGTGTCGGGCATCTCGGGATCGAAAGCCGCCGACATGGCGGCGGTCGCGCCGGTCCTGTTTCCGGAGATGAAAGCACGCGGCGCGAAACCCGGCGACCTGGTCGCGCTGCTCGCCGCGACCGGCGCGCAGACCGAAACGATTCCGCCTAGCCTCGTGCTGATCACGCTCGGCTCGGTGACCGGCGTGTCGATTTCGGCGCTCTTCACCGGCGGCATGCTGCCGGGCATCGTGCTGGCGATCACGCTGTGCATCGTCGTGCAATGGCGCTATCGGCGCGAAGACATGTCGGGCGTCAAGCGCGCGACTCGCGGCGAGATTCTGCGCAAGCTCGTGATCGCGTTTCCGGCAATCGCGCTGCCGTTCGTGATTCGCGCGGCGGTGGTCGAAGGCATCGCGACGGCGACCGAAGTCTCCACCATCGGCATTGCCTATGCGGTTCTTGCCGGCTTGCTGATCTACCGCCGTTTCGAGTGGACGCGCCTCAAGCCGATGCTGATCGATACCGCGACGCTGTCCGGCGCGATCCTGCTGATCATCGGCGCGGCCACCGCCATGGCGTGGGCGTTGACGCAATCCGGCTTCTCGGGGCAACTCGCGCAGACCTTGGGCGGTTTGCCGGGCGGCGCGGCGATGTTCATGGCGGCGTCGATCTGCATGTTCGTGATTCTCGGCAGCGTACTCGAAGGCATTCCGGCCATCGTGCTGTTCGGCCCGCTGATGTTTCCGATTGCGCGGGCCATGCATATCCACGACGTGCATTACGCGATGGTCGTGATCCTCTCGATGGGCGTGGGCCTCTTCGCGCCGCCGTTCGGCGTGGGCTACTACTCCGCGTGCGCGGTGAGCCGCATCCATCCGGACGAAGGCATGAAGCCGATTCTCGGCTACATCGCCGCGTTGATGGCCGGGCTGATCATCGTGGCCGCCGTGCCGTGGATTTCGACGGGCTTCCTGCATTGAGCCATTGAGTCCTTCAAGCGCGAGGCATGCGGCGTGCCCCGCCTCGCGCGATGTTCTTCCGCCCGTTCCTTCAGGCCGGTTCGTTAGATTTGTCCGATCACCGCCCGCGGCGCATGACGCAGCGGCGTAGAGGAGCCTTTTGCCATGTCCACCACCGAAGCCCTATCTGTTGCACCGAACGCTTCGTCTGCTTCGATCACTTCACCGCCGCAGGTCGCGTCGGTATCAGCCACGCAAGCGGCGCCGTTGCCCTTGGCCGACGCGATCCGCTTCCTCTCCATCGATGCGATTCTGCGCGCCGGCGAAGGCCATCAGGGCGTGCCGCTCGGCATGGCGGAAATCGCGACCGCGCTGTTCACGCGCCACCTGAAATTCAATCCCGCCGATCCGACCTGGCCCGACCGCGACCGCTTCGTGCTGTCGAACGGCCACGGCTCGCTGCTGCTGTACTCGCTGTTGTATCTCACCGGATATGGCGCGATCGGGCTGGAACAGATCAAGACCTTTCGCGAGCTAGGCTCGCATTGCGCGGGCCATCCCGAGTACGAACCCGCGCACGGTATCGAGGCCACTACGGGCCCGCTCGGCCAGGGCATCGCCAACGCGTTCGGCATGGCGATCGCCGAAGCGTATCTCGCTGCGAAATTCGGCAGCGACCTCATCGACCACTACACGTATGCGTTCGTCGGCGACGGCTGTCTGCAGGAAGGCATCGGTCAGGAGATGATTTCGCTGGCCGGGCATCTGCAACTGGGCAAGCTGATCCTCTGCTGGGACGACAATCAGATTACCGACGATGGCAGCACTTCCCTCTCGATCAGCGAAGACGTCTGCGCGCGCTTTCGCGTCGGCGGCTGGCATGTGGTCGAAGTCGACGGGCACGATCTCGAAGCGGTGTCGGCGGCACTGACGATCGCCCGCGCGGACCCGCGGCCTTCGATGATCGCGTGCAAGACCGTGATCGGCCGCGGCATTGCGCGCCTGCAAGGGCAGCGCGGCGGCCATAGCGGCAAGCTGTTCCAGGCGGACGCCGACGCGGCGCGCGACGCACTCGGCTGGCCGCACGCGCCGTTCGAGATACCCGCGGAGATTCTGGCAGCATGGCACGCGGCAGGACGGCGTAGCGACCCGCAGTATTACGCATGGCACGAACGTCTCGCTGCGTTGCCCGCCGCACAGCGCGACGAGTTCGAACGGATCCAGTCAGGCCATCTGCCGCAAGGCTGGCGCGACGTGCTCGACGACTACCGCAAGCGCGCCGTGGAGCGCGACGAGCCGCAGCCCGGCATCACCGTATCGGGCGAGATCAGCGATCTGCTTGCGCCGTTGTTGCCGGAACGCATGGTCGGTTGCGCCGATCTCGAAGCGCCCACCGGCCACAAGCGCCGGTTGCATGCTTTTACCGCTCAGGACCGCAGCGGCGCCTACGTCCATTGCGGCGTGCGTGAACACGTGATGGGCTCGATGGCCAATGGCATGGCCGCGCACGGCGGCGTGATCGCGACCAGCGTCACCTACCTGGCGTTCTCCGACTATCAACGTCCGGCCATGCGCATGGCGGCGCTGATGGGCCTGCCGGTGCACTACGTGTTCAGCCACGATTCGATCGGTGTCGGCAAAAATGGACCGACGCATCAACCCGTCGAGATTCTCGCCTCGCTGCGCGCGATGCCGAACATGCTCGTGCTGCGTCCCGCCGATGCCGTCGAAGCCGCCGAGTGCTGGGCGCTCTCGCTCCAACATCGGCGCGGGCCGAGCACGCTGGTGTTCGCGCGCCAGGCGCTGCCGTTGGTGCGCCGTGAATATAGCGCCGAGCCGCTCTCGCAGCGCGGCGCTTACGTGCTGGCCGAAGCCGAGGGTGGCGCGCGCGCCGTGACGCTATTGGCAACCGGCTCTGAAGTCGCGTTGGCCTTGCAGGCGCGCCGCCAGTTGCAGGACGAAGGCATCGCGACGGCCGTGGTGTCCATGCCGTGCTGGGAGATTTTCGACGAACAGGACGACGCCTATCGCGCCGCCGTGCTCGGTTCCGGCACGGTGCGAGTCGGCGTGGAAGCGGCGGTGCGTTTCGGCTGGGACCGCTATCTCGGCGAACGCGGCGGCTTTGTCGGCATGACGGGTTTCGGCGCGTCGGCTTCGGCGGAGACGTTGTACGAGCACTTCGGCATCACCGCGCAGCATATCGTCGCTGAAGCGAAGCGGCATCTGTAAATCATCGGGGACTTGACCATGCATAAGATCGTTTTTCTGGACCGCACGACCCTCGCCCCGCAGATCGTGTTGCGCGAGCCGCGCTTCGAGCATCAGTTGATCGAGCACGACCGCACAACGCCGGATCAATTAATCCAGCGCCTCGCTGGCGCATCGATTGCGATTACCAACAAAGTCGCGCTAACCGGCGAAGTGCTGGAGCAATTGCCCGATCTGAAACTCGTTGCGGTGGCCGCGACCGGCACGGATTGCGTCGACAAGGCAGCTTGCCAGCGGCTTGGCATTGCGGTGAGCAATATTCGCGGCTATGCGATCAACACCGTGCCCGAGCATACCTTCGCGCTGATTCTCGCGCTGCGGCGCAATCTGGTCGCCTATCGCGACGATGTGCTCGCCGGCGAGTGGCAAAAGTCCGGGCAGTTCTGCTTCTTCACGCATGCGATTCACGATCTGGCCGGCGCACGGCTCGGCATCATCGGTGAAGGGGTGCTTGGGCAGCGCATGGCGGAACTCGGCAAAGCCTTCGACATGCAGCCGATGTTCGCGGCGCACAAGGGACGCGAAGGGCTCGGCCCGCTGTACACGCCGTGGGATGAAGTGCTCGCGACCAGCGACATCATCACCGTGCACAGCCCGCTCACCCCGCACACGCGCAACATGCTGGCCATGCCCGAGTTTCGCGCGATGAAGCGCCGGCCGCTGATCATCAACACGGCGCGCGGCGGACTCGTCGATGAAGCGGCGCTCGTGCAGGCGCTCGATGAAGGGCTGATCAGCGGCGCGGGTTTCGACGTGACCGCGGCCGAGCCGCCCGCCGACGATAACCCGCTGTTGCGCGCCGCCGGCCGGCCGAATGTGATTCTGACGCCGCACGTGGCGTGGGCATCGGACGAGGCGCAGCAGAGTCTGGCGAATCAGTTGATGGATAACATCGAGAACTTCGTCGATGGTGCGCCGAACAATCTGGTGAGCGGAGCGTATTGAATCGATAGCCGCGCCGCCGATTCATCGTCCGGCGCGGCTGTCTATCGCTACCGCCGCATCAAGCCTGACGGAAAATCGGCGCGCCCCACGGGGCTCCGATCGTACCGCCATCCACGACGATCTCCGCGCCCGTCATTCCCGACGCATCGCTGGAAGCAAGGAACAGCACGGCTGCCGCCACTTCTTCCGGCGCGGCGAGGCGCGCCATCGGAACGCGCGGCGCGAGGGCCTGTTCGGTTCCGTCGAGCGTCGCGCCTTCGCGCGCGCCACGCGTCCAGATCGGCGTGCGCGTGCCGCCGGGGATCACTGTATTCACGCGAATACCACGCTGCACCAACTCCGACGCGAAGACCTTCGCCATGCCCGTGATGCCGGCCTTGGTGGCCGAATACGCCGACGAACCAGGCGAGCCGAGTTCGCGCATCACCGAACCGTTCAACACGACCGCGCCACCCTCGCTCATCAACGGCAATGCGGCTTGCACCGTCAGAAAGACCGCGGTCAGATTGGTGCGAAGAATCGCCTCGAACGCCGCGGCCGTCGTGCCGCCGAGCGGCGTCGGACCGGAGATGCCGGCGTTGGCGAACACGATATCGAGCGACCCGAATTTGCTCTTGATCTGTTCGAACAACGAGTCGATATCCGCTTCGTTATCCAGATTGGCCCGCACGCCCAGCGCATTTTCGCCGAGTTCGGACACGGCCTGATCCAGCTTCGCACTGTCGCGGCCGGTGATCACCACCTGCGCGCCTTCGGCAATCAGCAGCTTCGCCGTGACGAAACCAATGCCGCTATTCCCACCGGTAATCAACGCTGTTTTTCCCGTGAAACGCATCATCTCTCTCCTAGATTGCGCCGCCAACGCGCCGGAAATCACGGCCGTGCGACGCCTGTAACGGTTAGGCGGCCCAAAAACGCCGCCGCGTACGGACATCCGCCAAAGACGCCCTCATCCAACAATCTGCATGTTGATCATCATGCACATTTTCAGTATTATGCTCATCATGCAGATTGTCAAGAGGGGTGACGGAAATGGGCTACTCGCAGGCGCAAAAAGCAGAAAGCCGTCAGCGTGTGCTGGAAACGGCGGCGCGGCAGATTCGGGAAGACGGGATCGAGGCGCTCGGCGTGGCGGACTGCATGCGGCGCGCCGGCCTCACGCATGGCGCGTTCTACGGCCACTTCGAGTCGCGTGACGCGTTGATCGTCGAGGCGCTGGAATATGCCGTCGCGCAAAGCGAGAAACGTATCGCCGCTTCGATCGCGGCGGCGAATTCGAACGGGTCGGCGAAGAAAGAACCGTTGCGGGCGTTAGGCGAAATGTTTCTCAGCGAGAAACACATCAAGAATCCGGGCAACGGCTGCGCGTTGTGCGCGCTTGCCGGTGAGGCGCGGCACGCGGCACCGGAAGTTCGCGATCGTCTCACGCAATACGTGCACAAACTGGCATCGCGAATCGCGCAGACGTTGGCCGGCGATAGCGAAAACCTGGCGCTCGGCATCGTCGCGACCATCGTCGGCGCGGTGACGCTCGCGCGCGCCGTCGACGACCCCGAACTCGCCAGATCGATTCTCGCGGGCTCGCTGGATCTGATCGTGGCGCAAGGCGGTGACGCTTAGCTTGATGTAGCGGCGCCGGCATCAACCGGCGCCGCCCTTCTGTTGCTTCAATGCGCGTCGGGAAATGCGAGGCGCGCGTCAGCGGCTCAATGATCGTCGTCGCGATCGGGGCCGCACGTGCGGTCCGAGTCGCCGTGGTCATGACGATGATCGCCGTGACGATCGTCATCCACGCCGGGCAGTTTTTGCGCGACGTACGCGGGCAAGTCGCTCGGGTCCCACGCGAAGGCGAAAAACTGATTCGGGTTCGCAATGCCGGCCGGATGGTTGGTGTCGGTGATCGTGCCCAGGAAGTCGTTGTCGTTGGCGACGAACAACGTGTGCTTCTTCACACCGCCGACCACGACGTCAGGACCGAACGCGAGACCCTCCAGCTTCGCCGGAATATCGTTCGCGTTGTAGCCGTGCGCGGTGAGCGTGGCGACCACATCCAGAAACAGCGTCTTCTGCACCGCGTACGGCGCGAGGCCGGCCTCGCCGCTCGTGTTGCTCACGTCCTGAGCGCCGTTCAGGTCGATATGGAACACCTTCTTGAACACGGCCGTCGAATTGTCGCCTAGCCCCTGCCCGTCCCGCTCGTCCATCAGCAATTCGTGATCGTTGACGGCGACCACGTCGCTGATGGTCGGATATTTAGGCTTGGCCGCCGTGCCGATGTTCGTCAGCGGATACGCGAACTGGGTCGTCCTGCCCGTGCGCACGTCGATCCTGACGATGCGCGTGTAAGCGCCGTTCGCGCCACCATCCTGGATCAGCGGGCTTTGCATTGCGCCGAACAGCGTCTTGCCGTCCGGCGAGATCGCGAGGCCTTCCATGCCCTTGTTGGCGACGCGGCCCGAGGTGTTCTCCGATATTTCGTCGTTGCCGATCGGGCTCAGCGTGGCAACCGCGAATGCGTCCGGCAGCTTATATGTGTCGATGCGGCGGCCACTACGGCGATCGAAACGATAGACGTAAGGGCCGTATTCGTCCGAGATGAAGACGCTGTCGCCGTCATTGCTCACGCGCACGCTTTCGGGATCGAAGCGCGCGTCGCGGTCGTCCGTCGACAGGCGCGTCGGATCGAAGTTGTCCGAGCGGCCGGTGAAGTAGCTGGTGTGATTGCGGCGGTTGAGCGCCGGCGCGCCGTTAGGCACGCCCGCGGCAGCGCCTGTGCCGTAAACCAGCCTGTCGTTGGTGTGGAGCAGCGTCGTGGCGAGCAGGGTCGGCGTCATCGTGTACGGAAGCGAGGCGCCGGCCGCGCCGGGTTTCAGACGCAGGCGCAAGGTCTGAAAACGGTTGATATACGAGGCGGTGTCGTCGATCGCCGCGTTGTACGACACGGCATTCGGGCCACGGTCCGGCACGGCGACGAACGTATGGCAGCCCGCGTAACCGATGCCCGAACCGAGGCCGCCGAGCAGATTGCCCGCCACACCGTTCTCCAGCGGCGCCGCGGTTTCCTTCGATAGATCGCCCGTGAGGCCGCTCAGTTGGCCAACCGCAATAAGATCGACGCCGGCGTGCGCGACCGTTGCGACGAAAAGCGACGAAGCGATCGCCGTCAGAGCAAAGATTCTTGAACGAGCCACGGTGTCTCCTTGAGTGGAATGCTTGTTGTCGACGGATCGGGCGCGCGGCGTCGTACATGGGCGCCTGGTCCGCGTGGAGGTGCGAAAGAAGTGAAGGCGGGCCGGCCTGCGGCCCGTCGGCCGATTGAAGGCCGTCGGTAATACTGCGTGAGGTTCGTGACCGAATAATGACGTCGAGAACCAGCCTCGAAGCGACGCGGCAGTATTGCACTGCGCCAGAAAAGTCGCTGAGCGCCCGCGAACCCTACCCGATCGCCAATCCTGCGTCGGCCAGCGAGCGGCGCAGCCCGAGCTTCGGATACGCGCGATCGACCGCGCGCACGTCGGCGCGCGTTTCCTCGATGATCCAGTCGCGCACGTCGGCCGCGGCCGGCCGCAGCGCGCGGCTCTCCGGCCACACCAGACAGCAACGCCGGTTCGTGACGATCAGTTCCTGTTCCGCTGGCTGAAGCGCGCCCTCCAGCAGCCAGTGCGACACCACGTTGAGCCAGCCGAGCGCGACACCCTGGCCGAGCAACGCGGCCTGCACGACGATCGCGTAGTCGTTGAAGCTCAGCATGCTCGCGGCGTGCCGCCCGTGTGCGGCGAACGCTTCAAAGCGCTCATGCCAGCCGCGCTCGCCGTCGTCCATGACGATCACCGTGTCGCCATGCGCGCGCCCCGCCTCCGTGGCGGCGGTTTCGTCATAGCGCCGGTTGCACACCGGCAGCAGCGTCTCCGGCATGACCAGCACGCTGTTCTCGCCGATCTCGTCCTCGCGCCGAAAGCGCATGCCGAGATCGACGTCGACGAGCGGCCCGCCGATCCGCCCCGAGATCAGTTGGAATCGCAAGTCGACGTTCGGGAACGCCTGATTCAGCCGGTTCATGCGCGGCATCAGCCAGTGCGTGGTGAAGGCCGTGGACACCGACAGCGTGACCGACTCCACACCCGTGGCGCGCGCCTCGATCTCGCGGATCGCGCCTTCAATGCCGTTGAAGCCCTCGGAAATCTTCCGGTAAAGGATCTTGCCGTTCTCGGTCAGCTCGATGCCGCCGCGCACCCGCTCGAACAGGCGCACGCCGAGATGGTCTTCCATGCGCGCCAGCATGCGGCTCACCGCGGGCTGGCTCACATATAACTCCTGCGCCGCGCGCGTGAAGTTGCCGCAGCGCGCGGCAGCTTCGAACACGAACAGCGCATTGGCGCTCGGAAGTTTTTTGCGAAGGTTAGGCATGACCTGATGTTATGCCTTCTCCAACAATTTGGGAATTGCCGCCAAAAAGGACGCAGCCTATATTTTCCCTAACGCAGGCTTCTTCAGCGAGACAGGACGCAATGGACGCACGAGCGAAAACAGGTGTTTCGATCCGATCGGCAGCGAAACGTTATGGCCAGGTCGTGGCCCTCGACGACGTTTCACTCGACATCGCCCCCGGCGAATTCGTCTCGCTGCTCGGCCCTTCGGGCTCGGGCAAGACCACCTTGCTCGGCATTCTCGGCGGCTTCGTGCAGCCGAGTTCGGGCGCGGTCTGGGTCGGCGAACGCGACATTACATTCGCGCCGCCGCACAAACGCGACATCGGCATCGTGTTTCAGAACTACGCGCTGTTTCCGCATATGAGCGTCGGCGAGAACGTGGCGTTTCCGCTGCGCGCGCGCCGTCTGCCGAAAGGCACGTGGGCGAAGAAAGTCGCCGACGCGCTCGCGATGGTCGAACTCTCCGGCTACGAGAGCCGCGGCATCAGCCAGCTTTCCGGCGGTCAGCGGCAGCGCGTGGCACTCGCTCGCGCAATGGTGTTCGAGCCGCAACTGATCCTGATGGACGAGCCGCTCTCGGCACTCGACAAGCAACTGCGCGAAACCATGCAGATCGAACTGCGCCGGCTGCATCGCAAGCTCGGCGCGACGATCGTCTACGTGACGCACGACCAGCGCGAAGCGCTCACCATGAGCGACCGCGTGGCCGTGCTGAAGAACGGCCGCCTGGTGCAGATCGACACGCCCGAGCGGCTCTACGACCGGCCGTGCGACGCGTTCGTGGCGAGCTTCATCGGCGAGGCGACGCTGCTCGACGTGACGCGCGCCGGCGACGACGCCGTGCGTCTCGGCGATACCGTGCTGCGCACCGCGCATCCGCTGCCGCATGGCAACAAACTGCTGCTCGCGGTGCAGACCGAAAAACTCGTGATCGACGGCGGCGATCGCCAGGAAGGCGTGAACCGTCTGTCGTGCCGCGTCACCGAGGTGCTGTATCAGGGCGAAAGCCTGCGCGTGTTCGCCGCGCTCGCCGACGGCACCGCCATCAGTCTCCGGCAGCCCGGCGGCCACGACGCACGCCGCCGCATCCCGCAGCCGGGCGCACAGATGAGCGTGACGCTCGACCCGCAGGACACGATCGTCGTGCCCGCCTGATTTTCTCCGCCCACGCGTGGGGCACTCTCTCTCCGATTCACCGCATACTGCAAAAGGATGATTTCATGAAGCTCACCGATTTCAAGGTCCTGACGTTCGACGTCGTCGGCACACTCATCGACTTCGAGCGCGGCGTGCTCGCCTCCGTGCGGCGCATTGGCGGCCCGAAAGCGAAGGACCTGACCGACGACCAGATCTTCGAACCGTACATGCGTGGCCGCGCGACCTATCCGGGCCGGTCGAGCCACGAAATGGCGAACGTCTATCTCTCGCTCGCGAAAGAACTCGGTCTGCCCGACGACGCGCAATCGGCCGCCGCCTTCCAGCGCGACGTGCTCGAATGGCCGGCGTTCGCGGATTCGGTCGCGGCGCTCAAGCGTCTGCGCAAACACTTCCGCCTGGTCGCGATGACCAACGCGGACCGCGTGGCACTCTCGGCCTATGCGCACACGCTCGGCGATCCGTTCGACGACACCGTCTGCTGCGACGAAACCGGCGTCGCTAAACCCGACCCGCAATTCTTCGCATACAACCGCGGCCGTCAGGCAGCGTTCGGCTACAAGTTCGGCGAAATCCTGCACACCGCGCAAAGCCAGTATCACGACATCGGCATCGCCACGAAGCTCGGCTACGCGACCTGCTGGATCGAACGCCGTCAGAACGTGAAGGGCTTCGGCGCCACGCCCGTGCCGGAAACCGTGACCACGCCGACCTTCAAGTTCGCGACGCTCGGCGCGCTTGCGGACGCCGTCGAAGCCGAAGCGCGTCTCGCGGCCTGAGCCGATGCTTGCGCCGATGACACTGCACACGCCCGCGCCTGATTCGCTCTGGCGGGCGCTCCTCGCGGCATCGCCAGGCGCCGGTGCGGCGGTCAGCACCGGCGTGCCGCTCGCGCGCGATCTCGAAGTCGAGGTCGCCGTGATCGGCGCGGGGTACTCGGGCCTCGCCGCCGCGTATGCGCTGCAAAAGCGCGGCGTCGAGTGCGTGGTGCTCGATGCGAATCCGGTTGGCTGGGGTGCGAGCGGGCGCAATGGCGGCGTGGTGTCGTCGAAGTTCAGACTGTCGTTTCCCACCATCGACAAGCTGCACGGTCTCGATACCGCGAAGCGCATGCATCGTCTCGCGCATGAAGGCGTGCGCGTCGTCGAGACGCTGGTAGACGAATTCCAGTTGACGCGCGCCCGCTTCGAACATACCGGCAGCCTGCGCTGCGCTCACACGGAGGCCGCGTTCGCCGCGATTCGTGCCGAAGTCGACTGGGTTCGCACGAATCTCGGCGATACCTCGATGACCGTGCAATCGCGCGCCACCATCGAGCACGAGACGGGTTCGAAGGGCTTTGTCGGCGGCGTGCTGAGCGCGGACGCCGGCACCATTCTGCCGCTCGAGTACGTGCGCGGACTCGCGCGCGGACTCACGCTGCGCGGCGTGCCGATCTACGAATTGACGCCGGTACAGCAGATGCAACGCGCGTCCGGCGAGACACGCGTGACGCTGCGCACGCCCGGCGGCACGGTGCGCGCGAAGCAGGTCATCGTCGCGACCAATGCGTATTCGGATCTCACGGCGGCGACCTCGGCGTATCAGCGCGAGCTCGTGCCGTTTCGCAGCGCAATGATCGCCACCGAGCGCCTGCCCGCCGAGCTTGACGCACGTCTCATGGTCGAGCGCCGCAGCTACACCGAAACGCGGCGCATGATGAAGTGGTTCCGCAAAGTGGACGGCCGCATGCTGTTCGGCGGACGCGACGCGTTCGGCAAGGAAGGGCAAACAACGGGTTTCGACGCATTGCAACGCGCGATGGTCGCGCTCTTTCCCGATCTCGCGGACGTGCGTGTGGACTATCGCTGGTCGGGCTATGTGGGCATGACGTTCAATTCGCTGCCGCATGTCGGACGCAGCGACGACGCCACGACCTTTTGTCTGGGGTATAACGGAGCGGGGGTCGCGATGGCGAGCCTGCTCGGCCAGCATGCCGCCGCGCTCGCGCTCGGCGAAACGCCCGAGCTCTCGCTGCTCGGCGCGCCCGGCCTGCGGCCCGTGCCCTTTCATTCGCTGCGCGCGCCGGGTGTGAGACTCGTCGCGGCGTGGTATCAGTTTCTCGACGCCGTAGGTGCATGATGACAACCGCCAAACGGATGCTCCAGGGAACCACCTTGATGCAGGCCACCGAGTCCGATCCCGCCGCGCGCTATCAGCGCCGCGAGGATCGCACGATGCTTCTCCTGATGACGCCGGCGCTCCTCGTGATCGTCGTGCTGCTGGTGGTGCCGCTCGCGTGGCTGTCGTGGCAGTCCATCTATCACGACGGCTTCACGCTCGAAAACTACCGCCGCATGTTCACCGGCGCCTACCTTGAAACGTTTCTGCTGACGTTCAAGCTGAGCATCGTCGTGACTGTCATCACGCTCCTGCTTGGCTATCCGGTGGCCTACTTCGCCGCCTCGTCGCCGCCGAAGCTGAGCGCGCTCGTCCTCGGCATGGTGATTCTGCCGTTCTGGACCAGCGTACTCGTGCGCACCTACGCGTGGCTCGTGCTGTTGCAGCGCACGGGACTCGTGAACAAGGCGCTGATCGCCTCAGGGTTGGTCGACCGGCCGGTGCAGCTCGCCTACAACCAGTTCGGCACGGTCATCGCAATGGTGCATATCCTGCTGCCGTTCATGGTGCTGCCGCTCTATTCGGCGATGCAGAAAATCCCGTCGAATCTCTCGCAAGCCGGCGCGAGCCTGGGCGGCTCGCCGCTGCACGTGTTCCTGCGCGTGTTCCTGCCGCTGTCGATGAGCGGCGTGTTCGCCGGCGTGACACTCGTGTTCGTGTTGTGCCTCGGCTTCTACATCACGCCTGAACTGATGGGCGGCGGCAAGTCGATCATGGTGTCGATGGTGGTGAGCCGCAACGTCGAGATCTACAACAGTTGGGGCGCGGCGAGTGCGGTGAGCGTCGTGCTGCTGATCTGCGTGTTCGCGATTTTCTATGCCGCGAGCCGCGTGGTGCCACTCGAAAAGACTCTGGGCGCGAAATGAACAAACTCCCGTTCGGACGGATCGTCCTCGGCGCGACCGTCGTGCTGATTCTGCTGTTCCTGATGGTGCCGGTGCTGATCGTGGTGCCGCTGTCGTTCTCCGACACGCGCTTCATGACCTTCCCGCCGCCCGCCTACTCGCTGCGCTGGTATCACTCGTTCTTCGACAACCCCGCATGGATCGACGCCGCGCGCACCACGCTCACCGCTTCGATCTGCGCCGCGCTGATCGCCACGCCGCTCGGCGTGGCCGCCGCGTACGCGATCCAGAACGGCACGCACTGGATCATGCGCTATCTGCGTACGCTGCTGATGCTGCCGTTGATGGTGCCGATCATCATCGTCGCGGTGGGCGTGTTCTTCGTGTACTCTCAGGCGGGCTACGTGAATACGCTCGGCGGCCTGATTCTCGCCGATACGATGCTCGGGCTGCCGTACGTGCTGATCTCGGTCGGCGCCGATCTGCGCACCTTCGACCGCACGCAGGAGATGGTCGCGCGCAGTCTCGGCATGAATCGTTTTCGCAGCTTCATGACGGTGACGCTGCCGCAGATCAAGGCAAGCGTGATTTCCGGCGCGGTGTTCGTGTTCATTCAGGCGCTCGACGAAACGGTGGTCGCGCTATTCGTGTCGGGCGGTTCGAACCAGACGCTGACACGCCGCATGTTCGTGACGCTGCGCGACGAGATCGATCCGACCATTGCCGCCATCAGCACGATGCTCACCGCGCTGACGCTGTGCCTCGTGATGATCGTCGTGGTGAGCCGTCGCTCCAACGCGGCGCGCGCCTAAACTCTCTCTGAAGATAACTACAACATGGTCAATGGACTGAAGTTCTATATCGACGGCGCGTGGGTCGAGCCGTCCACCAACGCGCGCCGCGCCGTTGTCGATCCCTGCACCGAGGAAGCGTTCGCCGAAGTGGCGATGGGCACACCCGCCGATGCAGATCGCGCGGTAGCCGCAGCGAAACGCGCCTTCACGTCGTTCTCGCAGACCACGCCGGCCGAACGCCTCGCATTGATCCGCCGCATTCTCGAAGTGTTTCTCGAACGTCACGACGAGATGGGCGACACCATCTCGCGCGAACTCGGCGCGCCGCGCGCGATGGCGCATGCGTGGCAAGCGGGCATCGGACGGCGGCATCTCGAAGAACTGATTCGCACGTGCGAAACGTTCGCGTGGCAACGCAGGAAAGGCTCGACGCTCGTCAATCACGAACCGGTCGGCGTGGTCGCGCTGATCACGCCGTGGAACTGGCCGATCAATCAGATCGTCTGCAAGGCCGCACCCGCCATCGCGGCCGGCTGCACGATGGTGCTCAAGCCCAGCGAAGTCACTCCCCTCAATGCCTTGCTGTTCGCGGAGATACTCGACGCGGCGGGCGTGCCGCCGGGCGTCTTCAATCTCGTCAACGGCGACGGGCCGACCGTCGGCGCGGCGCTGGCGGCGCATCCGGATGTCGATATGGTGTCGTTCACCGGTTCGACGCGCGCGGGCGTCGAGATTGGGAAACTCGCGGCGCCGACTGTGAAGCGCGTGCATCAGGAACTGGGCGGCAAGTCCGCGAATATTCTGCTGGACGACGTCGATTTCGAAGCGGCCGTCACGGCCGGCGTCAACTCGTGCTTCAACAACAGCGGACAGTCGTGCAATGCGCCGACGCGCATGCTCGTGCCCGCGGCACGCCATGACGAAGCGATGGCGATCGCGCGGCGCGCGGCGCAAGCGCAGCGCGTCGGCCCCGCCGATCACGAGCGCACGACCATGGGTCCGGTGGTCAGCAGCGTGCAGTTCGAGCGTGTGGAGCGGCTGATTGCGGCGGGAATCGACGAAGGCGCGCAAGTGGTGGCCGGTGGCCTCGGGCGTCCGCCGGGTCTGGAACGCGGCTATTACGTGCAACCGACGGTCTTCGCGGATGTGCGCCCTTCCATGACGATCGCGCGCGAAGAGATCTTCGGCCCGGTGCTCGCGATCATGCCGTATCGCGACGAGGAAGAAGCGATTGCGATTGCCAATGACAGTCCGTTCGGGCTTGCGGCATACGTTCAATCGGCCGATCTGGAACGCGCGCGGCGCGTGGCGTTCAGGCTCCGGGCGGGCAGCGTGTATCTGAACTATCCATCGTGGGATGCGGGCTCTCCTTTCGGCGGATACAAGCAGTCGGGCAACGGACGCGAATACGGCGAATGGGGGCTCGAGGCGTTTCTTGAAGTGAAGGGGATTGTGGGGTTTGGCGAGTGAGCGTGCTTCGGCCTTCTTGCGCTTAGTCGGACCGTTCACCGCTTGATGCTTGACGCCTGCCGGGCCGCCGCGTTTCAACGCGGGCGGCCCGGCATTGCATTTACGCGCGGCCGCGCAACATATCCGCAATTCGCTCCGCGATCATGATGGTCGGCACATTCGTGTTCGCGCACGGTATCGACGGCATCAGCGACGCGTCGCACACGTAAAGTCCGCTGACGCCATAGACTGCGCCGTGCGCGTCGCAGACGGCGAGCGGATCGTTGGCGGCGCCCATGCGGCAAGTGCCGGACGGATGCCAGGTGCCGCCCACCGACCGCGTTACGAAACGCGTCAGCGCGTGATCGTCGGCAAGCAGTTCGTCGAGCGTCACGCCTTGCGTGACCACACGCCTCACCAGCCACGCGCGCAGCGGCCCGGCAATGTCCAACAACGTGCTCAGCGCGCCGCGCTGCAATGCATTCCACGCCCCCGGCACGGCCACGCTCGCGACGCGCGGCGAATAGCTCGAAGGTAACAGCGTCGCGCGATGCTGCGCCATCATCGGATCGGCCAGCGTGCGGGCACCGAAGCGCAGCGCGAGCTTGAGCCGTTCGAGATCGCGCGCGTCGGATAGCATGTTGAAGTCGACGGTGGGCTCGTCGCGCGGATCAGCCGACGCGAGACTCACGCGACCGCGCGAGTACGACTTGTTCACCCAGAAGAAGATCGTGCCGAGCCTATGGCCAACCGAATGCCAGCCCGAGCGCGACAGGATCGCTCCATGCATGTCGCCGGGCACTGTCCCGCTCACGCCCGACGAAAAGCGCACGATCGCCTGCTCGTGATGCTCGTCGGGATATAACGTGCGGGACGCGCGCGGCAGAAACGCCGAGACCGCAATCGACGGATGCTCCATCAGATTGCCGCCGACGCCGCCTCGATCCGCCACCACCTCGATACCAAGCGCGGCGAGTTCGGCCGCCGGGCCGATGCCGCTTCGCATCAGCAGTGCCGGGCTGTGGATCGCCCCCGAGCAAACGATCACATGTCTGGCGCGCAACGCTTCGCTCGCGCCGTCCGCGCCGATGATCCGCGCGCCCATGGCGAGCTTGCCGTCGAATAGCACGCGCTCGACGAGCGTTTGCGTGCGGATCGTGAGATTCGGGCGAGCGCGCACGGCGTCGTCTAGATAGCAGACCGAGGTCGGGATGCGCTCGCCGGCTTCGCTCACCGCGATCGATCCGATGAACGTGCCGTCCTGCCACTCGCCGTTCTGGTCGTCACGCCGCGTGTGGCCGCGCGCGTCGAGTGTGGCGAGCACCGCGCGCACGAATGGCGAAATGCGCGTCCACGGCGCGCGCTGGATGCGAATCGGCCCGCTCTCGCCATGCAGCGCGCCGCTGAAGTCGCAATCGGTTTCGAGCTTGCGGAAGTACGGCAGGCAGGCGCTCCAGTTCCAGCCGTGCGCGCCGAGCGCGTGCCATTCGTCGTAGTCGGCGGGCGCGCCGCGATTCGCCATCAGCGCATTGATCGCCGAGCCGCCGCCGAGCAGGCGCGCCTGTTCGTAGCGGCGCGGCGCGGCCGTAGCACTCATTCGCGCTTTCAGGCGCTGCCAGATATTCGCGGTGTCGAGATAGGCACGGCCGGGATAACGGCTGCGCACCGCCGCGGGCATGTCTGTTCGCGAGATATTGCAGCCGGCCTCGACGAGGCAGACCGTCTTGCCGGCGTCTTCGGACAGGCGCGCGGCAAGCACGCAGCCCGCCGAGCCGCCGCCGAGAATCAGATAGTCGATCACGTTCGATGATTGCGCAGACGATAAGCCGTGCGGGACGCGCGAGAAGCGCTGAGCGTTGCGCGCGGTTTTCGGTGTCCTTGGCGTCCAACGGACGCGAATCCCGCGCTCAAGAAGCTACGGCTGCGCTTACTGCATGAACTTGAGCCAGCGCGCCTTCGCCTGGACGCCGGCGTCCGAAGCCCACCATTCCTCCGACATCAACGCCTGCTTCGATGCATTTTCCGGCGAACTCGGCAACTCGCTTGCGCGCTTCGCGTCGATCTTGCCCGTCTTGAACGCCGCCGGATTGCCCGGACCGTAGTCGATATACAGCGGCAGATTGGCCTGCAGTTCCGGAGACACCGCCGCGTTGACGAACTTGATCGCCTCCGGCAAGTTCGGCGCGTTCTTCAGCACGCAGAGTTGGGTGTTCTGCAGAATGCCGTCGTTGAACGTGAAGTCGACATCGGGATTGTCCTTGCGCACCGCGCTCGCGCGGCCGTTCCAGATCATCGTCATATCGACTTCGCCGTCGTGCAGCAATTGCGCCGACTGGCCGCCGGAAGTCCACCAGACGGTCACGTCCGGCTTGATCTGTTGCAGCTTTTTGAACGCGCGATCGACGTCGAGCGGATACAGCTTGTCGCGCGGCACGCCGTCGGCGAGCAACGCGGCTTCGAGCACGGTCTGCGGGTCATTGCGCAGCGCGCGCGTGCCGGGGAACGCCTTCACGTTCCAGAAATCTGCCCAGCTCTGCGGCACCTTCTTCAACGTCTTCTTGTTGTAGCCGATCACCGTCGAATAGAACTCGTAGGCGACCGAGTACGGCGTACGGTATTTCTCCGGCATGGCCGCCGCGTTCGGGATCTTCGAGAAGTCGAGCTTCTCCAGCAGGCCTTCCTTGCCGCCGCGCAGGCAATTCGACGTCGGCGTGTCGACCACGTCCCAGATCGGCTTGCCGGTCGCGGCCTGGGCTTTGATCTGCGGCCACGCGTCCGGAATGCTGTCCTGGTTCACGGTGATGTTGAGCTGCTTCGCGGCCGGGTCGAGGATCGCCTTGGTCTGCGCCTCCTGATAGGTCCCGCCTTGCGAGACGAAGGTAATCTTGCCGGCCGCGGCAAACGCGGGCGTCAAACACGCGGGCGCGAGATTCGCGACGCCGAGGATCAGAACAGCGGCAAGCGGGCGCAACATGGGGTTCTTGATCACGACGGGGTCCTCGAGACGGTTGAGCGAACATATCGTCGATGTCATGCATCGTTGAGCCCAATATAGTGAGTCTATTTATCCGCGACAACGCCCGAATTGTTGGAGTGCCCATGACGTCACGTTATGACGTCGTTTGTCCGGCCAATGGCGTGAAAACGCCGGTTGCGTAGGCGCGCCGGACGCACCGGCCCGCTCATGCCAGGTTATCGGCTCTTGCGCGTCACACGTTCGCGATATGCGTGTCGGAAATCGCGCGCACGTCGATGCGCCGCGGCAGAATCGCGTCGCGATTAGCGCTGTCGGCGACCTTCTGCAGCGCGCTGATATCCGCCTCGTTGACGAAGTGCTGTTTCAGCGACGCACGCTGCGTGATGCGCTTCGCGGCATCGAGCGGCGAACGCGTCAGCGTCGCGTAGATTTGCGCGTAGGCGTCGGGATTCGCGAGCGCCCAATCGCCCGCGCGCTGGAATCGCAACAACACGTCGGCGATCGCCGCGCGTTTGCGCGGCTCCGCGAGGGCCGCCCCCGAGGCCGTAATGAAACCCAGCCCGCTATTGATGCCGGTGCCGTCGCGCAGAATGCGCGCGCCGCGTTGCACGGCGATGCCGTAGTACGGATCGAATGTGGCCCACACGTCGATCGAGCCGGACGCGAATGCGGCAAACGCATCGACGGGCAGGATGAAGCGGACGTTGATGTCATCTTTCGAAAGACCGGCTTCGGCTAACGCGCCATAAAGCTGGAACTGCGAAATGCTGCCCCGCGCTGACGAAACGAACACCGTGCGCCCCTTCAGGTCCGCGACCGTGCGGATCTTCGAGTCCTGCGCGACCAGAATGCCGAGTTGTTCGCCGGAACCGACGCGCGTCGCGACGATCTTCAGCGTCGGGTCGCCCACGGCTGCGGCAAGCACCGGCAAATCGCCGGCCGGCGCGAGATCGACGGCGCCCGCGCGCTGTGCTTCGAAGAGCGGCGCCGCGCCCTGGAAGTTGGCCCAGCGAAACGCGTACGGTGCGCCGTCGAGCACCTTGGCCGCTTCGGCCAAAGCACGCATGCCGCCCGCCTGATCGCCGAGTACGAGTGTGACCGAGGCGAGGTCAGCAGCCTGTACGTCGAGTAAATTGAATGCGCCCGATGCGGCGAACGCCGGCACTGCGCTCAAGAGTTTGAGTGCACGCCGCCGTGCGGAAAACGAAGTAGAAATAGAACCGGCCATATGCCCTCGCTGACGATGTGCCAGCAAGCGTAGCGACGAACATGGCATCTGAGAATTATTCTCTTTCGATATGTTTATATCGAATCAATATTTATCTTTTGCATTTAATGGTGCATGCGGATCGCCTCATTCGCTCTGTGTTTTCGATGCACGCATGCGCTTATGCGCTGGCGTTCGATCTTTAGCTGAAACCATCAGTTCGCGCCGCACAGGGTGCGTTGCTAGCATGGCCGATTGGCCTTCTTTTCAGACTCGACTCAAGGACTATGAATCATGGCGCTGCTCAACAGACGGGCTTTTATTCGCGTCGCGCTGGCTTCCGCGCTGACTACGCTCGCGGCGCGCAGCTACGCGCAAACATCGGCTGCGAGCGGCGAATCCATTACGCTGCGGATCGGCTATCAGAAGTCGTCGACGTTGATCACGCTGCTCAAGGCGCGCGGGTCGCTCGACAAGGCCCTCGCGCCGCTGGGCGTGCGCGTGTCGTGGAATGAATTTTCGAGCGGCCTGCCCTTGGCCGAAGCGCTCAATGTCGAGGCTGTCGATTTCAGCGCGGACGTCGCCGACACGGTGCCGATCTTCGCGCAAGCCGCGCACGCGCGCTTCGTCTATGTCGCGCAGGAAGCGCCGTCGCCGGGCGCGCAGGCGATCATCGTCAAACAGGACGGTGCGCTCCATTCGCTCGCCGATCTCAAGGGCAAGCGCATTGCCGTGACCAAGGCCGCCGGCAGCCACTATCTGCTGCTTGCGGCGCTCATCAAGGCAGGCCTCACGCCCGCGGATGTGCGAATCAGTTACCTCACCCCGGCTGACGGCCGCGCGGCCTTCGAGCGCGGCAGCGTTGATGCGTGGATCACGTGGGATCCGTACGTCGCATCCATCGATCGCGACGCGGACGTGCGCATTCTCGCGGACGGCAAGGGACTCGCGTCGTATCAGCGCTACTATCTCGCGTCGAATCGCTTCGCCGCGGCGCACCCCGGGGTTATCCAGATCGTGTTCGAGCAGTTGACGCAAGCAGGCGTTTGGCTGCGAGCGCATCCACAGGAAGCGGCCCAGACGCTCGCGCCGATCTGGGGACTCGACGCCGCCACGATCGAACGTGCAAATGCGCGCCGCAGTTATCTGGTGCGCCCGGTTCTTGCGCAGAATTTCGGCGAGCAGCAAAAGATTGCGGATACGTTCTTTCAGGCCGGATTGTTGCCCGCCAAAGTCGAGACTGCGCAGGCGCAACGCTGGGACTTCGGCGCGAAACGCGGAGAACCTGCGGGTAGCTGAGGGATTAGCTGACGGGGGATGTCAAAACGGTGTCAAAACGCGTGGAGAAAACCGAATAAATCGCATTGCAAAACGCCGCCCAAAATGTTTTTTGGCGGTCGATTATCATGATTCGATCACCTCACTCGAACGACTCGGTGTTGGATATGACGAATACAGGCAAGGCGTTGATAATCGCGCTGGTTCTGGTGGACGTGGGATTCATCTCTTACCAGCTTTTCCCTAAGGGCAATCGCTCCGAGGCGGCGCCGGACACGGTCACGGCCAACTCCGTCACGACGGCGGCGGTCGATCCGCGAGCGGACGGCACGCATGTGACCGCGGGCAACGTGGTTCCCACTTCGCCGTCCGCGAACAGCACGGGCGAGATCGCGGGCGCACCGTTGCCGTCTAAATCTGGCCCCATCGCCAATGATGCGCAAACGGCAGCGCAGCCACAAGTATCGCGACATAAACAGCCGGCCCGCGCGCCCGCATCGGCGGAGACGCGCGAATCCGTAGCCGCGAAGGCAAACGCCGCGCAGCCGATAGGCCGCGCGCGCGACGATCTGACCCGGCATGGCTCGAATGCCGTCGCGGCGGCTATGACGGAGCAACTCGTCAGGGAATCTTCCAAACCCGATCCGTCGTTGCCGATGCCGCCGCCGATGCAAGCCACGCCGACCAGCCAGGACCACCGCGGTTCGAACCCCGTCGCCGCCGCGATGACGCAGGAACTGGTGAGGGAATCCGCACGTGTGAATGCTGCCTCGCAGGGACCGGCACCGAGCGGCACGCAGTAAGATTGCAGTCCGAACTAATTGATGACTGCTGGTTTTCGGTCAACGGGTGGTCTGATCAACTATGCGGCAGTACGGTGTCGCGTGCCTCTCAAAGTTGGCAACTCTCTGCCGTCGAACACATTACCCGACGAGTCTGAATGTCCTGTCGCTTGCTCGCGTCAACGGAAACCGTGACACGTGTTAGCCATAGAGTTGGCAGGCGAACATCCTATACTGATTCGGACTGCCTCCTGTCTCTCGCGCAGTGGCGGTATGCGTTGTCGCAAGCAACGATCTCCCGCAGACTGATACTCCCCCTTGCCTGTTGGACGCAGCCATGCTGACCATCGACGACATCCGGACAGTACCGCTCTTTGCAACACTCTCCGACGACGAACTCGACAATCTCGCGCACACCTCCGCGGACCTTCATCTATGCGCAGGCGAGTTCGCGGTTCACGAAGGCGGCGAGCGCGCGCTGTATCTCGTTCTCACCGGCAAGATGGAAGTCATCAAGACGTTCGACGGTATCGAGCGCACGCTAGGCTGGCGTCTGCCCGGCACGATCTTCGGCGAAGTGCCGCTTGCGCTGAGTTCGCCGTTTCCGGGCGCTTACCGCGCGGCGGAACCGTCGCGTGTGATGCGAGTGGACGCCCAGCGTTATTACGTACTGGCCGCCGCATCGCCGGATGTGGCGCTCAAGATGGGCGCCCTCGCTCGCGAACGCATCGGCGGGTTGCAAGGGCTTTCCGCTGAGCCGCCCAAGGCGCGCGTCACCATGGTCGGCAGCCGCTGGGACGACGCCTGTACGGCGCTGCGGCATTTTCTCGCCCGCAACCAGATCAGCTACGACTGGATGACGCCCGACGCGCCCGAACTGCCCAAGCGTTGGCCCGGAATCTGTCCGACAGAGGAAGAGTGTCCGTCGTTGCGACTGGTCGACGGCACGGTGTTGAACCGGCCTGAGGCGCGCGAGCTTGCCGGGCTGCTGGGTCTGCAGACGCAGCCTCGCCTCGCCGAATACGACACGATGATCATCGGCGGTGGCCCGGCTGGGCTCGCCGCGGCGGTGTACGGCGCATCGGAAGGCTTGCGCACTATCGTGCTGGAGCGTGAAGCGCCCGGCGGACAGGCCGGCACCTCCTCGCGTATCGAGAACTACCTCGGCTTTCCCAACGGTGTCTCCGGGGATGAACTGGCAAGCCGCGCACTGCAGCAGGCAAGGCGGCTTGGCGCGGAGATTCTGGTGACGCGGTCCGTCGGCCGAATCGATGTGCAGGCGCGCAGCGTTCACCTCGACGGCGGCGACATCATCCGGACGCGAACGATCATTCTTGCGACGGGCGTCACGTGGCGGCGTCTCTCGATCGAAGGTTTCGACCAGTTTATCGGTAAGGGTATTTACTACGGCGCGTCGCGCAGCGAAGCGAACGCGACGCATGGACTCGACGTGTATCTGATCGGCGGCGGCAATTCGGCTGGGCAGGCCGCGTTGTATTTTGCCAATCACGCGCGCATGGTGACGCTCGTCCTGCGCGGCGATTCGCTCGACAAGAGCATGTCGCGCTATCTGATCGAGCAACTGCGCGGCAAGTCGAACGTCGCGGTGCGACTGCGATCGGAAGTCGTGGGCGCGTACGGCGACACCCATCTGACGGCGATCGACGTGCGCGACGCGTCGAACGAGGCAGTGCGCCGGCACGATTGCGGGGCCTTGTTCGTGTTCATTGGCGCCGACGCGGAGACCGCGTGGTTGCCCGAGGAAATCGCACGCGATGCGCGCGGCTACGTGCTCACCGGCGACGACGTCGTCAAGGCCGGACGCTGGTCCCATGACCGGGATCCCTACCTGCTCGAATCGAGCGTGCCCGGCGTGTTTGCCTGCGGCGATGTACGGCTGAGTCCGGTCAAACGCGTGGCTTCCGCGGTCGGCGAGGGCAGCATGGCAATCGCGTTTGCCCACAAATATCTGCAGCAAGACGCGCGATAGCGCTGGATCGCGCGGCAACGCTTCTGCCCGCTTGCAAAAGCGCGCCGGCGGCCGCGCTGCAGGCCTATTCTTCAGCTGAATACTTCGACTTCCCAATCATCGAGGATTGACTAAAAAACAGGCTTCTATTCGCCCGATTGAAACCAGAAACGCCGGCGCACACTAACATCGTGCCAATTGCGCAAGGAGCCTGCGATGTCTACCCGCCACGATAAAGATAACGAGTTCGAAATCAGCCTGCCGGCCGCTTCGACGACAGAATGGACCAGCCCGGTGCCGGACGCCGACGCCGAAACGATGCGCGGGTTGCACCTCGCGTCGGAGAGTGTGCTGTGCCTCGCGACGCAGACTTACGACGCCGCCGCCCGTGGCGACGCGGCAGGCGCGGAAGCGGCGCGGGCGTCGCTCGAACAGCAACTGGCACTCGCCACGCGCCTGATCGACGAGCTTCTGTTTGACGGCAGCGGCCCGCATACGACACACTGACCGGCCCGCAGGTCGGACAGCACCAATCGCAGTCTCTACATCTGAAAACTGAAATGAGCGCTCTGACGGTAATTCTCTGCATTTGGGCCATGGTGGCCTTTTGTGCAATTCTTTTCATTCGCGGCGCTACCTCGCGCGTTGAGCGTCCGACCAAGGCACCGCAAAAGCGCCCGTCGCGCTTTTCGATCGCGGAGTAACGGCAAGCAAGGCGATCGCGATTCGTTCGTGACAACACGTGCGAATCGTTCGAACGTTCTCATCGGAATAGTCGTACGGCAAAAGCGGCCCGGCAGCCCATCATCACCACAGGTCGCAACGACCGGGCAGCCACCGCGGCATGAATCCGAGCGGCGCTGTGCCGCCTGGTCGTCATCTGCCCTGCCCCTTATTCCATGGAGATCGTCATGCTGAAGTTTTACTTCCACCCCTCGCCGAACCCGATGAAAGTCGCGTTGATGCTCGAAGAACTGCAGACCCCGTTCGAACTGATCGCCGTCGACACATTCAAGGGCGAACAACATCGCCCCGAGTTTCTCCGCATCAACCCGAACGCAAAAGTCCCGGCGATTACCGACGACGGCGTGACCGTGTTCGATTCGCACGCCATCCTGCTGCACCTCGCGACGAAACATGAACGGTTCCTGCCGGCATTGGCTGGCGAACGCGCACAGGCCTTGTCGTGGCTGATGTTCGTCGCGACCGGACTGTCGCCCTTCTCGGGCCAGGCAGTGCACTTTCTGCATCACGCGCCGGCGCCGCTGCCCTATGCGCGCAATCGCTATCTGAAGGAAGTGGAGCGCCACTATCGCGTGCTGGACGAGCGCCTCGCGACGTCGAAGTATCTGGCCGGCGATACTTATTCCGTCGCGGATATCGCGCTGTGGGGCTGGGCTAGCTTCGCCGGCTACATTCTCGGTGAAGCGGGTCTGAGCGCGTATCCGAACGTGAAGCGCGTCGTGGACGAAATCTCCGCGCGTCCGGCCGCGGCGCGCGCACAAGCGTTGAAGGACAAGCTGACGCTGAAAGCCGAGTTCGACGAAGAGACACGTCGCGCGCTATTTCCGCAAAACGAAGACGTAGCCGCTTAAACGTCTACCCGTTAGTCGTGCCGCGCGACGCGCTGCCATCTTGCAGCGGTTGCGCGGCGAATTGCGTTGCCGGTCATTTGAGGCCAAGCCGCTTGGCCAACCGGTTCAGATTCGCCCGATCAAGACCGAGCTCGCGCGCGACGGCCGCCCAATTCTGGTTGTGGCGAGACAACGCGTCGAGAACGGTGGTTCGCTCGAATTCGGTGACCGCGCTGCGAAAATCCTTCGATCCGCTTTCAGTTGTTTCGCCTGGCGTCTGGCTTGTGTCTTCAGCCGGTGCGGCCGATAGCGCGAAGTCGGCAGCCGTCAACGTCAGGATCCGACGGCGCTCGCGATTCGCAGCCAGTGCCTTGAGCGCGCTTCGGCCGATCAGGTGTTCAAGTTCACGCACGTTCCCCGGCCACGGATAACGCAGCAGCATGGCTTGCGCATCCGCCGCGAGACGCAGGCTCAGCAGGCCGAGCCGCGAGCGATTCTCTTCGAGGAAAAACCCCGCCAGCAGCAACACATCGCGGCCACGTTCGCGCAACGGCGGCACGCGTAACGGATAGACGCTGAGCCGATGATAGAAGTCCGCGCGGAACCGCCCCGTGCGGACCTCTTCAGCCAGATCGCGATTCGTTGCGGCGATCAGCCGCACGTCGACCTTGTGTTCGTGGTCCGAGCCGATGCGCTGCAACTGGCCGTTCTGCAAAACCCGCAAAAGTTTGGCCTGCACGAGAAGCGGCAGCTCGCCCACTTCATCGAGAAAAATCGTGCCGCCGTCCGCCAGTTCGAATTTGCCGCGCCGGTCCGACGACGCGCCGGAGAACGCGCCCCGCACATGCCCGAACAGTTCGCTCTCGACGAGCGTGTCCGGCAGCGCGGCGCAGTTCAGGCTGATCAGCGGCTTATTCGCGCGCGACGAGAGGGCGTGAATCGCATTCGCCACGAGTTCCTTGCCGACACCGGTCTCACCGGTGATCAGCACGGTCAGATCGCTGCCGGCGACGACCTCGATTTCCTTCATCAGATGCGTGTGCGCGTCGCTGCTGCCGACCATCTCGCGCCGGCTCTGGCTGCTCGCCTGCCGGTAGGCTTCCGCGCGCCGCCGCTCCTCTTCGGTGCTGCGTGCCAACGTATCGATTCGTTCGACGACGCTCACCGTGGCGGCGGCCAGGCCCAGAAACGCCCGCAGCGACGCCATGTCGATGCTGTCGAAGCGCGCCGGGTCCAGCGCATCGAGCGTGAGCAAACCCCACGGCCGGCCGCGCACGAATAGCGGACAGCCGAGGCAGTCGTGAACTTCGAGATGACCGGCCACGCCTTGCACGAGGCCGTCGTAGGGATCGGGCAGATCAGAGTCCGCGGCGAAGCGGGTCGGCTCCGGCCGCGACAGAAGTTGCTCGAAGCGCGGGTGGTCGCCGACACGAAAGCGCCGCCCAAGCGTGTCGCTGCTCAATCCGTCGATGGCGAGCGGCACCAGCGTGTCGCCCTCCAGACGCAATAGCGCGGCCGCGTCGCCGGGAAACAGCGCGCGCAGGCTGCTGAGCAGACGGCGGTAACGCTCGCGGTCGGACAGGTCACGCGAGAGGTCGAGAATCAGCGGCGTCAGGACGTCGAGGAGCGCTTCTGCAGTCAGATTGACTCCGTCAGGAGTCTTTTCGACTAAGGTCGAATTGACCATCATGAAATTCAGATCGTTGATTTATTTGCATTTTATACCTGGCACGAAACATGGATAGACAAACACGTCAGTCGAAGCCCGACTGGATATCCACCAACAACCAGGACTTCCTATGCTTTCCGCCGAACACCGCGCCATCGTCAAAGCCACCGTTCCTCTTCTCGAAAGCGGAGGCGAGGCGCTGACCACGCACTTCTACGACATGCTGATCAGCGAACATCCGGAAGTGCGTCCCATGTTCAACCTCGCCAACCAGGCGAGCGGCGCGCAGCAGCGTGCGCTGGCCAACGGCGTGCTGATGTACGCACGTCACATCGATCAACTCGAACAACTTGGCGGGCTGGTCTCGCAGATCATCAACAAGCACGTCGCGCTGAATATCCTGCCGGAGCATTATCCGATTGTCGGGCAGTGCCTGCTCAAATCCATCCGCGAAGTGCTCGGCGCCGAAATCGCAACCGATGCGGTCATTGAAGCTTGGGCCGCCGCCTATCAGCAACTCGCCGATCTGTTGAGCGGCCTTGAAGAGAAAATGTACGCCGAGCGGGAAGCGGAGCCGGGCGGCTGGCGCGGCACGCGGCTCTTTCGTGTCGCCCGTAAAGTGCGGGAAAGCGACGAGATCACGTCGTTCTATCTGCGCCCCGACGACAACGGCGAGCTGCTCGCGTTTCATCCGGGGCAATACATCGGCGTGCGGCTCGTTATCGACGGCGAGGAAGTGCGCCGTAATTACTCGCTCTCGGCCATGTCGAACGGCCGCGAATACCGTATCAGCGTGAAGCGCGAACCGAATGGCAAGGTGTCGAACCATCTGCATACGCAGGTCAATGAAAACGACGCGGTGGAACTGTTCGCACCGGCTGGCGACTTCAAGCTCGAAGACAGCGACAAGCCGTTGGTGCTGATCAGCGGCGGCGTGGGCATCACGCCTACGCTGGCGATGCTGCAAGCCGCGCTGAAGACCGACCGCCCTGTGCACTTCATTCACTCGGCGCGTCACGGCGGCGTGCATGCGTTTCGCGACGTGATCGACCAGTTGGCCGCGCGGCATCCGAAATTGAAGCGTTTCTACTGCTATGAGCAGCGCCGCGCGGAAGATGCCGACGCGCACGGCATCGGCTATCTCGACGAAACGCGCCTCGACGCGTGGCTGCCCAAGACGCGCGACGTCGATGTCTATTTCCTCGGACCGATCGCGTTCATGAAGGCCATCAAGAAGCACCTGAAAACGATCGGCGTACCGGAGTCACAAAGCCGTTATGAATTTTTTGGTCCGGCTTCCGCACTGGAATAAAGATGCGGGTCGCGGTCGACGTGCAAATAGCCAGAGCCGGCTATTTGCACGCAACTGTCGGTCGCGTTGCAGTCACTTACGCCCTCAGCAAAGCGTTGCGCTCGTCACCCAGGACATGCTCTTGAAGCGCGCGATCATGGCATCCACCAACTCGCGTTGCGCTTGAGCCAGCGCGATCGTGACTTCTTCAAACCCGCTGCCGGGAGGCGTCGTCACAGCGACGGTCTCGACGTTGCGGGAGAAGGGAAATAGCACCTGCCAGATTGCGGCAATGCGCATACCGTGAAGCGCCGCGCGCACCACGAGTCGATGACGGCCCGAGGTTTGCGACGACAGCACCTGCAAACCGCTCTCAGAAGATTCACTGGTCATGTCGTACCCTTTTATATTGACTGAGCCGCGTTGCTCGCGGCCTTCAGATGTTTATTCGATTCTGCCGCCTTAATAAGGCATCTTGATGATCCCGCTCAAGCGCCTGAGCAAGGCGTCAGCATGCTCCCGATCGACCTTTGAAATCTCGCGCTGATTCAGTATCGTCTCGATGCGCTGACGCCAATAATCCGGCTCATTGACTACCGACGTGCACGCCATCGAATCACCTTTTGAAAGCAATCTCTCCAGCGTTGTGACTATCGTTTCAATATGCGAGAGATCGTTCTTATAAGAAGCGTGACTTCCCATTACATTCCCGGCTGACTTTTTTAAGCGCCTTCGGATCGCCCTTCGAACGAGTTGGCAAGCAATGCGATACCCATTTCGTTTCCGAATCGACCGATCCGTCCTGCTTGGAGGAAAGCGAAACAACAGCCCTGGAGCGTTTGCTCCAGGCTGCCTGAGCATTGCTGTTGGGCTGAATTGCCTTATTTGGCCCGCGCCGAGTCAGGTGCCGTCAACTGACTGGCCTGCGCCAAGGCAATGGCTTGCGCGGTGGCTTTGCGCATCGCGTCGTAGGCAGCGCCCGCACTGGAAACCGCCGACTTGAACGCGGTGACCGCGAGTTCGGAGCCTGTGGGCGCATTGCGCGCGAAGTCGTCGAAAACCGTCTGCATTTTCGTGTTGGACTGTGCAAACCGGTCTTCGAAAATCTTCAGAAATTCGGCCTGTGCGGCGTTAGTGATTTCAAGCACATGACTGTTATAAGACAGTACTTTCTGCGCGACGGGTTGCGCGTTGCTGGCCTGATGAATAAACAGTTCGACCGGCGTCTTACCCGACACCGCCATCTGCCATGCCTGTTCGCTCTCCGCGAACGTGGCCTTGGCCGCCTGCAGGTTCAACTTAGCCAGCTCTTCAAAATACTGGAATGTTTGCTGCGCCAACGAAAACGCGACAGCGACATTGGCACTTTGGATGGAGACGAATTGCTCTGGCGTCGAAAAATACACTCTGCACTCCTTCTTTAAACGTTCACATTGCTCAGACAAGAGGTATGCGAAACCAGTCGAGACGCACGCAGATTGTCGACTCGTCGGCTTGCACCAATTCGCTCGAATCGTTCTGCGATGCAGCATTAGATGAAACATTCTAACTTTGTTAAATCTGCATCTGGCGCACTCTTTTGTAAGTAATTACCCTCGGGTGACCGTATGGTTTTGACTGAATAAAGGCGCGGCTCTGATCGTCGAAAGATCAGTGGAATATTCGCGATCTGGGCGTACACGCCGATCTATGGGACACAGCATGGGAAGCACTGTCCGTAAGCGCGCTACGGAGTGCATGAGCAGATGTGCGATAGACGGTCAAATGCATATGTATGCGACCGTCCATCGCTTAGAGAAAGGACAGAAATGTGATGTGGATTTACAACCAATCGGCAGTGAGAGACCGCCGGACTTAGTCCGGCGGCAATACCAGCGGACCGCAATTGGTATCAGCGATGAATGTCGCCAGTAACTTCGCCGGATGCACCGCATCAGGATTCTCGGCGAATAGATGGAGCGCGCGCGGCGGCTCGAACCAGGTCTGTGCAACCGCGTAGTCGACGGGCGGCCCACCTTGCAGTTGCGAGCGGATCGTCCCTTCCAGCACGACCGCCGTCACTGAACCAGGGTGACGATGCGCGGGCGTAAAGCCGAGCGGCGGAAAGTCGACGATGGCCGTCGTCACCGACTTGCCCGGCACGTTGGGCAGCGCTTCGCACGACAGCACTTTCACGGTCGATGCAGGCCGGCTCGCTGCGCCGGTATGCGTCGATGCGTTGGACATCAAAGGATCGACGCCGCAGATGCCAGCGAACCAGTCGATGGCCGAACGAGGCGCCGACGGGCCGAGCGCCAGCATCGTCGTCGTGGCCAGCGCGAGCATGGCGGGCTTGCGCGCGAGACGCGGCAGAGTCAGCGTCAGCGGATTCATACGCGCGCCGCCGATCGCATATCCGGCGACCAATCCAACTCACGGCGCGCCTTCGCGCTGGTCACTTCGGCTGCGTCTTGCGCGACGTTGTACACGCCGGCGTTGCCCCGCTGAAGCGCAAGCAAGGCCGCATAGGCCGCCGCTTCGACATGCAACGGACTTGAACCCGCCGGGGCATCGGCGCCTGTGCCGGGTCCGTAAATCTGTCCATAGCGAAGCACCGTGCCGTTCAACGACGCCGCTTCCAGCACGTGCCGTTCGAGCGCCGCGACGCCACGCACGCTCGTGCCGCGCGCGCCCTGCGCATCGACGTCGAGCGGGCAGCTTTCGTCGTAAGGCGTCGTTCCCGGCCGGTACGCCCATGCAATGCTTTGCGCAATCATCTTGCTGCTGCCCGCCGCGATCGCCGCGGCCACCAGGTTGCGCGTACCCTCGTCGCGTATCCGCGCGTTGGCCGTCACCGCCTGAGCCATTCGAGCAGGGTCGAGCCCGGGCGGCAAATCGGTCAATTGATGAATCACGCTGACTGGCGCGATGCGTATGAGCGCGTCACGCAGCGCGGTCGCATCGAATACATCGACGACGACCGGCACCACGCCCGCGTCCTCAAGTTCTCTCGCGCGGCCCGCCCGCCGCGTGCCGCCGAACACCGTATAGCCGGCGTCGATCAGCAGCGGCGCAAGCGCGCTTCCAATGGCGCCCGTTACGCCGGCGACGAACACCTTGTGTGCCATTTCCTTTCTCCCATCAGTCATTACGCGAAAGTCGGCGACATGCCGCGTTTCCAATGACCCCAGCATAAGGCTGTGAATGGTCATAAAAAAGGTCCATTATTCGGAAATTGATTGAGCCAATTTGACGAGGAAGAGCGTGCGGCGAGCTGAACAGATTGAACTTGCGCTAGCGCCCAGACCGGAAGGCGCGCCGCTTCACCGCTGGCTCTATGACGAGTTGCGCAAGGCGATCTTGTCGGGGACGTTGCCGCCGGGCGCGCGCCTGCCTTCCACGCGCGATCTCGCAACACGATTTCGACTGTCGCGCGGAACGGTGCTGGGCGTTTTCGCGCAACTCGACGCGGAAGGGTATCTGTCGGGCGCCGTGGGACGCGGCAGTTTTGTTGCGGCTGAACTGCCGGACCGGCGCATCGATAGCGGCGAGCGGACGTCGCCCAGAAAGCGCGATGGCCGGCCGCTTGCCCGCGAGCGTCATCATGACGGCGATAGCGGCACGCAGCCGCCAGTTGTCGAGCTATCGGCGCGTGGCCGTTTGCTCGCGCGGAGCGCGTTTCAACTCAGCGGCCGCACGCGCCCTGCGCGCGCGTTTCGCGCCAGCCAGCCCGATCTCGATGCGTTTCCATTCGAATTGTGGGCACGGCTCTCGGCCAACCGGGTGCGTCGCGCGCAGCGGGATCTGCTCGGCGATGGCGAGGCGCAAGGGTATCGGCCGCTGCGCGAAGTGATCGCCGCTTATGTCGGTCCGTCGCGCGGTATTCGATGTTCGGCGGACAACGTCGTCGTGTTGGGCAGCGTTCAGCAGGCAATCGATTTGACCGCGCGCCTCCTGCTCGATCCGGGGGACAGCGCGTGGACGGAAGACCCAGGTTACCCCGGCGCCCGTTTCGTACTCGAAGCGGCGGGCGCCCGGGTGATCGGCGTGCCGGTCGACACGGCAGGCGTCGATGTGTCATGGGCCCGTCAGCACGCCGCAACTGCGCGTCTGGCTTATGTCTCCGCCGGGCGCCAGGCGCCTCTGGGTCCGCCGCTTGCGCTCGAACGGCGTCTATCGCTGCTCGAGTGGGCACGGGATCGAGGCGCCGTCATCATCGAAGACGACTACGACAGCGAGTACCGCTTCGAAGGCCACCCGCTTGCCGCGATGAAGAGCCTCGACGACCACGGACACGTGATCTACTGCGGCACCTTCAGCAAGCTGCTGTTTCCCGCTTTGAGGACGGCGTATGCGATTCTGCCCGACCGGTTGGTCGAGCCATTCGTGGCCGCGCTGTCCTCGACGGCGCGGCATGTTCCAACCGATCAACAATCAGTGTTGCACGACTTCATCGCCGACGGTCATTTCGGCCGGCACATACGACGCATGCGCATGCTCTATGGCGAGCGGGCCGAGGCGCTGACGTCGGCGGTCGAGCGGCATCTCTCGGGCTTGCTCGCGCTTGCGCCGATCGTGGCGGGACTCGATGCGCCCGCCTTTCTGCCCAGAGGCGCGGACGACGCCGACGCGGCGCGGCGTGCGGCACGCGAAGGCATCGAGACGCGCCCGCTATCGCTGTACGCGATCGACCGTCCCGCGCCGCCGGGGCTCGTGCTCGGTTTTGCGTCCATCGGTGTCGAGGAAATAGAGTCGGGGGTGATCGCTCTTGCTCAAGCGTTGACGCGCCGTTCGCGATGAACCAGCGCGGCTCGCAGAGCAGATTGACGCGCCGCGCGGCTCAGCCCGCGGACCGCTTACGACGTTTTGTCTGCGAGTGCTGACCTTGCCAGCTCGCTTCATCGAGAAGACGATCGAACAGCCGGTTGCGGGCCGAATCGTCCAGTGGCGACAGTCCCAACAGAGAGTGAAACGCGAGACCGCTGGCGGCAAAGTAGCGCAACAGCGACAGATCGAGGTCGGTCGCTTCGTCCTGCAAGGCCTTCATTTTCTCGGCGTCGGGCGTCTTCATTTCGTCGAGCAAGTTGGGGTTCTCGACCAGTGCCGCGAGAACAGCTCGTGCCACGGAATTCGGCTGATTGATGGACTCCCGATAAATTGCAATCTGCGCCGCGAGGTTGGGCTCCGCTTTCGACGCGCCCTCTTTCGCCATATAGTCGCGCGCGATCTGCTCGAACTGCTGCTTCTGATGCTCCAGCAACGCGCACAGTACCCCCTGCTTGGTGCGAAACTGATGCAGCAGTCCACCCTTGCTGATGCCGCTTTCACGTGACAACGAATCGAACGTCAGTCCACCGACGCCTTCGCGGGTCAGGATGGTAAGAGCGGCATCGATTGCCTTCTTGCGGGAAATCTCCGAACGGGTCTGGTTATCCATTGTCGATAGTGATGACGTCGCCACGCTGGCCGTGCCGGCCCGGTGCTGCCGCGTCGTGATGGTATTGGGCAAGTGATTCGGCGCGGTGAATCAGTGTCGGCGAGCAGTCGCGCCATCCGTCGGCACAAGCAGCGCTCGCTCTGAGGGTTGGAATTGTACCGCTCAAGCCACCCAACAAACAAACCGGATAGACGGTTTACATTCAATAAAGACGGTGCTACTGTTCGGCCTCATCGGTTCTCGCCTGAACTGCACGCCGCCCGGCATTCACCGGCACTCAATTGCCCATCAAGGAACATGCAATGTTCACGAACAAACTCGTCCCGCTTCTTTTCGCCGGCGCAGCGGCACTGGCCCTCGCGGCCTGCGCGGGTGTGCAACCCGTCGCGTACACGGGCATCGCGTCCTCGCCGCAGTTGAAGCAGAACCGCGACGACGATGCGGGCAAAGTGCCCTACAAGTACGCGGCGACCGTGGTCTGGGCGCGCTACACGCAGGTGGTGCTGGACCCCGTGGCCGTCTATCAGGGCAGTGACAACCAGTTCGGCGAATTAAAGGCCGCCGACAGGGCCGCGCTTGCCGACTACATGCAAAGGACGTTCTCGGAAAAACTGGCGAAACGGTTCGACGTGGCCACGCAGCCCGGCCCCAACACCTTGCGGATCAAGCTGACCTTGACCGGTGCCGAAAGCACGACGTTGCTGGTCGGGCAGTTCATGCATTTCGACCTTGCGGGCAATCTCTACAACGGCGTGCAGTCGATCCGCGGCGGTCAGGGGGCATTCAGCGGCTCGGTGTCCTACGCCGTGGAAGTCTATGACGGCGCGAGCGGCCAACTGCTGAAGGCCTACGTGTCGAAGCAATATCCGAACGCCATGAATCTGCCGGCCGCTTTCGGTTCCCTGGGCGCTGCGAAGACGGGACTCGACAAGGGTGCGGATGCGCTGGTGGCGCAGCTTCATTGACCAGTCCGCTTTCGCTGTCCATCGCTTTGCGCGCTGCGCGTAGTTGACCCGCGGCGCGCAAGCGCCACGGTGCATCGGCCACGGCAAGCCGACGCAACGACAAGGCCGCTGTTCCGGACTATTCCGAGGTACGCGTATGCGCGCATTCGCTGACATGGTCGTCACACTCGCCCCTCCGCCTTTGATGGTCGCCGTCGTGTTCTTTGTGGCGTATCTGCTGGTGGGGATTCCGGTTCAATTCACGCGTGGCCCGGCCGCGAGAGATGCGTTCGGCACCCTGGCCGGCGTCTTCGCCGCGCTCGCCTACATCACACTGGCCATGAGTTTCTATCCGGATGTTCACGCTGCTCCTCGCTAACCCGGCAGGTCTCTCCAGAAGGTTCAGACACCGTGCGCTCGCGGCATCCACGTAGTCCGCGTACGCGAGACCAGCGCGAGGCTTCCGGCCCGCAAGCATCGAACTCGGGCAGCGGCACGCGAGCCAGGTCGATCCGCGCAGGCATCAGGCACAGCATCAAGCGAACGCTGCGCTATCTTTGCCGGTTGGCGAAAGACATGGGCGACGTCGTCCGCGGAAAGCTGTAAATGCGTCTTCGCCCACGACTCGCCGTCATCTGGCTCGCGCCGCTTGCCGCCGCATTGATCTGTCTCGCGCTTCTCGCGCTCTGGCTCGAACGATCGGGGTCCGAAGTCACCGTCAGCTTCGCCACAGCCGAAGGACTCGAAGCCGGCAAAACCCGCGTGCGCTATAAGGACGTCGAAATAGGCAGATTGACGGAACTGCGGCTCTCGCACGACCGCTCACGCGTGCTCGCCGTCATGGAGCTCGACACGTCCGCCGAACGGTTTGCACTGTGCGGCACGCGCTTCTGGGTGGTTCGTCCGCGCGTCGGCACCGCCGGTGTCTCCGGGCTGACGACGTTCATCTCCGGTCCCTACATCGCTGTGGATGTTGGGCGCGCGTCCACGACATGCCAGCAGTTTGCCGGCCTCGAAACGCCGCCGTCCGTGACCAGCGAGCAGAACGGCGGGCGGTTCGTTCTGCACGCTTCTTCCCTCGAATCGCTCAATGTGGGCTCGCCAGTCTATTTCCGGCGCGTGCAGGTGGGGCAAGTCCTCAACTATGCGTTGGCTCGCGGTGGCTCCGCCGTCGATGTCGATGTATTCGTGAAAGCGCCTTACGACCGCTATGTCACATCAGGCACGCGATGGTGGCACGCAAGCGGCATCGACCTGCGATTCGATTCGAGCGGCTTGACGCTGGACACCCAATCCGTTGCCACGTTGCTCTCCGGAGGCGTCGTATTCGATCTGCCCGGATCACAGACGCCCGAACCTCGCGCCGCCGACGGCGCCGCGTTCGCTCTAGCCGCGAACAGAACCGAGGCGATGCGTCGTGCCGACGACGGACCCGCCGCGTCGGTGCGCATGAGGTTCAACGGGAGCCGTGCGCGGGCTCTCAGTCGGCGCGCCGGTCGACTTCGACGGTGTCGAACTGGGCGAAGTGACCGCCATCGATCTTGACTTCACGCCGGCGCGCAATCGCTTCGACATGGTGGTGACGCTCAACCTCTACCCCTATCGTCTCGGACGACGCTACAGGGAGGCACTCGGAGAAGGCTCCGGCGCGGCGGCCAAAGCGCTTCTGCATCAACTGGTCGCCCAGGGCTTGCGCGGGCAGTTGCGTATGGGCAGCGTGCTGACCGGCCAGCGCTATGTGGCGCTGGACTTCTTCCCGAACGTACCCGCTGTCAGCATCGACACACGTCGCATGCCGGTCGAACTGCCGACCGTGCCCAATACCGTCGAGGAACTTCAGGACCAACTCGCCAACATCGTGAAGAGGCTCGACCACGTCCCCTTCGACGAGATCGGCTTCAATCTGAACCAGGCGCTCGTGAACGCCAATTCCCTGTTCCAGCGAATCGACACGGAACTGGTGCCGCAGGCGCACACGACGTTGGCGGCTGCCGAGCGCTCGTTCAATGCCGCAAACGCCACGCTGCAGCAGGACTCGCCGATGCACACCGATATTCGCCAGGCGTTGACCGAGTTGCGCCGCACACTTGCCGCGCTGAAGGCGCTGTCGGACTATCTGGAACAGCATCCTGAATCGATTGTGTGGGGTAAATCGGCGGACCACTGAGGTGCTTCGACGCTTGCTCATGGGCCGAGGCGGCGTCTGTGCGATGATGCCTTACGTCGACCCGACTCGCGGAGATCATGATGAGCGGCAAATGGTTTTCGAAGTTCTCAAGCTTCCTTTCCACGATGACCGGCAGGCCGGTCACCTTTGTTCTGGCCGTCGTCATGGTGATCGTCTGGGCCCTCACCGGCCCGCTCTTTCACTACAGCGATACGTGGCAACTCGTGATCAACACGTCGACCACGATTGTCACGTTCCTGATGGTCTTCCTGATCCAGAACACCCAGAACCGCGATACGGCCGCGATGCAGATCAAGCTCGACGAGTTGATCCGCGCACTGGAAGGGGCTCACAACGCGCTGCTCGATCTTGAAGAGCTCGAGGAAAAGGACTTGACCCGCTTCCGCAAACACTACGAAAAGCTGGCTGAAGAAGCGCGCACTGCGCTGCGCGCCGGCGGCAGCGACACCGATTCGCCCTTCGTCGACAATCGCGATGACGGTGACGAAGACCGGCGCAGCGGTAAGGGTCGCGATGGCAAAACGGGAGCGGCGGTGTAACGCGACTAGCCAATGCGTTCGCAAGTATTGCTAGAAACGTGCGACGTCGATCACGGCATCGGCAAACGCTTTCGGCGCTTCCTGCGGCAGGTTATGTCCGACACCGCCGCCGATATTCCGGTGCGCGTACTTGCCGGTGAACTTCTTCGCGTACGCCGCCGGTTCAGGATGCGGCGCG
>NZ_JARESO010000017.1:0-192035 GCF_046030175.1 Paraburkholderia sp. RL17-373-BIF-A
CCTGTATAGCTTGCCGAGCGCCTCGGTGCCACGCAGCCGCACGGGAGACAGGACCGGCACACCGCGATCAACCGGGAACGCCTCGCACGACACGCTCAGGGTGCGTGACTGGCTGGGGTTATACATGGACACTCCCTGGACTGACTTGCACCAGTAGGTCTTCGCGTTTCTTCATACGCTTTAGCCCGCTCAAATTTTAAATTTTCATTATCAAATTGGATTTTGCTAGGCGTATATAGGACAACTGTCAAAATTGGTCAACGCGATAAAGTAGATAGGTATTTCGCATAAGCAGGCGAATGGTTGATCGAAGACATAAGGGGCACACTGTTTAAGGCAGGGAGAGAGTTTCCCGACCAGATGCTTTGCACGGGATTGTCGGATCGAGCGAACCGCAGGGCATAAAAACAAACCCGCCGGGGGGCGCGCTAAATGCATACGCACGAATCGAAACCGGCCGGGGAGGCCGTTATGTTCCGCTCGCATACGCAGATCGATTAACCGCCATCCGGCGGGATTCACCAATTGGATGAATCTGCATCTCGCGCGAGGTCATCTCCGGATACGGTTGATTCTGTACAGCTGCATGCTTTCACCCGTGCCTGAATGATGCATCGCTAGCCACAGGTCCACATCGTATTCGCGGTCAGGATGGCGCTTTATCATATTGGCAATGGGACGCGCAGACTGGTACGCCCGCACAGTCTCATGCGATCCCGGCTTGAACAGTGCGTCGCCTGGCTCAAGCTGTTCGATCTGCCAGGTCAGCGACCCCGCAACCAGTTCGCCCGCCCGGGTGGTCGGTCTATGCGGGTGTGCCGCATAGATCATTGCGCCCCCCGGGTCCGTGGTCGTCGCTAGTGCTTCCCGCCCGGGCGTTGCTACCGCGCTTTTCCGCACGTTCCTTATCCGCGACTTCTGTCACAGGCTCTGGATTCTGGTCCGTCTGTAGCATTGTCAGTGCCTCCGCTAAGAGAGCCGCACTATAGCAACGCTGAAAGCTGGCAGAAGAACATCACGGCGTCATCCTCCGTTTGCCGGTGGATCAGATGCTGCCCTTTGCGAAACGAAGATAAGGGGTCGTTGCGCGTCCGATCGAGCGGTACTCCGAGGGGAAAAAATAGGCTTGTTACTGCTAATACTTATGAAAGAAGCCCCACCGCTCGTCAGGCATGCATCGCGCACCATAGATGCAAATGCGCCGTTTGCGGGGTCTGTTTCGAGGAAAAGCACGGTGCGCTTGGTGCGGGTTACATTGAGGTGCATCACCTGAATCAGGTCGCGGACATCGATGAGGAGCACCTGATCGATCCAATCACGGACCTTCGTCCCGTGTGCGCAAACTGCCACCGCATGCTTCACAAGCAGAGCCCCCCTGTCCATAGACGAACTCAGGCTGCGTAGCGGCCCGGCGAACGGGAAGTCGGCTACCAGCGAATCGTTCAAATAGCCGATGGGTTGTGGCGTCAATCCTGAGTCTGTTTGCCGACTCGCCCATCCTTTCAGCCTCTCTCGCTGCGGCTAACGACGGTTGCACGTCCACAAGACGTCGTTGAGGGCCTTGCCCGGGCGAGCATCCGAGGCGGGTCGATCAGGGGCGGTCACAGCAGACGGGCTGCTGGTTAAACGCACCAAATCCAACCGAGCAGCGGGTCGCAGAAATTCCCCTATAGCTCCCCTAACAGATAGGGGAAATTTTCCCTGTCGGGGTAGAAGCGCTCAAACCCTTACCGGATAAGGCTTTGCGCAAGGCAGGGTTTCACCCAAGGTTGCCCCGCCCAGGGGCAACGCCAATAGACCGACAAGATTCCAAGGAAAGGCCCAAAACCCCAAAAAGACCACATCCAATTCAACCACCCAAAAAAACCAACCTCAAAAATTATGCCGCAGCCCCACAATCACAGAAACCTGCTTATCCGTATCCGAATTAACGATATTCGGAATCTGCGCCAGGTTCTCCGTCGCGCCGGTTGCCGGGTCAATCCCTAATCCAGCCCCTGAGGACTTCTGCCCAATCGCGACCGCATAAACAGCGGTGCGCTTGGACAAGCTATACACAGCACCGAGGTTGATCTGATGCACGCGAGTAGAAGCACTGCCGCTCGGCTTGGCGTCATTGAAAATATAAGCAAACCCTAGCTGCAAATCCGGCGCGAGCGCATAAGTCGTATTCAACTCGGCAATATCGAACGACACATCAGCCCCGGCAGGCCGCGCCGCACTCGCAATGTACTGACTCTGCGACAACCGCGTATGCGTATACGTCACCGCCACATTCGCCTTGCCGAACGAATACGAACCCCCTGCCCCAAAAATCCGTATCTTGCTCGCATCCTGCAACAGACAATACGACGCGTCCGCATTCGCACAGCTGAAGTCGCCGATATAGCCACTCGTGCCCCCCAACGCCGCCTGCAATGGCTGATTCAACTCCAGATACCCCGCGCTCAGCGACAACGGTCCCTGCGCATAATTCGCCGCCAGCGCCCACCCCTTGTTCTGCGAAAAATTCCCCGCCACGCCACCAAGGCTGAACAATCCCCCAACGGTAAACCCGCCAAAACTCGGACTGATGTACTTGATCGAATTGTTGAAGTTGAACGCCTCGTTCAGATTGTCGACGTCGCCGAAATGGGAACCGTACAGCGTGGCCCAGTTATTACTCGATGCATACGCGCCCATGTAGTCCGAGAACGGATCGTATTGCCGGCCGAACGTCAGCGCGCCATACGTCGAGTTGTTCACACCGACCCACGCATTGCGATTGAACAGCGTATTCGATTGCAGCATCGCGCCGCTGCCGATCAGAAAGCTGTTCTCCAACGCGAAGTTGACCGTCGTGCCGCCGCCGATATCCTCCGTGCCCATCAAGCCCCAGCGCGACGGCACCAGATTGCCGCCCGCCAGTTGATAGTTCGCGTGTCCGTTGGTGTTGCCGTCGGCGAGCGTCGTCTGCTGGTTGTTCGTGTAGACGAGGCCGGCGTCGACCGTGCCGTAAAGCGTCACCGAAGATTGCGCGTGCGCGCCCATCGAAAGGCCGAACGCGGCCAACGCAAGCGCCGAGCGCTTGACGAAAGTGTCTGCCATGATTGTCTTGTCGAGAAGTGAGGTAGGTGGTTGTCGCGCGATTCGCGCGTTTCCCTTACTGACCGAAGCGCGCGTAGATATCCGGGCGCTTCTTGCGCAGGATGAGACCGATCACCACGCCGACCAGCGCCACCGTGAACACGATCCAAGGGAAGGATTTGACGATCGGACTATCGGAGCCGCTGAGCGCATCGAGGTTGCGCACCAGAATCACGCCGATATACAACAGGCCGAAGCCACCCACCAGCGGTGCGACGAACGAGTGCCATACGCGTGTGTCCTTGCGCGTCTTGCGGAAGAACGCGATCACCGAAAAACTCGTCACCGCCTGCAACATCACAATGCCGATCGTGCCGAGCGCCGAACTCCAGCTGAACACGATGTTGAACACGTCGCTGCCCGCCGCGATGAAAAGTCCGAGCAGCACGCACACGGAGAGTGTCTGCAGATAGCTCGCCACATACGGCGAACGATATTTTTCGTGCACGCGGTTGAGTGCTTGCGGCAGGATGCCTTCGAGACTCAGCGCATGGATATAACGTACCAGCGTGTTATGAAACGACAGCAGGCTCGCGAAGATACTGCTGAGCAAAAGGAAACTCATCACCGTCGTCACCGCGCCGCCCAGATATTTGCCGGACTGGATGAACCAGAAATCGCCGGGCTCTTTGGTCGCGACCGTGACCACATCGGCAAGGCCATACGCGCAGACGATCGTCCACGTGACGAAAGCGAAGAACACGAGAATCAGCATCACGGATACGTACGTGGCGCGTGGCACCGTCACCTTCGGATCGCGACATTCATTGCCGTATATCGCGGTCGCTTCGAAACCGATGAACGAGGCAAAGGCGAACATCACCGCAATGCCAAGGTGACCGCTGAACACATGCTGCGGTGTGAACGGCGCAAGCGTGAGGCCGTTAGGTCCGCCGCCATGCACGACGATCGCAATTGCGAGCACCAGCAGAATGCCCAGTTCGAGACACATCAGCACGCCGAGCAAGCGGCTATTCAGATCGATGCCGCGGATGCCGGTGAATTGCACCACGGCCACGCAGATCAGCGAATACCCGTACCAGGGCAACGCGGTATGCAAAAGCGGCGAGAGGATCACCGTGCAGAAGAAGCCAAACAATCCGTACAGCGCGATCTGGATGAACGTGTACGACATCAGCGCGACGAGCGCTCCGGCCATGCCCAGCGGCCGCCCGAGTCCGGCGGTGATATACGCGTAAAACGCGCCGGCGCGCACCACGTGCCGGCTCATCGACGCAAAGCCCACGCTGAAAATCAGCAGCACCGCGCCGGCAATCACGAACGCGCCCGGAATGCCCGCGCCGTTGCCCAGACTGATCGCGGGCGGCACCGCGCCGAGCATGCCCGTCAGCGGCGCGGCCGCCGAAATCACGAGGAACACGATCTGCCATAAGCCCAGCGTATTGCCTTTCAATTCCACGGGGTTCTCCGCGTCGACCGCTCGGGTCGGAGAATAGGGTTCACTCATCGCTGCCTCTTGTGTGTTGGCTAGTCTGGGACTCGCCTGAACCCCGTACCGCTGATCCAGGCGCTCACTTGACCGATCTCCGATGCTTCGGTGTGAGCGCATGGTAGGTAGCTAAAAAATAAAGCGACTTCGCGAACCGCGCCAAATTTTCGATAATTTGCGCCAATGCGGGAAGCCCGAGTGCGGTGCTTTGCAGCGAATACTTAGGAACCTGAATTATTCTCGCGCGGCAATGGCAAAGCCGCGCGATACTTTCAGAGTGAAAGAAAATGCACCGACGTCACGCGCTATTCTTTTTCCAGTTGCGTGTGGCGCGCCACAAGACCGTGGCATCGGCATAACCAACGGCGCGTGCAATCGCCGCATTGGTAAGCTCTTCTCGCTTGAGCAACCCTTCGACGCTACGCTGCCGTTCCTCGCGCACGATCTGCCGCACGGATGTGCCCTCCTGCGCGAGGTGCCGTTGCAACGAGCGATGCGAGAGACCGAGATCCTTCGCGATGTCGGCGACGATCAGCTTTTCGTGCGCGAGCCGCCGCGTCACCAGATCGCGAACCTGTTCGACGATGCTGTGCGGCATCGCATCCCGCGCGATCAGATCGGTGGCGTGGCGCTCCATCATGCGCGCCATTTGCGTGTCGGCGCTTTTGAGCGAAGCGTCGAGATCCTGGGGCCGCAGAATCAAGCCGTTGAAAGGCTTCTGAAAGCGCACCGGCACGCGAAAGATACGCGCATACGGTTTGAGATCGGCTGGCGCAGCGTGTTCGAAATGCACTTCGACCGGATTCCACGCGGCGCCGCGCACGAGCCGAACCATGTGGCACATCGTCGAAAGACTGTATTCCGCATCCTGCCGGCGCGGCCAGATTTGCGGACTGGCGATCTGGTAGGTCCAGATCGGCCATTCGTCGTCGCGCAGCAATTCGCAGGTGGTGGTGTTCTGCCACGACGCGAGCGCGAGCGAAAACTTGCGCATGGCCGCATTCAAGGTCGGCGACGAGAGAAACACCAGACCCGCCGGCCCCACCTCCGTCAATTGCAATTCACTGCCGAGCCGCAGGCCGAGCGCGGACTCGCCGAGCACCTCGGCGGCGCGCTCGAACGCCGTCACATAGCGCGTCAGCGGCAGAATTTCATAGGGATTCGACAGGAGCTTGCGGCTCATGCCGAACTCCTCCAGCAGCGCGTCGCATTGCGCGCCCGATGCATCGAGTGCGCGCACAACCGGTCCCATGACCGCGGCGCGGATCATCGGGAAACTGCCGTTGAGCGTGACTTTCTTCATGCTGAGCGTCTCCTCTCCAGTCTTCGCTGATGGTGGCTCGTGTCATTCCTCTTGGCGCACTTTATCGTTCATTTGGCGCGATAGGCAAGCGCGAAAATATTATTGGGTTCCTACGATTTGCCATCGACTCAGCGTTCGCCGCGCCTCATTCGCCTCGCGAGCACGCTGTCCGGTCCAGCAACTTCTTACGGGAATCTTATGAACACGAATGCCACGAAAGCCGCTCACGCCCCCGCTCATCCGCTCGACCCGCTGAGCGGCGCAGAAATGCAACTCGCGTGCGACCTCGTGAAAGCCGCCGAAAAACTCGATTCGCACGCGCGTTTTCCGATGGTCGAATTGCGCGAGCCGCCGAAAGCCGAAGTGGTGGCATTCAAGACCGGCGAATATTTTTCGCGCACGGCCTTCGTGCTCGCAATCGATCGGTCGAATGGCGCGACGATCGAATTCGACGTGGACCTGAGAGAAAAGAAAATTGCCGCGCGCCGTGTCATGCCGTTCGGCGCGGCGCCTTACGGCCAGCCGCCCATCATGATCGACGACTTCATGAACGCGGAACAGATCGTCAAGAGCGATGAAGCATGGCGCGTGGCCGTGATGAAGCGCGGCCTCAGCGAAAAAGATCTGGAACGCGTGCAGGTCGATCCGTTCTCGGCGGGCTGTTTCGATCGCGAGAACGAAAACGGCCGGCGTCTGGTGCGTTGCGTGAGCTACTACCGCGAGACCCTGACCGATAACGGCTACGCGCACCCAATTGAAGGCGTGATGGCCGTGGTCGATCTGCTCGAAAAGAAAGTGATCGAACTGGTGGACGACGGCCGCATCATTCCGATTCCGCGCGCCAAGCATAACTACGACACGCCGAGTCTCGGCGAGCCGCGCAGCACGCTCAAACCGCTGTCGATCAATCAACCCGACGGCCCGAGCTTTACGATCGAGGGCTGGCAAGTGAACTGGCAGAACTGGAACTTCCGTGTCGGCTTCACGCCGCGCGAAGGGCTGGTGCTGCATCAACTGTCGTGGGACGACGGCAGGAGCACGCGCCCGATCATCTACCGTGCGAGCGTCACGGAAATGTGCGTGCCCTACTCCGACCCGAGCACCAACCACTACTGGAAAAGCGCGTTCGACGCGGGCGAATACGGTCTCGGCAAACTGGCGAATCAACTCGAACTCGGTTGCGACTGCCTCGGCACGATCCGCTATTTCGACATTCCGTCCGCAGACGATTTCGGCAACGCATTCGTGATGAAGAACGCCGTCTGCATGCACGAAGAAGACTACGGCACGCTCTGGAAGCACTACGAATTCCGCACCGGCGTGTTCGAAATGCGCCGCTCGCGACGCCTTGTGATTTCCTTCTTCGCCACCGTCGGCAATTACGACTACGGCTTCTACTGGTATCTGTATCAGGACGGCACGATTCAACTCGAATGCAAGCTGACCGGCATCGTGCAGACCTCGGCGGTGGCTGATGGCGACACTTATCCGTGGGGCGGCATGATCACGGAAAACCTCGGCGGCCCGACGCATCAGCACTTCTTCAACGCGCGCTTGCACATGATGGTGGACGGCGAGCGCAACACGGTGACCGAACACGAATTCGTGCCGCGTCCGATGGGCGAGAACAATCCGTACGGCAATGTGTTCGACACGACCAAACGCGTGTTGAAAACGGAAAGCGAAGCCGCACGTGTGGCGAACGGCAGCACGGGTCGCTACTGGAAGGTCAGCAACCCCAACGTGAAGAATGCCGTGGGCGCAAATCCGGGCTACAAGCTGGTCGTCAACGACTCGCCGCTGATGCTGGCCGACGAACGTTCGAAGGTGCGCCAGCGCGGCGGCTTTGCCACGCGTCACGTGTGGGTCACGCCGTTCGATCCGGCTGAGCGCTATGCGAGCGGCGACTATCCGAATCAGCATTCGGGGGGCGACGGCCTGCCGCGCTATATCGAGGCGAATCGCAACATCGAGAACGAAGACGTCGTGCTGTGGCATAGCTTCGGCCACACGCATGTGTGCAAACCCGAGGACTTTCCGGTGATGCCGGTGGAGTACGCCGGTTTCATGCTCAAGCCGAACAACTTCTTCTCCCGCAACCCGACCATGGACTTGCCGGCCGAACGTGATCTGAACAGCGTCGAAGACGGCAAGTCCACGAATCATGGCTGCTGCAAGCACTGATCCGGTCGTGCCTCGCGCACGGCACGCCGCTCTCGCATGCATGCTGTGCGCAAGTGCGGCATGCGTGTGCCTCGCGGGTGGCGGCGCTGCGCTGTTGATGCAGGCCGCTCTCGGTCGCCACGCCACCGCGCTGTGGATGAGCGCGCTGATGCTGGCGGCCATGATGAGCGTGCCATTGCTGATGTCGCGCTCATCGGGCCGCTACACGATGCTGATGAGCGCCGCGACGCTCATCATGACGATCAGCGCAATGAATAGCGTACCGGCGTATCTGAATGGTTCAGCGCATGGCATCGCCATTGCCTTGCTGATGATCGTGACGGGCTTCTTCGGCATGCTGTTATACCGTTTGCTCGCCAACGCCGAATCGCGTCACGACGTGGATCGCAGCAGCGCGCATGACTCCGACTCGGTCAAGGCGGCGACTCCTTCAGGCGCAACGGCTCTGCTCGCGTTGCTTGCGGGACTGTCGAGCGGCAGTCTCGCCCGCTTCCAGCTCTTTGCTATTTGTGGCCTAAGCGGCGCACAGCCTTTCTGGCACATTGCGCTTTCACTTGCCGCAGTCTGCGCGCTGGCATTCATCGCCGATCGTTCGCGCGGCCATCGCATGCTGATGGTGTTGTACATCGCGCGTGCGGCGCTAATCGCCACGCTCGCGGCAAGCGACAGTCCCACACTCGCGCCGCTTGCGGCAGCGATCTTCCTGATTCTCGACTGCCTGACGATTCCCGCACTAGTGAACTTGCGCGGCAACTCGACCAGCGTATTGCGCGCGAGCTGCCCCGGCGTCGCGCATCACATCGGCATGGTGCTGGGCGCGGCGTTATCTACCACACCCTACTTTTTCGGCGACGGATTCGTTGTGCTGTACACATTGAGCGCGACGGCGAACGTGATCTGTGCCGCGTCGTTAGCAACGCACTGGCGTGCAAGGCAACACATCCACCTTCCCCCAAGTCCATACCGCCGTCAGGCGAACCCTTCCGGCTAGCGCCACGGCCACTCACCCCCAACGGAGACGAACCACCATGACCGAACACAAGCTAGCGGCCACGTTGCCGCGCACCATGTTCATCAACGGCGAAAAAACCGGTAGTGCCGCGGGCAAAACCTTTCCGGTCTTCAACCCGGCCACCGCCGAAGAAATCGCGCAGATCCCCGACGCATCCGAAGCGGATATCGATCACGCGGTCACAACCTCGAAGGCGGCCTTCGAATCCGACGCCTGGCGCAGAATGCCGCCGGCCGTTCGCGAGGGCCTGCTGCTCAAACTGGCCGACCTCGTCGAGCGGCACAGCGACGAACTCGCCACGCTGGAAACGCTGAATCAGGGCAAGCTGATCGGCTTCTCGAAGATGCTGGAAGTGGCGGGCAGCGTCCAGTGGTTGCGTTATATGGCCGGCTGGGCGACCAAGATCGAAGGCACCACCTTCGATCTGTCGATTCCCTTCCCGCCTAGCACGCGTTACAACGCGTCGACCAAACGCGTGCCGGCCGGTGTGGTCGCGGCGATCGTCCCGTGGAATTTCCCGCTGCTAATGGCAGTGTGGAAGATAGCCCCGGCGCTGGCCTGCGGTTGCACCGTCGTGCTCAAACCCGCCGAAGAGACTCCGTTGACCGCCATCCGCCTCGCCCAACTCGCGCACGAAGCGGGTTTCCCTGCCGGCGTATTCAACGTGGTCACTGGCCGTGGCGAAACCGCTGGTGCGGCGCTCGTGCGGCATCCGCTGGTGAACAAGGTCACGTTCACCGGATCGACCGAAGTCGGGCGCATCATCGGTCGTCAATGCGCGGACGACCTGAAGCGCGCGTCGCTCGAATTGGGCGGCAAGAGCCCGGTGATCGTGCTCGACGACTGCGACCCGCGCAAGGCGATCGAAGGCGCGGCCGGCGCGATCTTCTTCAACCACGGCCAGGTTTGCACGGCGGGCTCGCGCCTGTATGTCGCGCGCTCCATTTATGACGAAGTCGTGCAAGGCATTGCCGCCGTCGCGGACGGCATCACGCTCGGCTCCGGTTTCGACGCGGCGACGCAGATGGGCCCGATGGTCTCCGCGCGGCACCGCGACAAGGTGGCCGGCATGATTGCCCAAGGCAAGGACGAAGGTGGCGAGATCCTCTCGCGCGATGCCCACGTGGACCGCGACGGCTACTTCGTGCGTCCGACGGTGATCGCCAATCGCGCCTGCAAACCGCTTTCCGTCGTCAAGGAAGAGGTGTTCGGCCCTGTGCTGGTCGCCATGCCCTATGACGACCTGGACGAAGTGCTCGCTCAGGCAAACGCCTCCGCGTACGGACTCGGCGCGAGCGTGTGGACCAACCAGCTCGACAAGGCGCTGCGGCTCGTGGACGGCATCGAGGCCGGAACGGTATGGGTCAATACGCACAACATGGTCGACCCGGCCATGCCGTTCGGCGGCTTCAAGGCATCCGGCATCGGCCGCGAACACGGCAAGGCGATCATCGACTCGTATACGGAGAGCAAGTCGATCTGCATCGCTTACTAACGATGTGATGCCTGCGCGGCGCGTCGCGAGCAAGGCAACGCGCCGCGCAGGCAAACCAGTAAAATACCGGGACATCGCGCTACCGCGCCTTACCTCCGGTCGAACATCTTGAAACGCAAAATGCCCGCGCTGAATGCGCTGAAAGCCTTCGAAGTCGCCGGCCGCACGGGCAGCTTCACCCGCGCCGCGGAACTGCTCAACGTCACGCAAAGCGCGGTTAGCCGACAGGTCCGGCAGCTCGAGGCGCAACTGGGCGAGACGCTCCTGCAGCGTCACCATCACCATCTGGAACTGTCGGCTGCCGGCCGCATTCTTCTGCAAGCGCTGCAGCAATCCTTTGACCGCATCGAACTCACGGTTCGCGGCCTGCAAGAAAAAACCCACCGCAACCGCCTGCGCATCAATGCGCCGCCCACCTTCACGAGCCGCTGGCTGATGCCGCGCCTCGGCCGCCTGCGTGATGCGCATCCGCAACTCGAACTGAGTCTGTCGACCCGTGTCGACGATAACCTCGCGGAATCCGGTGTGCTCGACTGCGCGATCCGCTTCGGCAATGGCGAGTGGGAAGGCGTCGACAACCGTCTGTTGATGAGCGAGCGGCATATCGCCGTCTGCTCGCCCGCCTTGCTCGCACGCCAGGCAGGCCGCGCCGCGATCGACCTGAATCAGTTCACGCTGTTGCACGTGCTGGCGAGCGCCGATCAGCGCTACCTCACCTGGCAGCATTGGCTGAAGGCGGCGGGGATTGAAAACGTGGATACTCGTGGCGGTTACGAATTCGATCTGCTCGATCACGCGATTCGCGCCGCGATCGACGGGCTCGGCGTGACCATCGCCGACCGTCATATGATCGCGCGCGAACTGGCCGAAGGCCAACTCGTGCAAGTGCTGAATGTGCATGTGGACGGGCATCAGTCGTACTGGTTCGTCACGCGCGCGGAACAGGATGAACTACCGCACGTCGCGTTGTTCCGCGACTGGCTGCAACAGGAAATCTGGTTGAGCGGACGGGCGCTCGATGCATCGGAGTCGGCGCCATTGAGCGACGCGGGTTGAGGCGCTGAGTGGCATCGCGGTGCGCCCTATGCACCGCTTCGAACGAAAAAAACGCGCCGATGCGATGCCATCGGCGCGGTTTCACACTACGTGGCTGCTAGCCCAACACCGCCAGGCCAATCAAACCATCAAGCCGCCGCGGCCATCTCCACTGCCGCGGGCCGATACGCAACTTCGCTCGCCGCATCCTCGAGAATCATGTCGGCGCCCTTCTCCGCCACCATCATGGTCGGCGCATTGATATTGCCCGACGTGATATTCGGAAAGATCGACGCATCCACCACGCGCAAGCCGTCAATGCCGTGCACACGCAAACGCGCATCCACCACCGACGTGCGTGGATCGTCGCCCATCGCGCACGAACCGCACAGGTGATAGATCGACCCCGACTGCTCGCGGAAGTACCGCAGGAATCCTTCGCGCGTATTCACCTGCGGTCCCGGCGAGATTTCCTCGACCGTGATCGCCTTCAGCGCCGGCGACGCCATCACCTTGCGCACCAGTTCGCAACCCTGGATCACTTCGTCGATGTCCTTCTCCGTGGTCAGCGCGTTGATACGGATCTTCGCGGCGTCCTCGGCGCGATTCGACGCGATCTCGATCGAACCGCGGCTCGTCGGCCGGCACGGATTGAACGCCAGCAGAAAGCCCGAGTACGGTTCAGGTTCGAGATTCGCCTTGTTGCTCTTCGGAATGCGGTACGACAACGGATTGAAGTACAACTGCAGATTCGGCTGCGCTTGCTGATCGTTGCCTTTGAAGAACCCACCCGACTGATTCACGCTCATCGCGAGCGGCCCCTTGCGCGTCAGCAGATATTGCAGACCGAGCTTGAGCTTGCCGAGCAGCGGCCGCATCTCGTCGTTCAGCGTCTTCATGTTCGCGCGATAGTAGAAGCTCACGCACAGATGGTCCTGCAGATTCTGGCCCACGGCGGGCAGTTCCTTGACCATCGCGATGCGATGCTTCGCCAGCAGTGCGCTGTCGCCCACGCCGGAGAGTTGCAGCAGCTTCGGCGAATCGACCGCGCCCGCCGACAGAATCACTTCGCGCGTCGCCATGAATTGCCGCGTGACGCCGTTCTGCGTGACGCTCACGCCGATCGCGCGTTGGTCGCCGTCGAATAGAACGCGGCTTGCCAGCACGTCGCGCTCGACGGTCAGATTCTTGCGCGACAACACCGGGTGCAGATACTCGAAGCTGCTCGATGAGCGCTGGCCATTACGCGTGTTCACGTCGTAGATGCCGGCGCCTTCGAATTGCGCGCCATTGAAGTCGTCGCTGCGCTGATAGCCGGCCTGATCGCAGCCCTTCAGGAACACGTGGCAGATCGGATGCACCGCATCTTTCATCGGCGAGATGCGGATCGGGCCGTCGGCGCCGTGATATTCCGTGTTGCCGAGCGGATGCGATTCGAGCTTGCGGAAGTACGGCAACACGTCGCGAAACGCCCAGCCCGTGTTGCCGGCGGCGGCCCAATCGTCGAAATCGTGCGGCTGGCCGCGCACGTAGATCATCGCGTTGATCGAGCCCGAGCCGCCCTGCACCTTGCCGCGCGGACAATAGATCGGCCGGTTGTCGAGTTCTTTCTCCGGCTCGCTGTAGTACATCCAGTTATAGGTTTCGTTGTAGTACGTCTTGGTGAAACCCACCGGAATCTTGAACCAGAACGAGCTGTCCTTGCCACCCGCTTCGAGCAGCAGCACCGAATATTGGCCCGACGCCGACAGGCGATTGGCGAGAATGCAGCCCGCCGAACCCGCGCCGACGATGATGTAATCGTAGTTCATGCTCTATGTCGCCAGACGGCGCTCAATCCATTGAAACGTAGTGGTGAAACCCGCCAGACTCAAACCGCGCTCAACCCTTGGCCGGCGCGAGGTCTTTCACATCGGCCGGTTGCGCCGCCATCTGCAGATGCAGACGCTCGTCGGTGTAGGGCGTGTGCTGCCTGACGACCTCCATGTTCAGTTCGACGCCGAGACCCGGTTCCTGCGACGGAATGATGTAGCCGTCTTCCCATTGAATCGGCTTCTTCAGCACGGCTGCATGAAAACCGTCCCACGTGCCGATGCTTTCCTGAATCAGGAAGTTCGGCGTGCACGTCGCGAGCTGAATGCTGGCCGCCGCGCCGATCGGCCCGTTGTACAGGTGCGGCGCAATCTGCGCGTAGTACACCTCGGCCAGCGTCGCGACTTTCTTCGCTTCGAGCAGGCCGCCCACGCGTGCCACATTCAGTTGCAGAATCGACGCGGCGCCGGCTTCGAGCAGCTTGAAGAATTCGTACTTGGTGGTGAGGCGCTCGCCGGCCGCAATCGGAATGCTGGTGTGCTGCGCGACCTGCGCCATCGCGCCTTCCTGACCCGGCGGCACCGGCTCCTCGAACCACAGCGGATCGTATTTTTCGAGGCGTTTCGCGAGCCGGATCGCCGACGAGGGCACCATCTGCCCATGCGTGCCGAACAGCAGGTCGGCCTTGCTGCCCACTGCTTCACGTACACGGCGGCAGAAAGTTTCGCAACGTTCCAGCACTTCCATCGACAGTTGATGACCCGAGTACGCCGTGTACGGTCCGGCCGGATCGAACTTCACCGCAGTGAAGCCGCGATTGACGTTTTCAAGCGCGCATTCGGCCGCCAGATCGGGATCGTCGTAGTCGTATTCGCCGCGGCTGTTCTTCGGGTACAGATAGGTATATGAACGCAGGCGCTGATTCACCATGCCGCCCAGCAACTCATACACCGGCTTGTTAGCCGCCTTGCCGATAATGTCCCAGCACGCCATTTCGAGGCCGCTGACCACGCCCATCATCGTCAGATCGGGGCGTTGCGTGAAACCGCTCGAATACGCCTCGCGCCAGAGCCGCTCGATGTGATGCGGGTCCTTGTCGAGCAGATAGCGGCCGAATACATCGTCGATGATGTGGGTCATCGCTTTCGGATGGAACGTCGCCGAATAGATTTCGCCGACACCTTCAATCCCGCAATCGGTCTTGAGCTTGACGAAGATCCAGTACATGCCGCCCACATGCGGCGGCGGTACGGCGACGATATGCGTTTCGAGCGAGGCAACTTTCATTTACGCACCTTCCTTTCTGTTGAGCATGTTTCTCAGCGCGAGCCCGGCAACGCCGCCGAGCGCCGCCATGGCGGCCACATAGCCGAAGTAGAGCTGGTAGCCGAAGACGCCTGGAAACGTCTGCGTCAGATAGCCGTTGATGAGCGGCAGGAACACGTCCGGCGAATAACCCAGCACGGAGATCAGGCCGATCGCGAGGCCCATCGTGGTCACCGGAATATTGCAGCGATCCAGCAGCGACCAGTACAGGCCGCGAATCGCGTAAGTCAGAATGCCGATGAACAGCACGAGGAACACCAGCAGCGCGTGGCTCGAAATACGCGGCGCCGCCATCAGGCCCACCAGCGACAGCGCGGCGAGAAAGAGCGCGATCACGAGCACCGAGACCTTCGAATAGCGGTCGCCGAGAAAGCCGCCGCCAATGCCGCCGATCGGCCGCATCCACAGCTTGAGCGTGGTGATCGTGCCGGCCATCACGACCGTCAGGCCGATCTCGCCTTCATGCAGATAGGCGGAGAAACTGTAAGTAGCCCAGAACACCTGGTACCCGCAGAACACGATGGCGGCGACCAGCCACAGTTCTGGAATCTTCGCGAGCGTCTTCAGATCGACCAGCACGTTGTTGCGTTGGCGCGCGGCGCGATTGGCGGCTGCATCTTCGGTGCCTTGCGGATCTTTGACGAGTGCGAGCACGACGCCGAGCGCAATGCAAAGAAACGCGTACATGTAGACCACCAGCTTGAAACCGGCCGCGACCGGTTCGCCTTTGGTCTGCGTCACCCATGCGAACAGCGTGATCGCGATGGTCGCGAGCATGGCTTCGATCAGGCCGCGTCCGCCGTCGAGCAAGCCGAAGAAACGGCCCTGCTCATGCGTGCCGGCAATCATGGTCACGCGCTTGATGACCGCGGCCCAGAACGTCAAGCCGGTCGACAAACCCCAGCCGCCGAAGATCATCATCAACATCGGGAACGATGGTGCGGTCGAATACCACAGCCCGAGCACACCGGTGGCGATCAGCGAAAAGCAGATCAGCAAACGCGGCGCGATCCGGTCCGCGAGCCAGCCGCTCGGCAGATAACTCAACAGAAAAATCGTGCCCAACGACGAATACAGATAGCCGAGCTGGCTATCGGTGATGTGGAACACTTCGAGCATCGTTGGCTGATACACCTGCCGCAGATACAGAATCGGGTAGATCGCGCCGGCTGCGATCACCAGCAGGATGAGCTGGATATAGCGTTGCGCCTTACTGTTTTGCAGGGCGGCCTCTTCGTCGCTTAAAGCGAGCGAAGCGTCGGTTCGGACGGGTTGAGATGACACGTGAGCGCTCCTCAGAGACAGCGCCAGCCCATCGGGCCGCCCGGTCTCCAATATGTTTTGTTATGGACTGGCAGCAGATTCGCCGCGCTTTTCAGGTTGCAAAGGAGACACGCGCCGTCGTTTCAACGTGCGGCGCGTGCCGGTTCGGCTTCAGTACTTCATGACCACGAGACGGGTCTGGGTGAATTCGAGCATGCCGTGCTTGCCGTCGTCGCCGCCGAGGCCCGAACGTTTCCAGCCGGCGTGAAAGCCCTGATACGGATCGGCCGGCGTACGGTTCACGTACAGCTCGCCGGCTTCGATGCCGTTGGCAATCTTCATCGCACCGCGATAGTTCTCCGTATACAGCACCGACGAGAGACCGAATTGATGATCGTTGGCCATTTCCAGCGCTTCGTCGAGCGTGCGGTATTTGACGACCGGCATGATCGGACCGAAGGTTTCTTCCTGGATGATTTCCATGTCCTGACGGCAATTCGACAGCAACGTGGCCGGATAGAAGAAGCCTTTGCCTTGCGGCAGCTTGCCACCGGTTTCGAGCGTGGCGCCCGCTGCGATGGCGCGTTGAACCATCGCGTGGATCGACTGGCGCGACGCCTCGTTGACGAGCGGACCCATCAGCGACGGCTGCTCGCTGCGATCGCCGCTCTCCACCGCGCTCATGTGCTTTTTCAGCAGCGCGACGAAGCGGTCATGCACGCTTTCCTGCACATAGACCCGTTCGATCGCCGTGCACAACTGTCCGCAATGCGTGGTCTTGGAGGCGACCAGGTCACGCGCGGCTTTCTCGAGATCGGCATCGGCCTCGATGATCGCGGGTGTCTTACCGCCCAGTTCGAGCGACGGCTTGGCGATGTTCGCCTTGCAATATTCGAGCACCTTGCGGCCCGCGCCGACGCTGCCCGTCAGCGTGATCATGCCGACCTTGGGATGCGTGCAGAGCGCTTCGGCGGTGGCATGGTTCATCGCGAGAATGTTCACGACGCCCGCCGGCAAACCGGCCTTCTCCACCGCTTTGGCGATTTCGAATGCGGACGTCGGCGTGTTGTTGCTCGGGCGCACGACGACCGTGTTGCCGGCGATCAGCGCCGGCGCCACTTTACGCATGAACGTATAGACGGGGTAGTTGAACGGGATCAGGCACGCAACCACGCCGATCGGCTCGCGATGCAACACGAGGTTTTCGTCGCGCGTATCGCTCGGAATCACTTCGCCTTCGATGCGGCGCGCCCACTCTGCGTGATAGCGCGTGATCTGGCCGGCGTAGATCGCTTCGTTGGTGGCGTCGGCCACGCTCTTGCCCGACTCCAGCGCGAGCGCCGCGCCGATGGCCGGCGCGCATTCGGTCAGCGCATCGGCAAGCTTGTGCAGATACACCGCGCGCTCGGCTGAAGGCAGCTTGCGCCAGCCCTTTTGCGCGACCGCGGCGGCATCGATCGCCGCGATGACTTCCGCTTCGGTGGCGCCGGTGACATGGGCGATCACGGCCTCGGTGGCCGGGTTGCAAACGGCGATGAGCTCGCTGCTAGCGGTGTCAGTCGCGGGTTCGATGAACCGGCCGTTAGCAAAATTCCGATCGAGTCGCATGGTCGTCTCCTGAAAGCATGGTGCGAAAAACGCATTGCCCTCGGCTATGGCTTGCATGCCAAAGGTGCATGAACGGAATTTTTCTCCGGGGCACTGCCGGCCACAAGCGAATAATTCGCGGGACAAACATTCGAAAAAATCATGTTTATCCAGGGATGTGCCTCATACGCGTTTGCCATCCCAAATAGCAGAATCCGGGCTTTGCCAAAAAGCAGCGGGCGTCGAACGGCTTCAGCTCTGTCCGAAATTCGGCCCGCTCACCACCAAGGTCTGGAGCTCACGATGAAAAAGAACCGCATTGCCACCGCCGCATTCACGGCGCTCACGTCACTCGCTTCGCTGGCGGCGTCCCCGGCCTTCGCTCAAAGCAGCGTGACGCTGTATGGCGTGCTCGACGAAGGCATCGACTACACCAACAACGCGGGGCACGGTGCGGTCTGGGAAATGGTAAGCGGCTATGCGCAAGGCAGCCGCTGGGGCATGAAGGGTTCGGAGGATCTGGGCGGCGGGCTGAAGGCCGTGTTTCAACTGGAAAACGGCTTCGACGTGAGTTCGGGACGGCTCGGCCAAGGCGGCCGCATGTTCGGCCGCCAGGCGTACGTTGGGCTGAGCGACGGCCGTTTCGGCACGGCCACGCTCGGTCGCCAGTACGATTCGGTGGTCGATTACCTCGCGCAGACCACGGCCAACGGCAACTGGGCCGGCTACCTGTTCGCGCATCCGTATGACAACGACAACACCGACAACTCGTTCCGTCTCGGCAATAGCGTGAAATACGCGAGCCCGGAGATGGCGGGCTTCCAGTTCGGCGGCGCGTACGCCTTCAGCAACGACACCAACTTTGCGAACAACCGCGCGTATAGCTTCGGCGGACAATATGCGAACGGCGGCCTGCTGGTCGCGGCGGCCTATATGCAAGCGGACAATCCCGGCGCGGGTTCGACTGGCGCGATTACCGCGAACGACGCGAGTTTTATCGCCGGACGCATGCGGGTGTTCGGCGGCGGCATCAACTACACGTTCGGTTCGGCGACCGCCGGTTTTGCCTACACCAATTCGAACTACAAGAATCCGACCGGCAACGGCTATATCGGCGTTCCGCTGGCCGCGCCGGGCGTGACATTGAATACGCTGAAGTATCAGAACTTCGAAGTGAACGGCAAATACCAGTTCACGCCGGCGTTCTTCGTCGGCGCTCAGTACGTGTACACGATGGAGACCTACGATGCGTCGTCAGGCAGCGTGAAGCCGAAGATCCACTCGGTGGGCTTGATGGCGGACTACAACCTGTCGAAGCGTACCGACGTGTATGTGCAGGGCGAGTATCAGAAGGTCGCGGGCGATTCGACTAACTCGATTCTCGACAATGCGTTCATTCCGGGTGTGCAGGCGCCGTCTTCGACGGGCACGCAGGTCGCTGTTCGGGTTGCGCTGCGGCATAAGTTTTAAGGGGGCTGGCGCAGGTGGATTGTGGGGGCGGCGGTAGCCTTTCTGGGGTGTTCAAATTTTTTCTTTGTTCACGTTCCGTATACAACGCGGGTTTTCTGAACGCCCACGTCGGCATCCCTCACTCCTCCACCGCCGCCTTCAACCTCGACAGCGCGTGATCCCACTGCCGCGAGATCGCGTCGAGCGCGCGGCGCGCTTCGTCGAGATGGGTGGGCTCGAATTCCCACAAGCGTTCACGACCCACCTTGACGTCGCGCACGAGACCCGCGTTGGCGAGCACCTGCAAATGCTGCGTGACGGACTGCCGCGTGATGTCCGTTCCCGCAGTGAGTTGCGCGATCGACATCGCGCTGCCCGCGCACAACACGGCGACCAGCCGCAGACGTGTCTCATCGCCGAGCGCGGCGAAAATCAGCGCGGAACTGCGCAGCACCGACGCCTTCAGATCCGCTGCGCCAAACGCCTTCTTAACCCTTGGTGACATGCTGTTCGATGTTGGCCATCTGCTCTTCCCACCCACCGTTATTCATGCGGAACGCTTCTTCACGGCGGCCGGCGGGAAGCTGATCGAAGCCCGACTCGACTACGCGCAACAACGTGCCCGATGCGACCTCGGTCAACTCGAAGACGACCAGGGTAGTCGGCTCCGGCGAATAGTCCACCGTGATGTCGACCGCGGCCGGATGCCAGCGCCACGACAGGTGATGCTCCGGCTCGACGCGCTCCACATGCACGTCCATGACGAGATACTCGTAACCCGGATAGGTAATATTGCCCTGCACGGACTGGCCGGCCACGAACTGCTTGCCGGTAAGATTCACGCCGAACCAGTTGCCGAATTCCTCGGCATTGGACAACGCGCGCCAGACCCGCGAGCGCGGCGCCTTCAGCAGAATCTGTTTTTCAATGCGATCGGTCGATGTGTTCATATGCAGCCTCCTGATTGCATATTAGGAGCAACGTGATCAACATGCAAGTGATTGCCTGCATGTTTCGATGGCGTTTTTTCGTAGGAACGAGAGCCTGCCACGTCCCTACTTCTCTTCCTGTTCGCGACTTTTGAACAGGCGCGCACTCGATAGAATGGCGAGCGCGATCACTACGCTGAGAATCGCCGTGGCCTCGCGCCCGAGCCCCGCCGCCACGCCGACGCCCGCGCTCAGCCACAGGCTTGCCGCCGTCGTCAGGCCGCGCACCTCGCGCTCGGCACTGAGCTTGATGATGGCGCCCGCGCCCAGAAAACCGACACCGGACACGAGTCCTTGCAACACCCGGCTCATGTTGTCCTGCGAGAACCCGGCCTGCAGCGGCACGACCACGAACAAGGCCGCGCCGACCGACACCATCATGTGCGTGCGCATGCCGGCGTCGCGCCGTGACATCTCTCGCTCGAAACCGAGTATGCCGCCGAGTATCAACGCGAGTCCGAGGCGCATCAGGACCTGCAAGACGTCGGCCATGCTGCCGAGGTCGGAGAATTCTGCCCGGGCGACTGCCCACACCGCGTGCCACCAGTTGTCCATTACATTTGCCCGACAGTCCGGAAAACGCCAAGCATACGGCAATAACGCAGCACTGCGTGGCTCATCCCGCCGTCGTCTTCTTCACGAACGCGCTCACCACAGCCTCCAGTTCCTTCGTGATCGATGTCATCACGCCGGCCACCACGGCGAACTCGCGGCCGGTCACATGCGCGCGGCTCGCCACGATCTGACCGTTGAACGAGACGATATGCGCTTCTTTCGCGATCGCCTTGATCCGCTCGATCAACTGCTGTTGCTCTTTTTTCTGCAAACGCGCTATACGCCGGCTTTCCTGTTCATAGACAGCCGTAACGCCGTGCAGATGCGTCAACAACGGATCGACGGAATCGACCAGGGCATTCAACGCATCGTCCGCGCGCGGTGAAGCGCGCCCGATCGCGTCCAACGCCGCCGAAGCCAGTGCGATGAAGTCCGCGATCTTCCTCGCGACATTGTCGTGGCCGTGAAATGCTTCGCGCAACGCTGGGGAAAACAGGCCGGGCAGACCATCGCGGCCCTGGGTCAGCACCGTGTGGCTGTCGGTAAATGTGTTCAGAGTATCGCGTGCGATCGCCAGCGCGCCGTCGAACTGTTGAAACGCCAGCATCGCCTTCAACACGATGCGCTGCGAGAGCATCCGCTGACGCCCCGCCAGATTGATCAACGAGCTCAACGCCTCGCTGGAGACGTCCGCTTCGGACGGTGGTGCGTGAACCCGTTCTGTCGTGATGCTCATGTCGACTTCTTTTTGATTTTGATCGGCCCCGTCGCGCGATCCGCGCCTCCACTCAGCGTGGAGGCGCGGATCGCTCGCGTTACTGCGTTACTGCATTACTCCGTCGCGTGCGCGTGCATCACACCGGAGTGCATCGACCACGCCATCCACGGACGGCGCAGCGCGACGATCGCGACGAACGCGCATGCCGCCAGCGCGCCGAACGTCGCAAAGCCCATCTGATAGCTGCCCGTGCTTTCCTTCGCGATACCCATCACGACCGGCAGATAGAATCCGCCGATACCGCCCGCGGCGCCGACGATGCCCGACATCAAGCCCGTGCGGCCCGCCCAGCGATGCGGCACCAGCTGGAAGGTCGCGCCGTTGCCGAGACCGAAGGCCACATACAGGCACAGCAGCAGCGTGATGCCACCGGCCATCGCCGGCATGGCCGCGGCGAACACGAAGTCGCACAGCGAGATGATGGCGAGCAGGAAGGTCAGCGCGCGCACCCCAGACACCTTGTCGGCGATCAGGCCGCCGAGCGGACGCACCATTGCGCCGGTCGCGGCGAGCAATGCCATGAAGAGGCCCGCGTCGATCTTCGAGAGCTGATAGAGGTTGGTCAGGAGCAGCGACACATACGAGGACATGCCGACGAAACCGCCGAACGTAATGCTGTACACCAGCATGATCGCCCACGTGTCACGCTCGGCCAGCACCGCGCGATAGCGCTTGGGCAACACCGCGATCGCGAGCAATGCGCCGATCACCGGCAACAGCAGCACACCCGTCTTGCCGGAGCCGAACATGCCGGCTTCGACCAGCAGCACCAGCACGATCAATCCGACCAGCGTCACCGCGAAGCTGCCGAATGCGCGCAGCACGCTGCCGGTTTTCACGCCGGAATCGTTGGCCCAGAAATACAGCGTGATCGCGGCAATCGCGAGCAACGGCAGTGCGCCGCCGGCCGCCATCTGCCAGCCGTAGTGCGTGGCCAGTTGCGGGAACAGGAAGCCGTCGAGCACCGCGCCGATATTGCCGGCCGCGGCGAGACCCAACACGAGGCCCTGCACCTTCGGCGGATAGTTGCTGCCCGCCATCGGCAGCGCCACGGCGAAACTGGCACCGCCGACGCCGAGAAATACGCCGAGCACCAGCAGCACCGTGTACGACGGCACGGACGGCATCAACGGCAACACGATCGTCGGCAGCGCCGACAGCAGCACGCCCATCAGCGCAATGCGCTTGCCGTGCGCGGATTGATACAGGTTGCCGAGCGTCACGCGCAGAATCGCGGCCGAGAGCACCGGCACCGCGACCAGCAAACCTTGTTGTGCGGGCGTCATCGCGATGCTCTTGCTGATGAATGGCGCGAGCGGTCCATACAGGACCCAGACGGTAAAGCCAGTGTCGAAATAGAGGAAACACGCCACTAGCGCGCGCCAGTCCCCACTCTTTAGGGAGCTCATCACGTTTTTCATCAGATATCCTCACAAAACTGATTTTTCGCTATCCGGCAGATCGCGCTATGCGCCACGCACCGGAATGATCACGATGTTGAAAACCGGCATGAACATGCAACCTCCATGCCATGTGGCTCCGTCTTTTGAAGCTGTACTGCGTACTCTTTGAAACCTTGAAGCGGCGAGCGTGTTCGTCGCGCTGACAACCCCGCGGCCATCAATAAACGTCGCGTGCGTAGCGCTTTTCCTGCGCGAGACGGTTCACGTAGTCGAGGGCTTTTTCATCGCTCATGCAGCCGTGCCGCGCCACCACCTCCTTGAGCGCCGCGTCGACATCCTTCGCCATCCGGTTGGCGTCGCCGCATACGTAGAAATGCGCACCGTCTTCGAGCCATGACCACAATTGCGCACCCTGCTCGCGCATACGGTCCTGCACATAGACCTTGTCCGCCTGATCGCGCGAGAACGCGACATCGAGCCGGTTCAGCACGCCGCTGTCGCGCATCGATTCGAGTTCGTCGCGATAGTAGAAATCCGAGGCAGCGTGCTGCTCGCCGAAGAAGAGCCAGTTGCGCCCCGTGTCGCCGCGTGCACGCCGCTCGTGCAGAAAGCCGCGAAACGGTGCAACGCCGGTGCCGGGACCGACCATGATCATCGGCGTGTCCGAACCATGAGGAGGACGAAAGTGTGCGGACTTCTGCACGAACACGGGCACGTTGACATCGCCCGCACGGTCGGCGAGAAACGTCGACGACACGCCTTTGCGATGACGCCGGCCATTGCTGTAGCGCACCGCGGCAACGGTCAGATGAACTTCGCCCGCGTGCGCCTTCGGGCTTGACGCAATCGAATACAGACGCGGCTGCAAACGCTTGAGCAGGCCGGTCAATTCGGCTGCCGTGAGGCTCACTGGAAATTCATGCAAAACGTCGGCGATCTGCTGGCCCCACAACCATTGCTTGAGATCGGCTTTGCGCTCGGGCGACAGCAGATCCCGCAGCGCCCCGTTGTTGCTGCGCGCGGCGACGAACGCGAGCAGATCCGGATTCGGGCGCGCGATCTCGTAGTGCTTGCCGAGTGCATCGGCAAGACGCATCTCGCCGACGCCTGACACGTTCACCGCGGCATCCGCGTTCACGCCGCTCAGCGCGATCAATTCGTCGACCAGTTCCGGGCAGTTGCTCGGCCATACGCCGAGCGCATCGCCTGCTTCGTATTCGAGTCCCGAATCGCGCGTGCTCAGCGAAAAGTAGCGCGTGTCTTTCGCCGCGCCCGGCTTGTTCAGGCGCAGATTGCTAACGAGCCGCGACGCGGCCGGCCGCGTTTTGGTCGGCACCGTGCCCGGCACCACCGCGTTGATCATGCCGCCCGGCGGCACGGCATACAGCGCGGCATCCTCTTCCTTGATACGCACGATGATGCGTTCGAGCCACGCGTCCGCGCTCTCCTGATACTCGCCATCGCAATCGACGCGCTCCATCAAACGCAGCGCGCCCCGCTCGGCGAGCCGCTCATCGAGGCGGCGGCCGTGGCCGCAGAACTGGTCGTAGTTGCGATCGCCCAGAGCGAGCACCGCGAAGCGCACGCCGTCGAGCCGCGGCGCGCTTTCGCCGCTCAATTGCGTCCATAGACTTTGTGCGTTGTCGGGTGGATCGCCGTCGCCGAAGGTGCTCGTCATCAGCAACACGTATTGGGCTTTGGCAAGCGTCGAAGCTTGATAGTCCGCCATGCACGACGTGCGGATTTCAAAGCCCGACTCCATTAGCCGCGTGGCATAGGCTTCGGTCAGCGACTCGGTGTTGCCGGTTTGCGAGGCCCACAGTAACGTGACCTTCGGCCGCGCTCGCACGATGCGCACACCGGATGCGTGCGAAGCTTCGGCATGCGACGCCGCAAGTGCAATGGCGGGCGTAGTCGCGCTGCGGCTATAGAGACCGGCCAACAAACCATCCACGTAAAGACGCCTCGTCGTATCGAACGGCGCGTTGCCCGGCAGAACCGGCGTGCGGTCGATGCCTTGCGCTTCCGCCGAGCGCAGTCCGCTCACGAAGCCGGCCAGATAGACACGCTCCTGATCGGTGAACGAAGGCGCGGGTGTCGACGGCAACTGCAACAGGCTGGTGAGTGCATCGATACGGGGCATATCCAGATCCTCGGCGCTTGCCGATACGGTGTTGGCCGGCGCCACGCTCGCGGCAACCGCAACGGATGCATCGGTCAACAATGCATCGTCGTCATTCAGGAAAGGCTCGACGCGCTCGGGCGCCACCGGGCTCAGCGCGACCGCGCAGAACTTGAGTTCGGGCTGCTGCGAGACCGGGTCGATGGCGTCGCTCGTCACCGCGTTGATGCACAGGTCGTCGCCGAATACGTCGTTCCAGTGCATCGGCGCAAAACAGTTGCCCGCGCTCACGCGTTCAGTCACGACAGCCGGCAACACCGCGCGGCCCCGGCGCGAACGAATCTCCACCGGATCTTTTGCCTTGATGCCGAGCGTGGCGGCATCTTCGGGATGGATCTCAACGAACGGGCCCGGGTTCAGCTTGTTGAGCATCGCGACCTTGCCGGTCTTGGTCATCGTGTGCCATTGATGCTGCAAGCGGCCCGTATTCAGCACGATCGGGAATTCACGATCCGGCAGTTCAGCCGGCGCCGCGTAGGCGCGCGCGAAGAACACCGCCTTGCCGCTCGCCGTTGGAAACACGAAGCGCGGACGGCTGCCGTCCGGCCGTTCCTTGAGCGTCTGACTCACGCCGTCGTTGATATAGCGAACCGGATTGCGATCGGCAGCATCATCCGATGCAAGCGGCCATTGCAACGGCGTTTCTTTCAGGCGGCGATGGCTCGCGCCGCGCAGGTCGTAGCCGGTCTTCGGATTCGACGCGCGGGTGATTTCCGCAAACACTTCCTCGGCGCTCGCATAAGTAAAGGCATCGGCAAAACCCATTTCACACGCGACGCGCGCGATGATCTGCCAATCCGGCAACGCGGCGCCCGGCGGCTCGATGCCCTTTTGCATCAGCGTGAGATTGCGCTCGGAGTTGATCATCACGCCTTCGGCCTCGGCCCACAGCGCGCCAGGAAGAAGCACGTCGGCGTAGCGGTTGGTCTCGGTATCGAGGAACGCATCCTGCGCGATCACGAGTTGCGCCGCGCTCAATCCGTCGATCGCGTTCTGACGATTCGCCACGCTCGCCACCGGATTGGTGCAGATGATCCAGCACGCCTTGATCTCACCCGCCGCCATGCGCGCGAACATATCGATCGTGCCGTTGCCGACCTGCGGCTTGAGCGAGCCCGTCGGAATGCGCCACAGGTCTTCGATAAACGCGCGGTCTTCTTCGACCAGCACCGAACGCTGCCCCGGCAAGCCCGCCCCCATGTAACCCATCTCGCGGCCGCCCATCGCATTGGGCTGGCCCGTCAGCGAAAACGGGCCGCTGCCGCGCCGGCAAATCTTGCCCGTCGCCAGATGCAGGTTGCAGATCGCGTTGGTGTGCCACGTGCCGTGCGTGCTTTGATTCAGACCCATGGTCCAGCAACTGATCCACTCTTTGGCGCTGCCAATCATGCGCGCGGCCTCGCGGATATCCTCGACGGCGAGGCCGGTGATCCGCGCGACGTGCTCCGGCGTGTAGTCGGCGAGAAACGCTGGCATCGCGTCCCAGCCTTCGGTCGCCTCGGCGATGAATGCGGCATCCGTATGGCCGTTTTCGTGCAGCAGATGCAGCAGGCCGTTGAGCAACGCGAGATCGGTGCCCGGCTTGATCTGCATGAAGAGATCGGCCTTCTCCGCGGTCGTATTGCGGCGCGGATCGACGACGATCAGCTTGGCGCCGGCCTTCACGCGATCCATCATGCGCAGGAACAGAATCGGATGACAGTCGGCCATATTCGCGCCGATCACGAAGAACAGGTCGGCGTGGTCGATGTCTTCGTACGATCCCGGCGGGCCGTCCGCGCCGAGCGACAGCTTGTAGCCGCTGCCCGCGCTCGCCATGCACAGGCGCGAATTCGATTCGATGTTATTGGTGCCGACAAAGCCCTTGGCGAGCTTGTTGACGAGGTACTGCGCTTCGATCGACATCTGACCGGAGACGTAGAACGACAGCGCGTCCGGCCCGTGCTCATCGAGCAGGCCGCGCAAACGCGCCGCCGTGGTGCTGATCGCCTGCGCCATCGGCAGCGGCGCCGGGTCCTGGCCGCGCGCGTGACGCACGAATGCGTCTTCGAGACGTCCCGACTTGCGCAACGCGACATGCGCCGACTGCCCTTTCGTGCACAGCCGTCCGAAGTTGGCCGGATGCTCCTTGTCGCCGGAGATTTTCACGACCTGGCCGTCCTCGACGTGCAGCACCATGCCGCAGCCAACGCCGCAGTAAGGGCACACGGTTTTTACGCTAGTGGAGGACATGGCGGGCAAAGTCGTTCGAAAAGGTTTCAGACAAATCAGCGGCTCAAACCGCGACCCACACCTGGCCGTCTTCCACGCGCGCGGCGAACGCACCGACGGAATGCGCCGGTGTTTCGAGGCACTCGCCAGTGCGCAGATCGAAGTGATGCTTGTAGATCGGCGAGGCCACCACGATCCGCTCGCCGAGGCTGCCGATCAATCCGCGCGAGAGCACCGCCGCCTGCGAGCCCGGATCGAAGTTCTCGATCGCGTACACGATGCTGTCCGCGTCGCCCTTGTTCACGTGAAAAACCGCGACCTGTTCGCCGTTGACGAGCGCGCAAACACCCGTGTTGGGCGCGATGTCGTCGAGCGGGCAAACCGGCGTCCAGGAGCGTGGCAGGCGATCGTTGTTCATGACGGAAGTCCTCGGTGAATGGTGCGGTTCAATCAAACGGTTTCAACGACAACAGGAATCGCGGCGAGCTTCGAGCGCCGCTCGGCGAGCGTGGCCGGCCGGATCTGGCCGCGCTCCTCGACGAAGGCGACGTTGCTGTCCGACTCGCCGCTGTTGACGAAATGGCGGAAGCGCTTGCGCGTTTCGGGATCGGTGACGGCCTTCTTCCATTCGCATTCGTAGGTGTCGACCACGTGCTGCATCTCCGACTCGAGTTCGCCGGCCACGCAAAGCCGATCGTTGACGACCACGTCGATCAGATAGTCGAGGCCGCCTTCGAGGTTCTCGCGCCACACGCTGGTGCGTTGCAGACGGTCGGCGGTGCGCACGTAGAACATCAGGAAACGGTCGATGTAGCGCACCAGCGTCTCCTTATCGAGGTCCGACGCGAGCAGTTCGGCGTGGCGCGGTTTCATGCCGCCGTTGCCGCATACATAGAGATTCCAGCCCTTCTCGGTCGCGATGATGCCGACGTCCTTGCCCTGCGCTTCCGCGCATTCGCGGGTGCAGCCCGACACGCCGAATTTGATCTTGTGTGGGGTACGCAGGCCCTTGTAGCGGTTCTCGATCTCGACCGCGAGACCCACCGAATCGCCGACGCCATAGCGGCACCACGTCGAGCCGACACACGACTTCACCGTGCGCAGCGACTTGCCATAGGCGTGGCCGGATTCGAAACCGGCGGCGATCAGTTCTTCCCAGATGAGCGGCAATTGCTCGACGCGCGCACCGAACAGATCGACGCGCTGACCGCCGGTGATCTTCGTGTAGAGGCCGTATTTCTTGGCGACCTGGCCGACCGCGATCAAGCCGTCGGGCGTGACTTCGCCGCCCGCCATGCGCGGCACGACCGAATAGGTGCCGTCACGCTGAATGTTGGCGAGGTAATAGTCGTTGGTGTCCTGCAGCGAGGCATGCTCCTTCTTCAGCACGAACTCGTTCCAGCACGACGCTAGAACGCTCGCCACCACCGGCTTGCAGATATCGCAGCCGAGACCGTGACCGTGCTTCGCGAGCAATTCGCCGAAGCTGCGCACGCCTTCCACGCGCACGATGTGATACAGATCCTGGCGCGAGTACGCGAAGTGTTCGCAGACGTGATTGGTGACCGCGAGCCCCTGCTTCTTCATCTCGGCCTTCATCACCTGCGTGACGAGCGGCACGCAACCGCCGCACGACGTGCCGGCGCTGGTCGCGCACTTGAGCGCGCCGATGTCGGTGGCGCCCGCGCACACGGCGGCGCACAGGTCGGCCTTCGAGACGTTGTTGCACGAGCAGATCTGCGCGGAAGCGGGTAAGGCATCGACGCCGAGCGCGGGCTTCGCATTGCCGTCCGCTTGCGGCAGAATCAGGAATTCAGGCGATGCCGGCAATTCGATGCGGTTCAGCATCATTTGCAACAGCGTGCCGTATTCGCCGGCGTCGCCCACCATGACGCCGCCGAGCAGATATTTGCCGCACTCGGACACCACCAGCTTCTTGTAGACCTGCTTGCGTTCGTCGCTGAACTGATAGGCGCGGCTGCCCGGCGTGTTGCCGTGCGCGTCGCCGATGCTCGCCACGTCCACGCCCATCAGCTTGAGCTTGGTGCTCATGTCGGCGCCGGCGAATTCGGCCGTATCACCGAGCAATTGCTTCGCCACCGTGCGGGCCATGTCGTATCCCGGCGCCACGAGGCCGAATAGTTGGCCGTTCCACAGTGCGCATTCGCCGATCGCATAGACGTGCGGATCGCTGGTGCGGCACGCGTTGTCGATCACGATGCCGCCGCGCGGGCCGAGCGCCAGGCCGCTGTCGCGAGCCAGATCGTCACGCGGACGGATGCCCGCGGAGAACACGATCATGTCGGTGTCGAGGTGGCTGCCGTCCGCGAATTGCATGCGGTGCGTGCCCGCTTCGCCGTCGACGATCGCCGTGGTGTTCTTCTGCGTGTGCACCGTTACGCCCAGTTCTTCGATCTTGGTGCGCAGCACGCGGCCGCCGCCATCGTCCACCTGTACGGCCATCAGACGCGGCGCGAATTCGACCACGTGCGTTTGCAGACCCATGTCGCGCAGCGCCTTCGCGCATTCGAGACCGAGCAGTCCGCCGCCGACCACCGTGCCTGTCTTCGAACGCGCGCCGCATTCGCGCATCGCTTCGAGGTCGTCGATGGTTCGGTACACGAAGCAATCGGCGCGCTCACGGCCTTGCACCGGCGGCACGAACGGATAGGAGCCGGTCGCGAAGACCAGCTTGTCGTAAGCCAACGTTTCGCCCGTCGATACCGTCACGGTGCGCGCATCGCGATCGATCGCCACGGCCTTCGCGTTCAGCTTGAGCAATACGTTCTGGCGTTCGAAGAAACCCGGCTCGACCAGCGACAGATCGTCCGCCGTCTTGCCCGCGAAAAACTCGGACAGGTGCACGCGGTCGTAGGCCGGACGCGATTCTTCGCACAACACCGTGATGTCGAGGCCGTGCGCGGCGTCTTGTGCGAGGCACTCGATCAGTTTGTGACCGACCATCCCGTGACCGATAACGATGATTTTCATGACCGCGGTTTCCTCAATGTGCTGGGTTGCGAGCGACGCCGTATGGCATGGGGCGAAAACGAATTCCGGAAATAAAAAACGGCGTCCCGCGAACCCAGTCGATGACTGAATTCGGGGGACGCCGTTGTCCTGACCTGTCCTGCAGCGAGTACTTTGTGTTAACTCGCGCCGGATCCACGTTGATCCGATGGCAAGGCTTAATGCAAAGCCTGTGCCAGTTGCGTGAAATGCTCGCAAAGAGGCCGTGGCGCGGGGCTTTGCGGCCCATGGCACAGCTGCGCGGCGCAGCGCACGCGCGACGCGTTTTGATGCAGCGAGGCACATGGATGGTGCGACGCAGCACCCCGCACGTGCGAGGTGCGGGCCCGCGAACGGTGCGTGGCGCGACTGTTGGAGGCGTTATTCGCGAGGTGTGGCAAGGCGTGAAGCGCACTTCGTTGATGGATGGCGTAGTCCTTGCGTAAGCCGTGGCGAGTTCATGGCGGCAACGCGGCCGCCATGACATGTCGCACACACCGATGCAGACGAAACACAACGCTGTGTTTCGCCGCGCTTGAAGCGAAACACCGGCACACCAGGCATTAAACAGACAACGGCGTCCCCTCGTGACCATCACGAGCGGACGCCGTTTTTTATTTGGCGCCGGCGAAACAGCGATCGCCGGCCGACACAGAAGCGAAGGACACCGTGATAGATACCGCGATGAACACGAATACCGGCAAGGTCACCTTATTGAGCGCCGGCCCCGGCGAGCTCGATCTGCTCACGCTGAAGGCCGCCAAAGCGCTGGCCGCCGCCGATGTCGTGCTGCTCGACGACCTCGCGAATCCCGAGATCGTGACGCTGGCGCCACAAGCACGCGTGATTCGTGTGGGCAAGCGCGGCGGCTGCCGGTCAACGCCGCAAGCGTTTATCGAACGCCTGATGCAGCGCTATGCGCTCAAGGGCTTGCACGTGGTGCGGGTGAAAGGCGGCGAAGCGCTGCTGTTCGGACGCGCGGGCGAAGAGCTCGCGGTCTTGCGCGGCGCCGGCATTCCGGTGGAGATCGTCAACGGCATCTCGTCGGGGTTCGCGGCCGCCGCGGGGCTCGGCATCTCACTCACGCATCGCCGCCATTGCCACGGCGTGAGCTTCGTCACCGCGCACACGGAAGATCACGGCGAGCCGGACTGGGCCGCCTTGGCCGCGACGCGGACCACATTGGCAATCTATATGGGGATGCGGCGCATCGACAGCATCGCGACGGCATTGCTCGCGAGTCTGCCGGCCGATACGCCCGCAGCCGTCGTGCAATGGGCCGGTGGCAGCAACGAACGGCGTCTCGTGAGCCGCCTCGATCGGCTCGCCGCGGATGCGACGCGCGCGGGCTTCGGCAGCCCGGCGGTGATTCTGGTGGGCAGCGCGATCGGCGAGAGCGTCGAGCATGCGTGGGCGAGAGACAACGCATGGCGCGACGAATCTGCTGCGATGCAGGCGGACGTGCAGAACGCGCGAGAGGCAATCGCACAGGCCGCCTGACGAGCCGTCTGCGCGCTTCTCAACCGATCAAGCTCAAACGCCGGTCGGCAGTCTTGCGACGAAGCACGTGCCCTCTTGCGCGGACGATCTGACTTCGAGCGTGCCGCCATGCGCGCTCACGATCTGCTTGCAGATATAGAGGCCGAGTCCGAGGCCGCCGCCGGGCTTGCTGGTCGCCGGACGCCAGTAGGGTTCGAAGACCTTGCTCAAGCTCTCCGGTGCAATCGCGTTGCCGCCGTTCAGGACGCTCAGCACGAGTTCATCGTCTTCGATGCGTGCCCGCACCCGCACCGGAAACTCCGCCGCGCCATGCGTCACCGCGTTGCCGAGCAGGTTCGAAAGCAACTGCTGCACACGGGTGCGGTCGCAGCGCACGCGCGCGGAGATGGCGAGATCGTCGGCGAGCAGCCGATCCGGATTGGCCTCGCGCACTTCGGCGACGACCACCCGCAGCGCCATCGCCAGATCGTCGACGTCGTCAATCGACACGCCGATGCCCGAACCGAGCCGGCCACGCGCGAAATCCATCACGTCGTCGATCAGGCGAGCCATGCGCAAGGTGGTGGACTTCAGGCGCTGGCCGATCTTCACGAGATCGGGCTCGTTCTTGCGCAACGACAGCAGTTCGGCTGTCGCGCTCACCGCCGACAAGGGATTGCGCAGGTCGTGCCCCAGCACGGCGATGAACTGCTCGCGCAGACTGGAGTTTTCCCGCTCATGGCGCAGCGCGGCCTCAGTGGCCTGGTGGCGGCCTTCGTTGGCAAGCTGGATCGCGATCAGGTCGGCAAATACCTCGAACATGCGCAAGGTGCGCGGATTCGAAACCTCGGCGGGATTCGGGTCGATCGCGCAGAGATTACCGAAATAGCTGCCGTCGGGAAGAATGATCGGCACGGAAATATAACTGCCCAGCTTGTAGATTTGCGCCGTGTGATGGCCGTGATAAACCGGATCCGTGTGGAAATTGTCGATGACGATCGAGGCCCGCGCGGCGCGCGACTCGAAACACAGCGTGGTGTGCAGGTCCAGATCGCCGCCCGCCGCCAGACCGAAGTTCACTTCGTCCTGCACCGCGCACGCCGTCCAGCGCTGCTCCGTGACGCGGGCCACCGCGGCAAAGCCCATGCCGGTGTTCTTGCAGATCATGCGCAGGATGGAAGGCACGGCATCGATACGCTGAACCGCTTCGATATCGCGCGCGATGTCGGCGTCTTCGGCGTTGCCGATCGGTAAATTATTCATAAGAAGCGGAACTGCGCACCCTTGCCGATCTGGCCTGGAAAAAACACTTTATCGAGTATCGATTCTATCGGGACTTCAAATTGCTCACTATCAGGAACACAACCTGAGGGAAATCAGATGGCCCATCACCCAGCCGCACGCCTTCTGATCGCTGACGACGACGCGAACCTGCTGGCCGCTTACGTACTCTACTTCAGCGCGCATGGTTTCGAAGTCCGGACCGCGCGCAACGGCCTCGACGCGCTGGCTCAATATTGCGCATGGCATCCACAGGCCGCGCTGCTGGACGTCGAAATGCCGCGTCTGGACGGGCGCGCGGTGGCGCGGCGAATCCGCTACGTGGGCGATGTCCCTGCGCCCACGCTGGTCGCGGTCAGCGGGCTCGAGCGCGCCGAGGAAAAGAGCGAATCGCTGCGCTCGGGCTTCAACCATCACTTCGTCAAGCCGGTGCCGATGCCGGTGATTCTCGCGGCGTTGACCGGGCGTGTCCGGCATTAGCCGGTGTTGTCCAGGCAGGTGCCCTGGCTTTGCGCGCAGTTCCCGTGCCCGAGGTTTAACCGAGTTTTAACCGCGTTTTACCCCGTCACCGCCCTCAATCGCCGAAGCCCAATTCCGCTTCTACCGCCTGCCCCACGCGCAGCCACGTCCCGGCCCCGCTCGCGACGAGCGCATTGTTGCCGAACGTAATCGCCCCGTTTCGCTGCGGATTCGCGCGGTAGACGCTCATCGTATCGGTCGGCTCGTTCGGCCATTCCGGATCGGGCGCGCCTTTCGCCTGGTCGATGGTCGGCATCGGGCAGCGCGAGCACGGTTTGACCAGTTGCAACTGCACGCCCGCGCCCGTGTCCCCGTCTCCGTCGACGCTCAGCGTCTCCACATAGTCCTCTTCGTACGCATCGAGCCCCGTCAGCACCACGTTGGGACGGAACCGGTCGATCGGAATCGACGGCGCGCCCTTGCCGTTCAGGCGCGTGTTCAGATCGTCGAGCGACGCCTGGCCGATCACCAGCAGCGGAAAACCATCGGCGAAATGGGTGGTCGCGCCGCCCACGCTCCCCGTGTAGTCCGGATCGACAATGCGCTCGCGTTCGGGATTGAAGCGCAAGAGCCGCGCGGGCACGCCGAGAAACGTCGAGAACCACGCGGCACACGCCTCGCCGGTGTCGAGCCCGTAAGCGGCGTCGCGCCAGACCTTGGTCTCTACCGCGTGCGGCGTCTCGAGCCGCGCGCTTTCCAGCGGCGTGCGCAACTCGCTCATGCCGGGCGCGCGGATCATGAGGTCCTCGGCGCCGATTTCGGCCTTGATCAGCGCCATGCGCGGATACGCGCGCTGCGTGAGCATGGCGCCGGCCGGGTCGGTGACCATCCAGCAGCGGTCGTATTCGAGGCCGGTGGCAAAGAGGCGTGCCTCAGGCAGCGCAATGCCCGCGCAGGATTTGATCGGATAGACGAATAGCTCGCTGATGGTCGGCATGGCGTGGGTATGCACGTGGGGAGCGTGCGCATTCTTGTGTTTGATGCCTGATTGTAAAGCCCTCCGCGCTCATCGTTCCAGCCGGAATGTCGGCCAAACGAGCCGCCAAAGACCGCCCGGGGCGATGCCGTCGTTTCTTCCGGCCGCGCTTGGACGTAAAATCCCCAAGCAAAGCGCTCGGGCAATGACAAGGCCGGCGCCGCGGCATCCGCGCACAATGTGGATCCTGGAAGGCTGCGTGCAATCCGCGCTGTCACCGAACATCAACGCGGCCGCACTCCCGCGCGCCACTGGATAGAACGTGTAGAAGCATCCTTACCATAACCAAACCAGGAAATTCATTATGCTGAGCAAACCCGTGTTGACCGTCGCCGAAACGACCCGCATTCTCGAAGCCGCCCGCGCGGAAGCCGAGAAACACCAGTGGGCCGTCGCCATCGTGGTGGTCGACGATGGCGGCCATCAGCTCGGCATGCTGCGTCTGGACGGCAGCGCGCCGGCCAGCTCGTACATCGCGACCGAAAAGGCGCGCACGTCGGCGATCGGCCGCCGTGAAACCAAGGTATACGAAGACATGATCAACAACGGCCGCACCGCTTTCCTGAGCGCGCCGCTGCAAGGCACGCTGGAAGGCGGCGTGCCGGTGATCGTCGACGGCCAGGTGGTCGGCGCGGTCGGCGTGTCGGGCGTCAAGTCGGATCAGGACGCGCAGATCGCCAAGGCGGGTATTCAGGCCATCGCCGCTTGAGTTTGCGGGTGGTTCGCAAACCGACCAAAGCGGCCGCCATGAAACAATCAAGCTAACCGTTGCACAACGCGGGCCGATGCCCCCTCATCGGCCCCATTCAGATAGATGGAGCAGTCGATGACTCAGATGAACACGCGCGGCGGACTGCAAGTCGCCGCCAACCTCGACCAGTTCGTCGAAACCGAAGCCCTGCCCGGCACCGGAATCGACAGCGCCGCATTCTGGTCAGGTTTCGACGCCCTCGTGCACGAGCTGGCGCCCAAGAACCGTGCGTTGCTCGCCGAGCGCGACCGCCTGCAAACCGAACTGGACAAGTGGCATCGCGCCAATCCGGGTCCGGTGCGCGATCTGCGAGCGTACCGTGCGTTTCTCGAAGGCATCGGCTATATCGTGCCCGTGCCTGCCAGCGTCAAAGCCACGACCGACAACGTGGACACCGAAATCGCCGAACAGGCCGGCCCGCAACTCGTGGTGCCGCTGTCGAATCAGCGCTATGCGCTGAACGCGGCGAACGCGCGCTGGGGCAGCCTGTACGACGCGCTGTACGGTACCGACGCGATCCCCGAGACGGGCGGCGCGGAAAAGCAGAAGGCTTTCAATCCGGTGCGCGGCGCCGCGGTGATCGCCTATGCCCGCAAATTCCTCGACCAGGCCGCGCCGCTCGCGAACGGCTCGCATGCCGACGCCACGCGCTATAGCGTCGAGGGCGGCAAGCTGATCGTCACGCTGAAGAACGGCACGAGCGAGCTGAAGACGCCGGCGCAATTCATCGGCTATCAGGGCGAGGAAAGCGCGCCGTCCGCCGTGCTGCTCAAGCACAACGGCCTGCACTTCGAAATCCAGATCGATGCGAGCGATTCGATCGGCAAGACCGATTCGGCGCATGTGAAGGACGTGGTGGTCGAAGCGGCGGTGAGCACGATCATCGACTGTGAAGACTCGGTCGCGGCCGTGGATGCGGACGACAAGGTCCTGCTCTACCGCAACTGGCTTGGCCTGATGACCGGCGACCTGACCGAAGAGGTCACGAAGAACGGCAAGACCTTCACGCGCCGGCTGAACGCCGACCGCGTGTACACCGCCGCGAACGGCACCGCGCCGGTCGTGCTGCATGGCCGCTCGCTGCTGTTCATTCGCAACGTGGGTCATTTGATGACCAATCCGGCGGTGCTGACCAAAGACGGCCACGAGATTCCGGAAGGCATTCTCGACGCGGTCATCACCACGCTGTGCGCGTTGCACGACCGCAAGCACCAGTTGAATTCGCGCACCGGCTCGATCTATATCGTCAAGCCGAAGATGCACGGGCCGGCCGAAGTCGCCTTCGCGAGCGAGCTGTTCGCGCGCGTGGAAGACCTGCTGAAGCTGCCGCGCAACACGATCAAGATGGGCATCATGGACGAGGAGCGCCGCACCAGCGTGAACCTGCTCGCCTGTATCGCCGAAGCGTCGGAGCGTGTCGCGTTCATCAACACGGGTTTCCTCGACCGCACCGGCGACGAAATGCACTCGGCCATGGAGGCCGGTCCGATGATGCGCAAGGGCGACATGAAGTCGAGCGCCTGGATCGCCGCTTATGAGCGCAGCAACGTGCTGGTCGGTTTGAGCGCGGGCCTGCGCGGCCGCTCGCAGATCGGCAAGGGCATGTGGGCGATGCCCGATCTGATGCACGCCATGCTCGAACAGAAGATCGCGCATCCGAAGGCCGGTGCGAACACTGCATGGGTGCCCTCGCCGACCGCCGCCACGCTGCATGCGCTGCATTACCATCAAGTCGACGTGCAAAAGGTTCAGCGGGAACTGGAACGCACGGAATACGCGACGGCGCGCGACGAACTGCTCGACGGCTTGCTGACGATTCCGGTCGTCGCCGAGGCGAAGTGGAGCGACGACGAGATCCGCAGTGAGATCGACAACAACGCGCAGGGCATCCTTGGCTACGTGGTGCGCTGGATCGATCAGGGCGTAGGCTGCTCGAAGGTGCCGGACATTCACAACGTCGGCCTGATGGAAGATCGGGCTACGTTGCGCATTTCGAGTCAGCACATCGCCAACTGGCTGTATCACGGTGTGGTGACGCGCGAGCTCGTCGAAGAGACGTTCAAGCGTATGGCGAAGGTGGTGGATGAGCAGAATGCCGGCGACCCCCTCTACAAACCGATGGCCCCGGGCTTCGATACGATCGCCTTCAAGGCCGCGCAGGCGCTGGTGTTCGAAGGACGTCAGCAGCCGAGCGGTTACACGGAACCGCTGCTGCATAAGTTCCGGCTGGAAGTGAAGAAGGAAGTTTGACAGCGGGTTTGCCGGGCCGCGCGCGATGCGCGGGTCGGGTGAAAAAAAGACGGGCGCCGCGTGGTTTGCGGCGCCCGTTTTAATGCGCGCGGTGCTGCTGCGCGTTACCTCTGCGTGGTGAGTTCGCAGCGACTAGTGACGCCGCTTAAGCCGCTTCCGCCGCATACTGCGCCGGCACGCCGTCCTGCATATTGGTCTGCATATATGCCTGCAGATAGGCCTCGAATTCCGCCTTCACTTCCGGATGGCGCAGCGCGAATTCCACCGTCGCCTTCAGATAACCAAGCTTGCTGCCGCAATCGAAGCGCGTGCCGAAATAACGATACGCGAGCACCTGCTCCTCGGTCAGCAGCGATTGCACCGCGTCGGTCAATTGCAGTTCGCCACCCGCGCCCGGCTTCAACGCGCGGATATGCTTGAAGATGGTCGGCATCAGCACATAACGGCCCACCACGCCGAGATTCGATGGCGCCTTGTCCGGTGCCGGCTTCTCGACGATGCCCGACAGCTTGATCACGTTGTCTTCCCACTCGCGGCCATCCACCACGCCGTACGAGCGGCTGTCTTCGCGCGCGATGGTTTCCACGCCGATCACCGAGCTGTGATAGTGATTGAACGTATCGACGAGCTGGCTCATCACCGGCTTCGAGCTGTGCAGCAGGTCGTCGGCCAGAATCACGGCGAACGGGCTCTCGCCCACCAGTTTCTCCGCGCACAGCACCGCGTGGCCGAGGCCGAGCGCTTCGGCCTGACGCACATAGAAACAGTCGACGTTGGCCGGCTTGATGCTGCGCACCAGATCGAGCAGCTTCTGTTTGTTACGCGCCTCGAGTTCGGCTTCGATCTCGTAGGACTTGTCGAAGTGATCCTCGATGGCGCGCTTGCTGCGGCCCGTCACGAAGATCATCTCGGTGATGCCGGCGGCAATCGCTTCTTCGACCGCGTATTGAATCAGCGGCTTGTCGACGATCGGCAGCATTTCCTTAGGACTTGCTTTGGTTGCCGGCAGGAATCGTGTCCCGAGGCCCGCTACGGGAAACACGGCTTTGGTGACTTTCAGCATGGTAGGCATTCCCACATCGGTTAGAAATTGGTGTGTTCGCGGGCCTGGCGGCCAATCGATGTCGCCGGAAAGACTAGCAAAAAATGACGCCAGTCCGTATGTGAAATTTCCTCAATTGGAATAAATAAATCTATTCTTCGTCAATATGCCGCATCGTGACAAACGACGGGCAACAATTACGCATTGAAATCGATTTATTTTCCGGCAATTCCGAAAATTTTACATATCCTGACAACTGGCCTTCAGATGCGCCAGGCGCGCCTGCGGATGGATCACGGGCGCGCCTCGCGGCTCTTCAGGCCCGCGTTATTCGTTCTCGTCGAGCTGCGGCAGCTTGCCCGGATTCATCCGAAAACGGCGGATGGGCTCGTTGCGCAGCGCCTCCCGATAGGCGGAGGCAGCGACAAGGATCAGCAGCACGGCAATGCCGGCGAGTAAATGCAGGTTCATGACTTCACCTCGGGTCAAGAGAATCCGTGGCTTAAAGTAGCACGACAAAAGCGGTAAATAATTCGCTGCTGCATCTGCTTATGCTCAATTACAATTCGTCACAAATCGCCAATTAATTCAATTCACCACGCAATTTTTTATCGATTTTTTACCCGCGCTGTGCACTAGCATGTCATGCACCGCAGGCGCGTATGGCGCCCGCGCGAATTCGTTTTTCCTCCGTCAGAATAAGGACCGCGCATGAGCGACTCAGCACTGGATGCCGCCGGCTCATCCCTGCCCCTCTCCCCGCCTCGCACGGCCGCCACGCCGCGCGCCCAGAGCGAAGCGCGCGCCGACAGCGCCGGCAAGGAGCATGTCATCGACGCCATGCGGGGCTTTGCCGCGCTGCTGGTGGCGTATTTTCATTGCCGCCAGGTGGAATGGGTCGGCATGCAGGCGTTTCACCAGAGCGTGGGCCACGCATTCAGTCTGAATTCGATTGCCGCGTATTTGACGTTCCCGATTGCCTGGGGCTCCGCGGGCGTGCCGATTTTCTTCGTGATCAGCGGCTATTGCATTCACCGCGGCGGCGCGCTGCGCCTGGCCGGCAATCCCGCTTACCGGCTCGATACGGGCAATTTCTGGGTGCGCCGCTTTGCGCGCATTTATCCCGTGCTGCTCGCCGCACTGGTGCTGACCTTCGCGCTCGACTGGTTCAGCCTGCAACTGCCGCCCGTCAGTCACAAGATCCGCGAGATCGGCCTGCAGGCTTTCCTCGTCAATCTGTTTTCGCTGCAAGGCGTGGCCGGCAAGACGTTCGGCTCGAACGGCGCGCTCTGGACGCTCTCGCTCGAAGTGCAGTTCTACGCGATCTATCCGCTACTGTTCGCACTGCGCCGGCGCATCGGCATGACCTCCGTGCTGGCGATCGTCGCGGTCATCAACGTGGTGTCCGCCTACGTGCTCGAACGGCATGACATTCAGTTCTTCACGTCGTACTGGTTTTCGTGGACGCTCGGCGCGTGGATCGCCGACGCCCGTGCCCGTCGCGCGCCGCAGGCTCGCTCCTCGGTGTGGCTCTACGCGCTCGCTGCGGGGTTCGTCGCGCTCGGCTGCGCCGCGTTCCATTTCGGCCAGTACGGTGCGTTCCAGCTCTGGGCCATCGGCTTCGCGTTCTATCTGTACAAGGCGCTGGAGCGCGGCAACGCGGACCGCGGCCCTGCGTTCGGCACGCGTCTGCTCGGGCGGTTCGGTGACTTCAGTTTCTCGCTCTATCTGATCCATTTGCCCATCTTCGTGCTGTTGTCGTCGCTGCTATTCCGCTCGTCGCTGCAAATGTCGATCTGGCCGTCGTTCGGCTACATGCTGGTGGCCGTGCCGGTGGCCTATGTGTTCTACCGGCTGGTCGAACTGCCGGCCATGAAATGGTCGGCCAGCTTCAAGCCGAAAGCGGCTTTGAAAAAGGCTTGAACCAAGGCCTCAAAACCACGCGATAAAAAAACGGAGCGAACGTCGTGAGACTTTCGCTCCGCTGCGCCAACGGCAGGGACTGGCCATGTCCCTGCCTACCCCCGCGTAAAAACCTTCCTAAGCCGTTTTCGGCCCCGCCACGCGCTTCAGAATCCGCTCGACACCCTCGACATAGGTTGCGGTGCCGAACCGGCTCAGCGCCGTTTGATAGCCGTTCCTGACCAGCCGGTTGCGCAGTTCGTCGTTCGAGCGCAATTCAGCGAGCGCGTCGGCAAGGCCGTGCGCGTCCCCCGGCGTGCACAGCACGCCGTTCTCGTAGTCGTCGATGATCTCCAGCACGCCGCCCGCGCGTGCCGCCACCACCGGCCGCTGCGCCAGCATGCCTTCGACGATCACGCGGCCGAACGGCTCCGGCGTGATCGACGTATGCACGACCGCATCGACCGCGCACATGCAGGCCGCGATATCGTGCTGGAAGCCAAGAAAATGCACACGGCCGCCGAGGTTGTGCGCGGCGACGAACGCGTGCAGTTCGATCTCGTACTGGTCCTCGCCAAAGAGCGGCGCGCCCACTAGCACCGCATGCATCTGCGGGTTGAGCACCATCGCTTCGAGCAGCACGTGCTGCCCCTTCCAGCGTGCGAGGCGGCTGAACGAGCCGACCAGAAACGCATCCTCAGGCAAGCCGAGGCGCTTGCGCAGCGTCGCTTGCGGCACCGGGCGCAAGGCGTCGAACGGCGCGGCGGAAATGCCGTTGAACACCACGTCGATGCGTTTTTCGTCGAACTGCGTGAGCTCGGCGAATGCGCGCGCCGACGCGGCCGAATTGGCGATCACATGCGTGAGGCCCAGACGCGCGCACCATTTGATGATCGCCAGTTGCTTGCCGCCGAAATGCTCGGGGCTCACGATATCGCGCAGATGCCAGACCACCGGGCGCCGCGCCAGCTTGCCTGCGATCGCGCCGATCACCATGGCGCGCTGCGTGTTCGCGTAGATCACGTCGACCTTGCGCGCGCGTTTGGCCGTGGCGCGCACGAGCGACAGCAGGCCCTTGAGCGCCTGGCCCTTCGGCAATGAACCGCCCTGCTTGCGAACATGGCGCAGCGCGCCCGCATCCAGCACGTCGACGGCCACACCCGCTTTGGCGAGCGCGGTGCGGAACGGGCCGTCGTCGAACAGCACGACCTCGATGCGCGAGCGCAACGCCTTGACGATTTCCAGCAGCGACAGTTCGGCGCCGCCGAGCACGCCGCTTTGATCGACGGCCAGAATGCGCGGACCGTTCGCAACGGTTGGCGCTTTATACGGCACGTACGGCGGCAGCGTCGCCGTACGCAACGCCGGCACGGCCGCCCGCACATGCGCGAAGAAGCGCTCGCGGAAATGCGCGGCGGAAAACTGCTCGGCGTTCGCGCGGCAATCCACCGGCGAAAAACGCTTCACGTGGCCGTCGAAACGCTCGACCGCGGCGATGATCGACTCGGCGTTCTGTTCGTCGAAGAACATGCCGGTGGGCCGCGGCTCGGACAGATCGCGTACGGTTTCGAGCGCGCCGCCCTTGCCGTAGGCGATCACCGGCGTGCCGCACGCCTGCGCTTCGACCACCGAAATGCCGAAGTCTTCTTCCGCGGCGAACACGAAGGCCTTGGCGCGGCTCATGCGGTCCTTGAGCACCTTGAACGGCTGGTAGCCCATGATCTCCACGTTCGGCCCCGCTTTCGCGCGGATTTTCTGCATGTCGGGACCGTCGCCGATCACGACGAGCTTGCGCTCCGGCATGCGCGCGAACGCCTCGACGATCAGATCGATCTTCTTGTACGGCACCATGCGCGAGGCAGTCACATAAAAGTCGTCCTTGTCGGTGCAGAGCGCGAAGGCTTCGACATCGACCGGCGGAAAGATCACCTGCGCATCGCGCTGATAGACCTTCTTGATGCGCCGCGCGATGAACTCGGAATTGGCGACGAAACCATCCACCGCATTCGAGGTGCGGATATCCCAGTTGCGCATGTAGTGCAGAATCAGCCGCGCCATGGCCGACTTCGGGCCGCTGGTCAGCTTCGACTGCTTGAGATATTGATGCTGCAAGTCCCACGCATAGCGGATCGGCGAATGCACGTAGCTGATATGCACCTGGTCGGGGCCGGTCAGAATGCCCTTGGCGACCGCGTGGCTGCTCGAAATCACCACGTCGTACGCGGACACGTCGAGCTGTTCGATCGCGAGCGGCATCAACGGCAGATACGAGCGGTACTTGGTGCGCGCGAGCGGCAGCTTCTGGATGAACGAGGTCGTGACGGACTTGCCACGCAGAAAGCTGCGGTCGTCGAGAAAATCGACGAGACTGAACAGATCCGCGTCCGGAAAGCACGCGACGATCTGTTCGAGCACCTTCTCCGCCCCTGCATAGGTGACGAGCCAGTCGTGCACGATCGCAACGCGCACTGTTTTATCGGCGCGCAACGCGGCGCGCCGCGGCGGCGCCTGAACGCCGGGAACGGTGGTGAGTTCGGCCAGTGCGCTGCGCGTCGCGGGTTGCAGCACGGCTTCTTCAAGGACTTCGTGGTTCATGCGCTTTTCCTCGGATTCAGTCGCAACAGCAGTGAACGCGCAAGATCGCGCAAGGCGGGTGTCATCGTGATCGACCAGGCGACATTCGCGCCTACCATCAATACGCCGGCAACAATCGCCATTGCGAGACTCGGCAGGAAGCTGGCGAGCCACAGGCTGGCCAGCAGAAAGGCAAGGTGGGCGAGCATGTCGAGCGCGATCTGCTTCGCGCGAATCGCCGACAGGCGCAGCAACACGGCGTAGTCGAACAGCGCCCGGCCGGCCACGGCCACCGCCGCGCCGGTCAGACCGAAATGCGTGATGCCGAACCACAATGCCCCTGCAAACAGGGGCAATTCGAACAAACCGACGCGCGCGGCCGTGGCCGGATTGACCTGCGACTGGATCAGAATCCGCGTGACGTTCGCCTGGCCGACGAGCCACACGGCGACGATCATGATGCGGCCCACCGGCGCCGCCACGGTGGCGATCTCGTTGCCGACCCACAGGTGCAGGAACGGCTCGAGCACCAGCATCGCGACCAGCGCGACGGGTGTGAACACGCCGTTGAGAAATTCGAGCGACTGCTGGGTGATGGTGTCGGCGTCGGCGCGTCCGACTGCGGAGAGCCTTGGAAACAGCGTGCGCACCAGCGCCGTCGGCACGATATTCAGACGCGTCACGAGGTTTTGCGGCACCGTGTAATACGTGACGAAACGCGCGCCGAGACTCGTACCGAGCATCACGCGATCGAGCGAGTCGGCGATCATGGTGGTGACGCTCGCAATCAGCATCCAGCCACCGAAATTGAAAAGCCCCTTCGCCACGCCGAATTGCGGCGGCAGAATGCGGCGGATCTCCAGCACTTTCACCGCGGAGCGGCCCAGCAGCAGCGCGGCCACGATCCGCGCGAACACCGCTGCGGCCAGCACGTTCTGCAAGGTCGCGCCCATCCACAGCGCGGCGCCGAGCGGCAGCAACTGGAACAGAAACGTGCCGATGGTCTGATTGGTGTTATAGACGCCGAAGCGTTCCGCGCCGTTGATCGCGCCCGCAAACACCCACGACACGTTGGCGATCGGAATCGCCACCGCGAGCCACGGCAGCGCCATATACACCTCGTGCTGCAGCTCGGGCGACACCTTGGTGAAATACGCGGTGTAGAGAAACGCGCCGAAATAGATGATCAATCCGCCGATCACGCCGGTCGCGAGATTGAGCCACGTCGCGCTCCAGAACACGCGCGCGCTCTCGTCCTTGTCGCCGCTTGCGCGCGCCTTCGAGATGTGATTCTGCGCGGCCATGCTCATGCCGAGATCGAGTATCCCGAAGTAGCCGATCAGCGTCCACACGAGGCTGATCACGCCGTAGCGCTCGACGCCGAGCAGCTTGATATACGACGGCACGGTCACGAGCGAGACGAAAGTCGGCAACACCAGCCCGAAAAAGTTGATCGCTACGTTCTTGAGAATGCCTTTGTCCATCGGATGCCTTGAGTTGACTGCATTACCTGGGATGGCTGATTACCTGCGAAGCGCTGAGCGCCGTCACGGTTTCCAGCGGTACATCATCACTTTGCCGCGCGCGTCTTCCTCGACGAACACGAGGTACTCGCCATTGGCGCGCTTCGCGGCGCTGATGCCGTTCGGCACATCGACCCAGCCCGACGCGCCGCCCACTTCCGGGCCTGGCCGGATCACGCCGATCTCCTTGCCGCTTTCCTTGTCCCACACGTGCACCGCGCCAACCGGCTCGACGCCGAAAATGTATTGGCCTTCGACCGTGAGGCCGATGATGGTGGCGATGGGTTTGCTCTGCGTCTGCCACGGCAGCGTGATCGCATAGCGCTGCACCGGATTGCCGCTAGACCATTTGTCGTAGCGCACCAGCACGCGGCCCACTTCTTTCCAGAAGCCGCGATCGACCGGCGTGTCGGGCGTGTAGCCCGTTACGTACATCGTGTCGGTGTCGGGGTCGTAAATCGCACGGTGCAATTCCGTGAACGGTTGCGGCACTGGGTACTGCGTCATGTTCGAATACGAGTAGACCGGATTGCCCTTCGCATCCAGCCCGCCGAAACGGAAGCGATAGATGCCCTTGGTATCGCGCGTGCGCCAGATGTCGCCGGCGGTGTCGACCCACCAGCCCCAGCCGCCCGCGAGCTTCGTGCCGCTCGTATTGAGCGTGAATTCATCGGTGTTGAACTTGCCGTCGCCGTTCGCATCGCGCCAGATCCAGTCGCCGCCCGGCGGCGCATTCGGCACCTTGGCCACCGCGCGCTCGCGTCCCGCGATAAAGCCGGAAGGAATCGCCGTTTCGCCGTCGTGCTGCGAGTCGAAGCGATAGATCTTCAGATGGTCCGCGTACATGTCCGTGAGATACAGGAAAGTGCGGCCCTTCAGTTTGCGGGCGATCGGCAGACCCGGATACTGATCGGTGTGAAACACCGGATCGTCCGGATACCTGAAGCGGTTCGACAGAAAGCCCGCGTATTTCCAGTCCTGTCCCGCGGGCTTCGACAGATCGAGTTCGAAGCGCTTATTACCCGTATAGACGCTGTCTGGCCGCGACGGATCGATCCACGCGCTGTCGACGAACAGCAGCCCCTGCACCTGCCAGTTCTGCTTGCCGTCGGGCGCATAGCTTTCGAGCGTCGCTCCGAGACCCGCGCCGATCGGCTCGTAACGCGGACCAATCCCGTTGGTCGACACGTACACGTTGCCGCGCGCATCCACGCCCACGCCGGTCAGGCCGTTGAAACGCTGCGGGCCCGGCTTGCCGGCGACGCCGCTGAAAATGCCGCCGCGCTCGCCGAGCGAACCCGACTCGGCATAACGGCCGTTGTTCTTGCTGAAATACAGCACCTGCTGACGCGGACCGTTATCCGCGATCAGGATGCGGCCTTGTGCATCGACCGCGATATCCACCGCGATCGTTCCGGCAGGCAGCGTGAAGTTTTCGTCGATGCGTTTGCCCGCGGCTGTGTAGTGCTCGACATGCGGCTCACGGTCGTTGCGCGTGCCGCTCAACACCCACAGCGTGCCGTCCGGCGCCAGCGCGAGTCGGCCCGGCTCATGCACGCTCCAGGTGGTTTTCTGCTGCATCGATTCCGCGTCGTACACCTCGATACGATCGCGCGCGGTGTTCGCCGCAAACAACGTGGTGTCGTTCGCCGCGAGGCCGCCGATCTCGGCGCTCGTGCCGGTCGGCACTTCGTTCATCATCAGGAAGCCGGCCGCCAGTTGCGCGTGCGGGTCGGCGCTTTTCGCGGCGGGCTGGAACGGCGCGGCGCGTTTCGGATCGGCGATCTGCCGGCGCGAGATGCCGAACCATTGCTTGCCCTTTTCGGGCCACACGCCCTGCTCGACGAGGCGCCCCTTCTCGTTGCCGACCGCGATCGCAACGAACGCGTACTTGCGATTCACCGCGACCGCGTTGCCGCCGCCGTTGCCCCAGCCATGCGTGCCGCCCGCGAAGCCGAGCATCTTGCCGTTCTGATAGACGCTCGCTTCAGCGCCGCTTTCGTCCCACGGCGCGTTCGTATAGACCTTGCCGTCCGGCGCCACCGCAATCGCGGTGATGTTGATCTGCGCCCAGGTGCCGTCGCCGAAACCGAAGGTATTGCCGATCCACGACGTTTTCGCGTTCAACGCGGTTTCCGCATGAGCCGTGAAACTGGCCGATCCCGCAGCCAGTCCGACGGCACACGCAAAGACAGCGAGCCAGCTTTTGAACGTGAAACGGGGCAAAGGTATTTCCTCCAATCAGTGCCGCGCGCGGGCAATAAGGCTCGCGCGGAAACACAACTCAATGAAATGACGCTACGAATCGCGGCCGATCTCGTGATGCAAACCGCTAGAAGCCGTGCAAGGACATGAGACAGATTCGTGCGGAACGGGGCACGGGCCGAGCGTCGTCGACGGGACGGCCGCCGCAAGTCCGGGGGCCCGGCAGCAAGCAAAGCGCGCAGCCCACGCGCCGTCCTTGGCCACCCAATCCGCACGGCTCACATTACGCGGAAAAAACACCGCGACGAAAATCGAAAATAATTCAAAAATATTCGACGCCTTAAGCGTTGTGAAAGAAAACCATTAAAAATGGATTAAAACGAAATCAACTACAGCGCGCATCCGCACGCTCCCCTCGGCACCCATCCTTACCGATGCGCAGCAACGCGATCCGCACTTATTACATATCCCGTCATCCGTTCGACACAAGCATAAAAATCCATTGCGAATGGATAACGAAACACCCTGTTGCAATCTGATTCATTTATCCAATTCATTCCCGTTTTTTCACGATTTTATTTTCCCTAGAATCGATTGCACTTCCGTTGCGATGCGAAGCGAGCGCGCCTGTTCCCCGGAACCCTCGCGCGATCCTTCGCCCGGCCCATCTGCTTCACACCATGGACGGTTCATGACTGCCAGCGCACTGCCCTTAGCGCCTTCCCACTCCCGCCGCATCGTGCAGCTCGACGGCTTGCGCGCCATCGCCGTGCTCGCCGTGTTCGCGCAGCACGCGTTGAAAGCGCCGCTGTGGATGGGCGTCGATCTGTTTTTTGTTTTGAGCGGCTTTCTGATTACCGGCATCCTGCTCGAGCGCAAAGCGCGTCAGCAGTCGTATTTCGGCTATTTCTACGCACGCCGCGCGCGCCGCATCCTGCCGCCGTACGTGCTGCTGATGGTGGTGTCGTCGATTCTGTTCGGCCTAGGCTGGGCGCAGCACTGGCAGTGGTACGCGTTCTTCGCGACCAATATCGGCGACGCGCTCAATCAGAGCGGTCACGACAGCCTGAACGTGCTGTGGTCGCTCGCCGTCGAAGAGCAGTTCTACATTGTCTGGCCGTTCGTGATCCTGCTCGTGCCCGAGCGCGTGCTCGGCTACGTGGCCGCCGCGTTGATCCTGCTGGTGCCCGTGCTGCGCGCGGTGGCCACGCCTTGGTTCGATTCGTTCTGGCCGATCTATTACCTGACGCCGTTCCGCATGGACCTGCTCGCAGCCGGCGCGCTACTCGCGGTGGCCGTGCGGCGTGACCGTAATGCGCTCGAGCCTTACAAAGGCGTCGCCGTGCTGGGATTGGTCGCGGCGCTAGCGGTACTCGCGTGGCTGCATCTGCACTTTCCCCGCTTTCGCGCGGCCAATACGCCGCTCTCGAACGCCGGGCTCTACAGCGTTTCGTTGGTGCTTTGTACTTCCGTCGTGGTCATCGCCCTGCAAAGCAAGGGCATCGTCAAACGGCTGCTGTGCAATCCCGTGCTGGTTTATATCGGCACCATCAGCTACACGATTTATCTGATTCACCTGAGCGTGCTGTACGCGCTGTGGCCGCTGCATCTAAACCGCTTCGTGACCGCCGCGCTCGCGCTAGCGATCACGCTCGTCTACGCCACCGTCACGTGGTTCGCGTTCGAGAAGCGCCTGATTTTCGGCTCGGCGGGCAACGCGCATGCGCCGACGCAGGCCGCCAATGGCGGCGGCGTCAGCACCGCGCCGCAAGCGCCGCAAAGCCGCGCATGAAGTGGATGAAGCGCCGTGCACGGCTCGCTGCAAGCGCATGCGCCGCGGCATCGCTCATCGCATCCGCCGCGTTCGCCGCGGCGCCGGGCCCGCGATCGCAAGTGCTGATCGAGGCCTACGGCGACTCGACGACGCTCGGCATTACCTGCAGCGGCGGCCATTGCGGTCCGCAGGCGCAGAACGCCGTGGCGTACCTGCAGGATGAATTGCAGGCGCGGCACGGCGAACGGGTGCTGGTCACGAACTACGGCGTGGGCAACACGATGGCGACGCAGCTGCGCGACGGCACGGGCATTCGCCGCGCCGGCCCGACGGCCGGGTTGCCGTGGCGGGAACGGCTCGCCGCCTCGCCCGCGCAGATCGTGCTGATCAACTACGGCATCAACGAAGTGATGCAGAACCAGACGCCGGAGCAGTTCTACACAGCCGAAACGACGCTCGTGAAAACCGCTCGCGCGCTCGGCAAGCAGCCGGTTCTGCAGACCGCGAACCCGATGCCCGACAACCGGCTCAACGCGCGGCTCGCGACGATGGTCGCCATGACGCGCCGCGTGGCCGCCGAGCAGCAGATCCCGCTCGTCGACCAGTTCGCCTACATCAGCAGTCTGCCGGACTGGAAGACGCTGATGTCCGACGGCGCGCATCCCAAGCCGGATTTGTACCGGCTGAAGGCCGAACAGGATTTTCAGGTCGTCGAACCGTTGGTGCGGCGGCTGTTGGACGGCACGCCCTGAAACGCTTTTTCAAGTGCGTTTCGTGCATTGGGTGCATTGGGTGCTTTTTGATGCTTGCGAAACGTGCTTCTGAGATGCGCTTCCGAGTGTGCCGATGAAATGCGCCCTAGCCGGCGCGACTGCTTTTTCTTTTTCTCTTTTAACAATCTCGAAGGCAAGCTATGAGCCAACCACGCAAAGCGATCATCACCGGCGTATCCGGACAGGACGGCGCCTATCTGACCAAACTGCTGCTCGACAAGGGCTATATCGTGACCGGCACTTACCGGCGCACGAGTTCCGTCAATTTCTGGCGCATGCGTGAGCTCGGCGTGCTCGATCATCCGAATCTGCGTCTGGTCGAACACGATCTGACCGACCTCGGCTCGACGCTGCGCCTGCTCGAAGGCGCGCAAGCCGATGAGCTGTACAACCTCGCCGCGCAAAGCTTCGTGGGCGTCTCGTTCGACCAGCCGGTGACCACCGCCGAAGTGACCGGCATCGGCGCATTGAATCTGCTGGAAGGCATCCGTATCCTGAATCCGAAGACGCGCTACTACCAGGCGTCGACGTCGGAAATGTTCGGCCTCGTGCAGGCCGTTCCGCAACGCGAGGACACGCCCTTCTATCCGCGCAGCCCGTATGGCGTCGCCAAGCTGTTCGCGCACTGGTCGACCATCAACTATCGCGAGTCGTATGGCCTCTTTGCGAGCAGCGGGATTCTGTTCAATCACGAATCGCCGCTGCGTGGCCGCGAATTCGTCACCCGCAAGATCACCGACACCGTCGCCAAGATCAAGCTCGGCAAGCAGGACGTGCTCGAACTCGGCAACCTGAGCGCCAAGCGCGACTGGGGCTTCGCGCTCGAATACGTGGAAGGCATGTGGCGCATGCTGCAAGCCGACGAACCGGACACCTTCGTGCTCGCCACCGGCCGCACCGAAACGGTCCGAGATTTCGTGCGTATGGCGTTTTCGGCAGCGGGCTATCAGCTCGAATGGTCGGGCAAGGAAGAGCGCGAATCCGGTATCGACGTCGCCACCGGCAAGACGCTGGTGCGCGTGAATCCGAAGTTCTATCGCCCGGCCGAAGTGGACCTGCTGATCGGCTGCGCCGACAAGGCTCACGAAAAACTCGGCTGGAAGCCGGAAACCACGCTGGAGCAGTTGTGCCACATGATGGTTCATGCGGATCTCGGACGCAACGAGCATCACGAGACGTTCTGATCCCCAACGAAGATGCGCGGCCACGGTCGCGTATCTTCCATGCAAAAAAAGACGCGGAGCCTGATCCTGATGATCGAGGCTCCGCGTCTTTTTTATTTCATCGTGCCACGAGCGTAGTTCACGTCTGGCTCAGTGCACCCCACGCGCCGCAATCGCCTCGCTATACACCGAAGCCACCCGCTTCGCGATCACCGAGTTATCGAAGTTCTCGCGCGCATAGCGGCGGCATGCATCGGCATCGGGCAATTTCAGCGTGCCGTTGAGCGCGCCCGCGAGTCCATCCGCGATGGCTTTCGCGCCCGTCTCCGGCAGCACCAGATTCGGCGACAAACCCGCCACCGCCTCAGGCAAGCCGCCCACGGGCGTGACCAGTACCGGCGTACCCGAGGCCAGCGACTCGACCGTGATAAGGCCAAAGCCTTCCAGCGCCACCGTCGGCACGACGCTGATATTCGCCGCGCGGTACAGCGCCGCCAGATGCTGGTCGGGCACGAAACCCAGCAGCTTCACGTTGTCCTCCAGACCCGCCTCGGTGATGCGCGCCTGCAGTTCGCCCTCGAGCCGCCCTTTGCCGGCGATCAGCAGCAACACATCGGGCGAGCTGCGCTTGAGCAGCTTCACCGCATCGATCAGATCCTCGAGACCCATGCGACGCACCAGACGCCGCACCGCCAGCACGATCGGCCGGTCTTGCGGCAATTGCAGCTTCAGACGCGCCTCGGCGGGCGAGATCGGCAGATTGAACTGCTCGACATCGACGCACCCGGGCACCACGCGCACACGGTCCGGCGCGATGCGATAGCGCGAGGTCAGAATCTTGCCGAACGCCTCGGACAGCACGATCAGCCGCGACGAGCGCGCATAGACCGATTGTTCCAGATAGCGCTTGGCGCGCTGGCCGAGCGAATCGGCGCCTTCCACGTGACTCTCGTCGGCCCACGGCCCCTGAAAGTGCGAAACTTGCGGAATGCCGCGCGTCACGTCGAGGCCAGGAAAGGTGTAAAGCGCGAAGTGCGAGGAAATCACGTCGGGACGCGACGTGCTGATTTCCTGGCGCAGTGCGCGGCGCGCCGCCATCAGCCGCAAAGGCAGCGATTGCGCGGCGGAGCCGAAGCCGTTGATCGCGCCGCCGGTGTCGGCGGCCACTTTGGGCGAGCCGGCCACTACGCCGCGCACCGCGACGCCCGCGCCCGGCAGCGCGCCGACCAGCGAGTAGTACATGCGGTCGAGGCCGCCCGCGCGCTCGGGGAACCAGTGCATCCCGATCTGCAGCGATTTGATAGAACTCGTCGTCATGGTTGTGACCCCTGTGCGTTTTGAGAGTTGTGATGGTTGAGCGATGAACGCGCCAGCTGGGCTAATGAACCCCGCAACGTCATTCCGCGCTCTTCTGGCCGGCCAGCGTGTTCAGCGTCAACGCGTCGGTCTTGGCGACCGCTGCCGCTTCCGCCTCGCTTTGCCGGCGATGCTTCTGCTGTCCCGCGAGTTGGCGATACAGCGCGATGTATTGCGCGGCCATGCGCGCCCAGCCGAAGCCGGTCGCGAGTTCGTTGGCGGCGACGCCCATCGCGCGGCGCTCGACGTGGTTGTCGGCGAGGCGTGCGACCGCGCGCGCCAGCGCCTTGGGATCGTCCGGATCGTCGAGCACGATGCCGCATTCCGGCGTGATGATTTCAGCGCCGCCCGCGGTGCGCGCCGTGACCACCGGCAAGCCCGCCGCCATCGCTTCGAGCAGCGACAGGCTCATCGCTTCATAGCGCGACGGAAACACGAAGGCGTCGACCGAATGCATCAGCACCGGCATCTCCTTCACGAGACCGAGAAAATGCACGCGATGCGCAATGCCGAGCGCCTTCGCCTCTTCCGGATACGGACTGCCCGGCAGGAAGCCCGCCACCGCCATCTGCACGTGCTCGGGCAGATACTTGAGCGCGGCGAGCACGGTGCCGAGGTTCTTGCGCGGTGTGCGCAGGTCGCCCACGAACAGCAGCAAAAACGCGTCCTTCGGCAGGCCGAATTTCTCCCGGTCGCCCGTAGCCGCGGCGAAGCCTTGCGTATCCACGCCGTTGTAGATCACATCGACACGGTTATCGGGCGTGAGACCGATCGCGTGAATCTCGTCGGCGACCTTTTGCGACACGGCCGTGATCACCTTCGAACGCCGGTAGGCCCAGCGTTCGAGCAGCGCATTGCAGCGCGTATAGACCGACTGATAGGCGGACCACACGCCCTTGGTGAGCCCGAACGGATAGTACTTGCTGCCGAACCAGCCGCTATGCACGAAGTGCGAGGTGTTGACGTCGGCGGGCATCCACGTGATGAAGCCGTTCACGTGCAGCACGTCGTATTCGCGGCGATGCGCGCGCAGCCACATCGCGCTCTTGAACGCGAACACCTGCTGGCGCAGCAGATTGGTCGGCCACCAGCGGCCGATTTTCATCGGCACCCAGCGGACGTTCGGATGCGCGAGCAGATCCGGCGCGACGTGCGAGGCGACCAGCGTGACGCCGATGTTCTCGTCGAGGGCCGCGCGCGCGATCTCGTGGTTGACGCGCCCCTGGCCGTCGTTATGGCGCACAACGTGCGTGACAATGGCGACTCTCAATCAGTGCCTCCGTGGAGAAATAGCGTGCGTCTGCGGTTTATCTTTTCGTAATGAACCGCGGAAAGGATCGAAAAAACACCCATGAAAAGCAGCAGTCCGCCCGTGCCGACCAGCGAATTGGTGAACACCAGCATCGCGAAAGTCGCGAGGCTCAGGCTCATGCAGGCGGACACGAATTTGTCGTTGCGCAGCTTGAACGACGCGAGCACCGCGCGCGTCACGAGCCAGATGATTCCGGACATATAGAGCAGCGTGCCGGGCCAGCCGAGCACGAACGGAATGTTCATCACGCCGCTGTCGAAGTTGCCGTACTGGCCGAGTTGGCCGCCGTCGTTCGAGAGCTTGGTGGAGGTGCCGGTGGCGCCCATGCCTTCGCCCGACACGTCGGTGAAGGCCGTTTTAGCGAAGGTCGCGTAGAACTCGTTACGGGCGGCGTAGCTCTGGTCGTCGTTCAGGTTGACGATAGTCGTGAGACGCGCCTGCATCCGCTCGGCCACCGGACCGACCGCCAGCAGCGGCACGCACAGCCCCGCCAACAGCACCGCGCTGGCGACGATGCGCACCCGCACCTTGTTGTTCGATTTGACGAGCTGAATCAGCAACGCGATGACCCAGCCGCCCCACGTCGAGCGCACGAGGCTCAGCGCGAATGCGAAAAAACCCAGCGCCGCCGCGACCCAGCGCACCCGGTGCGTGGCCGCCATGACGAACACCATCGCGCCCATCATCGCGAAGGCGAACGGTCCCGACGAGTTCATCGTGCTGAACACGCGCACGCCCATCGGCACCGGGTCGCCTTGCGAGTTCATCTGCGAGCCGAGCATCCACAGCGCGTCCCACTGCGGCATGATGAAGAACTGCACCAGACCGTAGCCGCCCATCACCAGCATGCCCCAGATGAACGTGTTGACGATGGTGTCGCGGTACTGCGGATACTGGCGCGTGTTCGCCATGATGTGAAAGCCGATCAGGATCGGATACAGCCAGTTCGCCAGGTCGTAAGTGGCCGCGAGCGGCCCGCTCGACATCACGCCCACGAGGAACGCATAGATGAGCCCGAGCAGGATCAGCAGCACCGGCAGGCCGCGCCGTTGCGCCAGCAGTTTGTAGTAGCGCAGGAGCGACAGCGCGCTGATCATCGTGACCGCGAGCGGCGCGACCTGGATCAGGCTGGTCGGCGTGAACGAACCCTTGGACCAGTCGGCCAGACGCCGCACTTCCGGGCTCAGGAACCACAGCCACCACATGAAGCCGATATAGCGCGCCGGGCTCTTGAAATAGAGCCACAGGCCCGTGAGGATCGCGAGCATCGGAAACGCGAGCGTGAGCACCGTGCCCTGATGCGCGCCGATCAGCAGCGTCGTGACGAACCACAGCAAAGCCTCCGGCAGCCATTCCTTGCGGCCGCGGGACGGCGCCCGTCCGGTGCCGTTCACGCTATCGGCGCTTCGCGCAATCGTCGACATCGTTCAGAGACCTCCGCGCGACTGCCGCGCCGGCCGCTCAGCGTCGGACACGCCCGCCGCCGTCGTCATGCCGGCCGCCGAGCGCACGCGTGACGAGGCGCGCGCGCGCAGCATCTCCTGCGTGATCCGCACGTGCTGCATCGCGTAGTGCTGCGTGGTCAGGTCGCGCGACAGCAGGCCGGCGGCGGCCGCTTGCGCCTGGCGCAGCGCGTCCAGCGGCGCGGCGGCGAGCTGGTCGACCGCTTCACGCAATGCCTGTGGATTGAACGGCGGGATATAGGACGCCTCGCCCGCCGGAAAATAATCCTGCAACGCGCCGACATTCGTGACCACCATCGGCTTGCCGACCGCCGCTGCTTCGAGCATCACGGTGATGCCCGAGGCGTGCGAATTCGGCCGCAACGGCACGACGATCACGTCGGCCCATTCGTACAGTTCGTGTTGCTTCTTGATGCCGGAGAACAGTGCGATCTCGACATTCGGCGCGCGCAGCGACGCGGGAATCCGGCGACGTGTCGCGAGCTTTACCGTGTAGCGGGCGTCGTTGCCGAACGCCTTGATGAGCGTCTCCCAATCGCGGTCGCGGTCGTTGCCGATCGCGGCGATGCGGATCGGTGTGTGCGGTGCCCATTCGGCCGGTGTCTTGACCGGAAAGTCGCGCGTGTTCAGGCCATAGAGCAGCGGTTTGGCGTCGCGATCGAAATAGCGCCGGCACAGCTCGGCGTTTTCGCTGGCGAGCGTGGTGAGCTGATCGGCGCGCGCGATCAGCTTGCGATACAGCCAGCTGCGCAGAATGCCGTAGGAAGGCCATTTATCGAGCAGCCACACGCTTTGCGCGAGCAGCAAGGGCGAGGCGTCGGCGCCCGCCTTGCGGCCGCTCAGCAGCAGCATGAGGGCCGCGGAGAGCCATTCCTGTTCCGTGTGCGTCCAGATCACGTCCGAGCGCAGCATCTCGGCGCGGTTGCGCCACGTATGGATGAAGTCGAATCCGAGCGCCGCCTTCAGCGCGCGGCGCAGCAGGCGCACCGGCTTGCCTTCGCGGGCATCCTGCGAATAGGTGAGCTTGAACGCGTCGGATTCCGCGTGGTGATAGCCATACAGACAACCAATGTCGTCGCCCTGTCGATAAAAGCGCGGGTCGGCGCCGTAAAACAGATGAACGTGAACTTTCGTACTCATGCAGACACTCCGCTCTGCCGGTGGAAAGGGGCATCGGCGGCCCTGACGCGGGCCGTGCGCCGATGCGCGAACGTGCGGGACGTGGTGCGAGCCAGAGCGATCACGCGGCGCGTGACAGCGCGCGACGCGCCTCGTGCGCGCCGCTGCGCACGGCGCGCCAGCGCGTCAGCTTCAGGCCGGCTTGCTTCGAGAGCAGCGCGAGCGCCGCGTGCGTGAGCCCCGGATAAACGCGCGTGCCGACCAGCGTCCACCACCACCAGGCGGTTTCGCGGTGCAGCGGCGGCAACTGGTCGCGCAGGATCAGATGGAAGTTGAAGGCGGCGTTACGCAAGGCCGCCATGGTTTGCGCGTCGCGCCGGTCGTCGTCGAAACGCTCGGCGGGAAAGTGATCGACCGCCACGCGCGGGTCGTACATCAGCTTCCAGCCGGCGTTTCTCACAGCGAGGCTGAACGCCATGTCGTTGTGGACCTGCGCGCCGGCGCCGCGCAGGCGCGCGTCGAAGCGGATGGTGCGCACCGCCTCGCGGCGGTAGCTCATATTCGCGCCCTTCAGAATGTCGACTTCGCGCGCGCCGCCAACGCCCAGATGATGATTGCCGATGATCTTGCCGTGCGCCGTGACCTTGCCCACCAGCGGCCGCTCGCCGTCCAGCACGCGGCCTTTCTCGTGCACCCAGTCGCGTCCGCCGAGCGCGCCGAGGCGCGCGTCGCCGGCGAACGCGGCCGCAATGCGTTCGACCCAGTCGGCGTGCGGCGCGGCGTCGTCGTCGGTGATCGCGATCACGTCGCCGCGCGCGGCGTCCAGACCGCGATTCAGAGCCGCGACCTGGCCGGGCGCTTCGACCAGCGCCACCGAGAGCGGCAGCGCGCCCGGCACGGCCGGATCGCGCAGGCACGCGTGGGTCGCTTCGTCGTCGGCGCGCGCCACCACCACCACTTCGTCAGGCAGCCGCGACTGCCGTTGCAGCGCCGCGAGGCAGCGCGCCAGATCGGCCGGGCGGCGGTAAGTCGGAACCAGTACCGTCACTTTCATCGTGATGTCCTTTTTAGTCGTCGTTGCGCGAGGTTCGGAATGCATCCGCAAACCTCCGGGCTCAGGTGCTCAGGTATTCCTGAACCGCCGCGTAGCCACGGTCGTAGCCGCCGCGCGAGCGGGCCGGCATGCCGTTGAAAATGCCGCCCTGCACGTGCACGCCGGCCGCGCGCAGACGCTTCAACGCATCGTTGATTTCGCCTTCGCTGTGCACGCCCGAGCGCATCACGAAGAAGGTCGATCCGGCATACGCGCCGATGATCGACGCATCGGTCACGGCCAGCACCGGCGGCGTGTCGATCATGATCACGTCGTAGCGCTTGGCGAGGCCTTCGAGGTACTGCGGCAGACGCGGCGACATAAGTAGTTCCGACGGATTCGGCGGACGGCGGCCGCACGAGATGAAGCTCAGGCCGTCGACCTGCGAGCTGCGGATCGCTTCTTCCAGCGAGATCTGGCCGCTCAGCAATTCGGACAGGCCGTTATCCGGCGCACCGCCCAGATAGCGTTCGAGCACACCGCGGCGCATGTCGCCGTCGATCATCAGCACACGCTTGCCCGAGTTCGCGAGCAGCACCGCCAGATTGACCGTCAGGAAGCTCTTGCCGACGCCCGCCATCGGGCCGGTCAGCATGACGATGCGGTTCTTCGCGTCCAGCAGCGTGAACTGCATGGAGGTGCGCAGGCTGCGCAGGCTTTCGACCGTGACGTCCTTGGGCCGCGCATTCGCCAGCACCGAGCGCAGACGCTCGCCGCCGCGCAGGAAGCTGGCTTCGAGCACGCCCTGTTCCGCGGAGAGCGGCACGAGGCCGAACACCGGCAGATGGAACGCGCGCTCGATGTGATCGGGGTCGTCGATGCCCTTGAACATATTGCGGCGCAGGAACACGAAGCCGGTGCCCGCGATCAGCCCGAGAATCACCGCCGCCGACAGGATCAGCGCCTTCTTCGGCTTGACCGGCACGCCCGGACGCAGCGCGGCGTCGACGATATGCACGTTGCCGCCGGTGCCGGCCTTCTGCACCGACAACTCCTGCACGCGGTTAAGCAGCAGCACGTAGATGTCTTCCGCCACCTTGGCGTCGCGCTGCAACTGCACGGCCTTCACTTCGGTGGCCGGCAGATCGCGGAAGCGGTCGGCGTATTTGGTGCGCTGCGCCTGTAATTCGGCCATCTGCTCACGCGCGGCCACCAGCATCGGATGGTCGTCGCCGTAGCGCTCGGTGAGCTGCGCCATCTGCAGACGCAAGCCGGCGATCTGCTGCTCGTACTGCACGCTGCCTTCGAGGTAGACCTTGGCCTCGTCGCTCGCGTTGATCGAGCCGGACTGGCGTTGATACGCGGTCAGGGCGGCTTCGGCGCGCTCGAGATCGGACTTCAGGCGCGGCTCCTCGCTCTTCAGGAAGTCGAGCATCTTGCTGGCGTCGGCCTGCTTGTTCAGCACGTGCTGGCGCACATACGACTGTGCGAGCGCGTTGGCGACCAGCGCGGCATGCTCAGGGCTCTTGTCTTCCAGCGAGATCTGGATCACGCCGGTCTGCTTGCCTTGCTCCTGCACCGTGATGGCCGACTGGAACGCGGAGATCGCGTCGAGGTCGTTGGCGCGCATCACCGTGAATTCCTCGCCCGGCCGCGCCACCAGTTTATTGACCATGATGGTCACGCCGCCGCCCTGCTCCTGCTGGCCGACGAGACCGCGCAGCAGCAGCGAACCGTTCTGCGCATACAGGCTGTAGTGCTGGTCGTCGATCACCTTCATGGTTAGCTTCTGACCTTCCAGCGCGGGGATCACGTCGATCGAATCGACGTCGGCCTCTTCACCGCCCCATGCGTACGACGACAGACCCAGCCACGGACGCGCCGGCTGACCCGGCGTCGCCATGCGCGCGGCGATGCTGCCCAGAAGCGGCAGCGTCTTCGGCGTGACGCTGAAGTTCAGCTTCAGTTGCTGCACGACCGGGCCGACCACGCCGCGGCTCTTGATGATTTCGATCTCGGCGTCGGTCGGCAGCGAGGTCGAGCCGGTGGTGATGGCCGCACCGGTCTGCGTCTGCGTGAGCGCCTGCGACGTGTTGTCGGATTGCTCGACCCGCACATGCGCATCCGCCGAATAGATCGGCTTGGCGAGAAAACAATAGGCGCCGGCGATCCCGACGATCACCGCGGCGATGGCGATGAGCCACCAGATGTCGTCGAGGATCACCTGCACCAGTTGTCCGAGGACGACGTCCTCTTCTTCGGTCTTGATCGGACCGGCCATGTGTGGAGAGATTTGGTTGCTCACAATTCGATCCCGTATCGGTTACAGCGGTGTTTGCTTCGGTCCCGCGCCGCGTCCTTTACGGACGGCGCGGCGCGGGCCTGACGACGGCTCAGACTGCGGTTCAGATGATCAACGCGTCAGCTGCTTCAGGTAGAACAACGTCTGCACACTCGGCAACACCTGCTGCAACACACGGTTGAAGGTGGTCGACGCGGCGGTGCCCACATACACGACATCCAGCGGCTGCAACTGGAACTGCGAGGACAGCATGATGGCGTCCGGCTGCGTCATGTCGAGGCGGTACACGTCCGGCGTGGTCGGGTGATCCTTCATGCCGCGCATCACGAAGATCTGGCGCGGATTGGCGTCGGTGTCGAGAATGCCGCCGCCTTGCGTCAGCGCATCGGCGATCGTCATCCGGCCCTTGATGATCGGCAACTGGATCGGCGTTTTCACTTCACCCATCACGAAGACGCGGCTGTCGGTGCGGTCCGGCACGTTGATCACGTCGCCGTTTTGCAGCATCACGTTCTGCGTGGTGTCGCCGCGATCGAGCATGCGGTCGGCGTCGAGTACGTAGAGTTTGTTGTTGCGCGTGAGACGTACGCGCTGAATGTCGGCGTCCGCGTTCGTGCCGCCCGAGCGCGTGATCGCGTCGACCAGCGTGAGCGGCACGTCGCTCACCGCGAGCGGGCCCGGCGTCTTCACTTCGCCGGTCACCTGCACCTTCTGGCCGCGGTACGACAGCACGCGCACGTCGACCTGCGGATTGCGGATATAGCGCACGAGGCCGGAGCTCAACTGATCGCGCAACTCGCCGACGGTTTTGCCGGCGGCCCGAATACGGCCGACGAACGGGAAAAAGATCGTGCCGTCGGCCGCGATGGTCTGGCCGTAGGGATCGGCCTGGCCCGGCAGCGCTGCCGTGTACGGCTGCTGCAAGGCGCCGCCGATCGACTGCGTGGTGTTGCCGCCCGCCGACAGCGTGCTGCCCTGCGGGGTGGTCAATTCAGGGTGGTCCCACACGGTGATGCCGAGAATGTCCTGCGGCGAGAGCCGGTACACGTACTGCGACGGGTCGCTCAGGGTCGAGGTCGGCAGCACCTGGGTCTTCGCGGCGGCGGCTTGCGCCTGCGCGGTCACGACGGCGGCATCGATCACATGGACCGGATAGGTTTCGGCGGGCTGGCTGTCGTGCTGGCCGTCGTCTTTCAGACGGGATGTATCGAGGTAATTGCCAGGTGCGGTGGCGCAGGCCGACAGAAAGGACGTCAGCAAAAGCGTGGCGGCAAGTTTCGAGTTGAAATGCGTCGACTTGCCGTTCGCGAATGAGTGTGCAGTGAGTTTTTTCATCAGCATATTTTCTTCAGCCATCCCATGACCAGATGTTCGATGAGCACGAGACTCTCCCTATAAGCGGTTTCCGCACCGCCGTGCGGATCGGCGACGTCGGAATCCGCTTCCCACTTGCCGAGCGGATAGACCTTGCCGCGCGAGGCCGGATCGAGCGCTTCGACGTCGCTCACCTGCGCGCGCTCGGTGACCAGCACCAGATCGGCGTCGCGCACGAGTTGCCGGTCAAGACGCCGCGAGTAGTGGATGCCCGAGGCAACGCCCTGCTCGGCGAGCAGGCGTTGCATGACCGGGTCCATGCCGTGGCCGTTCACGGCCCGGATGCCCGCCGAATGAAACGCGATCGGCGCCGCCTGCGAACGCGACGCCGCGCCCTGCCGGGCCTTGAACAGCATTTCGGCGGCGGGCGAACGGCAGACGTTTGCGTGGCAGACGATCAGAACGTTGGCGAACATGGCGGGCTCCGTGATAACGGCTTGTCGATGCGTTGGCAGCGGATCAGCGGCCGGCTTCGGCTGCGTCCGCCGTTTCTTCCTGCGCGAGCGGCAAGCCGTTCGTGCCGACCTTCGCAGGCGCGATGCGCAGCGCGTGCTGACGGCCGATCGCGTGATACTCGATACCGAGCTCGAGCAGCGCGTCCGGTTCGTACAGGTTGCGGCCGTCGAAAATCAGCGGCGTCTTGAGGATCCGCTTGAGCGAGTCGAAGTCCGGGCTCTTGAACGCCTTCCACTCGGTGAGGATCACCAACGCGTCGGCGCCTTCGGCGGCTTCCATCTCTTCCTTCACGAACTCGAGCCGCGCGTGCTGTTGCGGCACGTCCTTCAGGTCCAGCGCGAACACGCGCTTCGATTCGTCGATCGCGACCGGGTCGTACGCTTTCACGCGCGCGCCGCGGCGCAGCAGCTCGGCGATCAGCGGACGGCTCGGCGCTTCGCGCATGTCGTCGGTGTTCGGCTTGAAGGCAAGGCCCCATACGCCGAAGGTGCGGTCCGACAGGTCTTCGCCCAGCCGCGCGACGATCTTGTTCGCGAGCACTTTCTTCTGCGTGTCGTTGACCGCTTCGACCGCTTCGAGAATGCGCAGATTCGCCTTGTGATCGGCGGCCGTGCGGATCAGCGCCTGCACGTCCTTCGGGAAGCACGAGCCGCCGTAGCCGCAACCGGCATACAGGAAGTCGTAGCCGATGCGCGGATCGGAACCGATGCCGCGACGCACGGCCTCGATATCCGCGCCGACGCGGTCGGCCAGATTCGCGAGTTCGTTCATGTACGAAATGCGCGTGGCGAGCATCGCGTTGGCCGCGTACTTGGTGAATTCGGCCGAGCGCACGTCCATATACAGCGTGCGTTCGCGATTGCGGTTGAACGGCGCGTAGAGGCGCTTCATCAGGTCGCGCGCTTTCTCGCCCGGCACGTCCTCGTCGCAACCAAGCACGATGCGATCGGGCCGCGTGAAGTCTTCCACCGCCGCGCCTTCTTTCAGGAATTCGGGATTCGACACCACCGAGAACATGTGCGCGGCATTGCGTTCGGCGAGTTCGGCGGCGATCACTTCGCGCACGCGCGAGGCCGTGCCGACCGGCACCGTCGATTTGTCGACGATCACCTTGAAGCCCGTCATATGGCGGCCGATGTTGCGCGCGGCGGCGAGCACGTATTGCAGGTCGGCGGAACCGTCCTCGTCGGACGGCGTGCCGACCGCGATGAACTGGATATCGCCATGCGCGACCGCGGCTTCGACGTCGGTCGAGAACTTCAGGCGGCCGGCCTTGCGATTGCGCGCGATGATCTCCTGCAGACCCGGTTCATGGATCGGCACGCCGCCGTTGTTGAGCACGTCGATCTTGCGCTGATCGACGTCGAGACAGAACACATCGTGGCCAATGTCGGCCAGACATGCGCCCGTCACGAGGCCTACGTAGCCACTACCGATGATCGTCAGGTTCATGTATTACACCTCGCAGAATTGAGTTGATTGGGAAAGGAGCTTAGTAAGCGTTGCTGCCGACGAAGCCTTTCCACAGCGTCAGCACGACGATCTTGATGTCGAGCCAGAAGGTCCAGTGCTGCATGTAGTACAGATCGAGCTTGACGCGGCCCATCATCTTTTCGATGCGGTCGGTTTCGCCGCGATAGCCGTTGATCTGCGCCCACCCGGTGATGCCCGGCTTGATCCGGTAACGGTGCATGTAGCCCTTCACCAGATCCTTGTAGATGTCGTCGTGTTCGAGCGCATGCGGACGCGGGCCAACCACCGACATCTCGCCGCGCAACACGTTGATGAACTGCGGCAGCTCGTCGAGACTGGTGCGCCGCAGGAACGCGCCGACCGCGGTGATGCGCGGATCGCGCCGCGTAGCCTGAGTGATCTTGCCGTGCTCTTCCTTGTGCATCTTCATCGAGCGGAACTTGTAGATCTCGAACTGATTGCCGTCGATGCCTTTGCGCTTTTGCCGGAAGAACACGGGGCCCGGCGAGTTCAGCTTCACCGCGGCGGCGATCACCAGCATCACCGGTGCGAGCGCGGTCAACGCGGCCAGCGCGAACAGACGATCGAACACGCGCTTGGGCAGCACGCGCAGATCGGTGATCGGCGAGGCGGCCAGGTTGATCGCCGGCACGCCGAGCAGATCGACCATCGGCTGATTGAAGAGCGTCAGGCTGCGCACGTCCGGAATGAAGCGGATGTTCACGAAGTCGTTGCGCAGATCCATCACGAAGCGATGGATCGCTTTCTCCTTCGAGATCGGCAGCGCCAGCCACAGCTCGCGGATCGCACGCTGGCGCACGAGATGCAGCATGCGCTGATAGTCGCGCTCGACCGGCACGCCTTCGATCACCTCGCCCGCATCCGGGTCTTCGTAGTGATTGATCGTGCTGTCTTCATCGAACACCACGACCGGCGAGAAGCCCGCGTCCGGACGGCTGCGCATCTGCTGAATCAGAAAGCGCCCATACGGCGCGCCGCCGACGATCGCCACCGCGCGCTGATTGAAGCCTTCGCGGCGCAGTCCGCGCAGAATCGAATAGACGATCACCTTGGTGACGATCAGCAGCACGATCGTGGCCACGGCCCAATAGACGAGCCACAGCCGCGACAGGCTGTCCGAGCGGTGCAGGCTGAAGCTGATCAGCACGCCGGTGACTTCCACCAGCAGCCAGCCGCCCGCCACGCGGCACAGCAGGTCGTACAGCGGCTTGCCGCGCCACGACTGATAGATCCCGAGCGCAGGGAAAAACACCACCACCAGCAGGCAGTCGAATGCGAGCGAGACGCTTTGCATATCGTCCAGCCACACGACTTTCCCGCTGTGAACGGCCGTCGCGATGGCGGCGCCGAGCGCGACCATGGCGATGTCGATGATTCTCGATAGAACGCTCAGCATGCGCTGCCCCTCAGTTCGTCAGTCAAGTGCCATCCGTTGGTTGGTTGAAATCCAGTCCGGCGACGGGACGCACAACGCCGGTAACCGCGTCATGCAAATCCATGCGCGACGCGTAACTGTTTGAACCGGTGCTAATTGCCCTTCTGTTTCCCGCCCGAAAAACTGCCTGAACAGCCGGATTGGGAAACCTGTGTCGGAATGAGTGAATACCCTTGTACAGGTATAGATAAAGCGATATTAAAATTCCCACTGCAAGACCGCAAAAAATCTCAAATTGTATCGGTCAATGTTTCGGCATTTTTTCTGAATTTTGTTCGGCAATTGTTACCGGATTCTGCGTTTGACAGGCATCCTGCAAGCCTTGATGTAAGCCAATCTCGTACTTTCCGAGTGTTTTCCTACGAAGCTTACGCCGCGCCTTCCGTCATCATTCTGCGGCATGAACGGCGATAAAAAAATAGCCGGCGATTTTTTTCGCGTAATTTTTCTTTTTAAAAAATTATCGGGACATTTTTTCTTCACGAAATGGAGAAATTTATTAGGCGTTTTATATAGTTTCTATTTAACGCGCTTTTATTGATTCCTGAGTTCGTGATAAAACTCGACGCATTCACCCAGCCTCGAGGAGTCCATCATGACAGCTCCGGTCACGGCCACGCCCGCCGACACCCGGTCCACGCAAGTCAAGTCCCTGAACGTCAAGCTCAAGGTTCATCCCGTGATTCTGGCGGGCGGCTCCGGCACGCGGTTGTGGCCGATGTCGCGCGAACAGCATCCGAAACAGTTGATCGGCCTGCTCGGCGACGATTCGCTGCTGCAATCCACCACGCGCCGTCTCGAGGGACTCGAGGCCGGCTATCCGCTCACCGAGCAACTCGTCGTGGTGGCCAATGAAGAACAGCGCTTCACCACCGCCGAGCAATTGCGCACGAGCGGCAAGCCGACCCGGCTGATTCTCGAACCCGCCGGCCGCGACACGGCGCCGGCACTCACGGTGGCCGCCCTCTCGGTCGCCGCGCAGGACGAAGACGGCATCATGGTCGTGATGCCCGCCGATCACGCGGTCACCGACATCGACGGCTTTCACGCGGCCGTGGCCGCCGGCGTGCAGCATGCGGCGGCCGGTCATATCGTCACGATGGGTATTGTGCCGACGCGCGCGGAAACGGGCTACGGCTACATTCGCATTGGCGCGGCGCTTGGCACGACTAACGACACGCAGGACGCCGACGCGGAAGTGACCGGCAAGGTCGGCGCGCACAAACTCGATCGCTTCGTCGAGAAGCCGCATCTGGAGCTCGCGCAGCGATATATCGAATCGAAGGAGTACTGGTGGAATAGCGGCATCTTCATCATGCGCGCGTCGACCTGGCTGAAGGCGATCCGCCATTTCCAGCCTGCCATTTACGAAGCCTGCGATGCGGCCTTCGCGGGCGGCAAGGCGGACGGCGACTTCTTCCGGCTGCAACGCGACGCGTTCAGCGCATCGCCGTCGAATTCGATCGACTACGCGGTGATGGAGCAACTCGGCAACGATCAAAGCGCGGCCTCGGGCGTGGTCGTGCCGTTGCAGGCCGGCTGGTCCGACGTCGGTTCGTGGGACGCGATCTGGGACATCTCGGATAAGGACGCCGATCAGAACGTGGGCCGTGGGCGCGTGATGTTCGAAGGCGCGGCCTCGACCTTCGCGCATTCGGAAGGACGCCTGATTGCCTGCGTGGGCACGCACGATCTCGTGGTAGTGGAAACGGCCGACGCCATTCTGGTCGCCGACAAGTCGCGCGTGCAGGACGTCAAGAAGATCGTGGGCCGGATTCGCAACGACGGTGGGCTGGAGGCGGCCAACCATCGCAAGGTGCATCGCCCGTGGGGCAACTACGATTCCGTCGACACCGGCGAGCGCTTCCAGGTCAAACGGATCGTGGTGAAACCGGGTGCGCGGCTCTCGCTGCAAATGCATCATCACCGCGCCGAACATTGGATCGTCGTGCGCGGCACGGCGCTCGTCACGCGCGGTGAAGAGCGCTTTATCGTCTCCGAAAACGAATCGGCCTATATTCCGCTGGGTGTCACCCACCGTCTCGAGAATCCGGGCAAGATGCCGCTCGAAATGATCGAGGTCCAGTCCGGTTCGTATCTCGGCGAAGACGACATCGTGCGTTTCGACGACACCTACGGACGTCAGTAACGCGCGTGGACGAGGGGCGTCAGTGGACGGCGTCCTTCTGATAACACCAGTGAATCACAGCGAATGTCACAACGAATGAAACGGGAACCTGCGGCGGTTGCTCCTACCGGCCGCGGGGAACTGCTGTGCTCACCCCGCGTGGGAGATGAGTTCTGTGTACGACGGATAACGATCGGATGCACTGTTCTCGGTCGCCGCCGTGGCAGCGGCCGGTTCGCCGGGATAACGGCGCAACGGACCACGGAACGCGTTGAGCGGTCCATGCAACGGCGCGCCGTGATTGGCCGCGACTGGCTCGGGCACATGGCGCAAGGCAGGCAACGGACGAGCCGCCGTGGGCGCAGGGTTCGCTGAGACATGAGCCGGCGCTTGAGCGGATGCTTGTGCCGCAGCCGCGGATTGCGCCGCTGCCGCCAACGTGAGGCATTCGCGGTCGATCCACTGCCGCGCCCAGTCGAGCGCATATTGCTCCGCCGCCTCGGCTTGCTCAAAGCGCGGGCCGACGAGGCCGGAACGCTCGACGCGTTTGCCGTCCTTCATGATTTCCGCCCACGCGCGATACATGGCGTTAGGCACCTGCTCGGCCGCGACGTAAATCACATAGCCATGCCGGTCGAGGATTTCCGTGCCGCGGGGCGCGAGGCTCATCGACAACGGACTGCGCCGATCGTCAGGCACAGGCGTGCCGCGCGCCGAAGCGACGGCCGAATTCAAACCATGCATGGCCGCGCCTACCGCGCGCGCTTCATCCGGGCGCGGCAAGCCGGCCCGCACGACATGCCGTGCGGGCGCTGCGACGGGTGCCGCTGGCGCACGAGACACCGGCGGCACATTCGCGACGCCGGACAACTGGCGCGTGATATCGGCGATCGGATCGGCCGAACGCCAACTGCTCAGGCTATTCGACATGCCGCCCGGCGCTTGCCACGACTCGGGGCTTCTCCAGGACACGCCACGCGGATGCTCGTCGCGCACGCTGGGGGTTTCCGCTACCGGTGCCGCGGGTTTGGCCGCGACGGGCGGCGCCGGTTGGGGGACGTACGCAAAGGTGCGCCCGGTTTGCGACAACAGCCGAACCATCTCCAGCAGCGTGCCGTTCAACTGCCACTCTTCAAAACGGCGCCGGCAAGTCGGACCAGACGGGTAGCGCCCTGGCAGTTTCGACCAGGGTTCACCGGTTGTCAGAATCCACAGGACGGCATTCGCCACGATGCGTGGTTCGGCGCGGGGCCGGCCGCGTCGGTTTAGACGGACGGCCGGCTCATCTGAAACAAGCGCTGCCAGCAGCGCCCATTCGTCATTGCTTAGCTCATCGAAAAACATTGGGTTTTCTCCACGCAGCCTGGCCGGGCTGCGGCTTTGGACTGCCACGGATTCAACTGTCACGACCCGTGTGCAGGCCTCGGTTGCACAAATATGTTTTGTACGTTCTGTTGGCTGGTCAATACCGCCCCGACTTAGTGCGGTTTGTCCCTATTGCGAAGCACAAAACGTGGTCTCACTCGTGCATGGGAGAATTTGTGCACGAAGCATACCATCCCCAGGGTTTCCGTGAATATGAATGAGACAAGTGTTACGGATGGAAACAAACTTGTCCTTTTTGCTGCGTCTTTTCTCGCAATGCCGTCACAAAAGTCCGGTCGCTTTCGGCGGCGAAATGACGCTATTGCACCGCACAATCAAAATGCATCACGGGCGAATAAATTTTATGAATCGATCGTCCGTCTGAGACAGGATTTCGATGCATTTTGGCTCGGCTTTGGCCAATCGACCAAGGCGCGGGAAGCAGCGCTGAACACGCTATGTGCAGTGCATCAACGCGGTGAAAATAGCGCGGCCTGAACGACGCGGGAGCATTGAGTGAGCGACCGGTTTCACCGCTCGACACTCCACCGATACAACCGATAGACCAGGTTTTAGCGCACCGGGTTCGCCGCGCCCTCGCCCACCACTGTCGTCCATTGACGCACGCGCCAGCGTGTCACGAGACCGGCGAGTACATACGGATCGGCCTTGGCAAAGGCTTCGGCGGCAGCGGCAGAGTCGCCTTGAAAGAGTAGCATGGCGGTGTCGGTGGGCTCGGCCAGCGCGCCGGCCAGCAGCAGCTCGCCGCGCTCCGTGGCGGCCCACGCGAGCTTCAGATGCTCATCGCGATACGCGGCGCGCCGTTCGAGATAGTCGGACACCAGGTCGTACATCAACAGATAGTGCATGGCGAGCCTCCTTGGCCGGTGTGAGAGCAGACCAGCGACGCAATGGGCGGCACGCATCCTGGTCAATATTACCCATATGTTGGGCGGTAGAATTTCCTGCCGAATTACAATTCAATTGCGTGTGCAGCAATGCACAAAGTTTGTGTTAATTTTTCATCAATCTTATGGAATAGCTTGGTGCTAATTCGTTTGAATTTGCTTCATGCATTTAATCTGGAATGCATAACATCATTCCACGCTCGCGCCATTCGCCACTGGATACTCCAATCCGCCGTCAGTCCCCGCCACGTAAGGGAAAACCAGCGTGAGCGCCTGTCAACCGGAATGCGCTTTTAGCCGTTCTGGCAGACAGCATTTGCCATAATGGACGTGCCGAGGGTCCTGGATACGGTTGACGCCCGCGCGCATGAACGACCAAAAACGTTTTCACCACCGATGGAGTGTCACATGAAAATCCAATCCGCTATCGCCACGCTGGTGCTGGGCGCTGTCCTCGTTTCGCCGGTGTTCGCAGAGAACAGCCAGCAAACCAAAATGGCCGACTGTAACAAGCAGGCCGGTGACAAGAAGGGCGACGACCGTAAGGCGTTCATGAAGACCTGCCTGTCCGCCAAGCCGGCCGCCGCTGCGCCGATGAGCCAGCAGGACAAGATGAAGGCGTGCAACGCGCAAGCCACCGGCAAGAAGGGTGATGACCGCAAGGCGTTCATGAAGACCTGCCTGTCGTCCGCACCGGCTAATTAAACACAACGAATCGGCGTCGTGCGATATGCGCGGCGCCTGAGCGCGCGCCGCTCGAACACAGCGGCGCTGCCATCCGGCACTCGCGCCCCGCGTCCCGCCCCGCCCTTCACGGTCCATCTGCCCGAACCCGCCATTTTTCTTCTATGATGGCTGCGGAGACGGCCCACCCCCCTATACAACATTAGACGGGCCGCCATCTTGTCGTTGGTGCTGCAGAGCATCCATCGGAGGCAAGGATGGTATCGAAGCATAAAAACCGCTGGTTAAGGCGGTGGCTGGTCGTCATCATATTTTGGGCGGTGCCCGTGGCGATCGTGGCGGTGAGCGAGATCCGGGAGGAAATGGCGTACAACGCCGTCGACCTCGACCGTGCGCTGACCACCTGGAATTTCACCGACGCGCAGCGCGCCGCCGGCGCCCCCGCGCGCTGCCACGGCAAGCCCGACGAAGCGCAAGCCGCCGGCTGTCCGGCCGAGGTGCTGGCCGCCAACGCGCCGCGTCAGCAGGACGCCCGCAACGAATACAGCGTGCGCCGCTCCACTTTGATGGCCTATCTCTGGCATGCATTCGTCGGCTACTGGATCGTGCCGGCCGTGGTGCTGTTTCTGCTCGGCGTGCTGATCGGCATGGTGCGCCGCGCGCTGCGGCGTCCGCCGGCGGTCAAGAGTCCGGCGAACCACGGCTGAGCGCGCGTCCGGATCAGAAGGCCGATTGCGGGCCGCTACGCCGGCCGATCTGCAGCGTCGAGGCAACACTTCAATTTGATTTCAACGCACATTTGCGCGGCGTAAAATCGGTAAAAACGAATGGTCGACACCGTCGCCGCCTTGCTCCTATTGGCTGCGGGCAAACCCGGCGCGAACCGCCGGAGCCCATTTGAAAGCGCGCTGCGCGTAGCTTCCACGCGCACTGCGGTGCCGGTCAAAATTACGGCACGGCGCCTTACGATTAGCCCGAAACCCCCGCCCCACAAGGCTTTTCGCCTAGCGACGAACTGCGCCTTTTGTGCTTGCGTGTGATATAACTCAAAGGCAACCCGGCAAATCAGATGAGGTTGCGCCCCGGAACCATGACGGAGAAAAACGATGCAAAGACGAAACTTCATGTTGAAGACTACCGCTGCGCTCGCTTTCGGAGGCCTTGCACTGGCTGGTTGTACGACCAACAAAGGTAACCCGGATACACCCGCCACCGATTCAGCCAAGCGCCAGTCGATCGACGCTAGCGTCGACGGCACCATGTCGCGGCTCTTCACGACGGTGAAGGGATCGCGCGAACTGGTCTCGAAGGCGCGCGGCGTTCTCGTGTTCCCGTCGGTGCTGCAGGTGGGCTTCGTCGTCGGCGGACAGTATGGCGAAGGTTCGCTGCGCGTAGGCGGCGGCACAGTCGGTTACTACAGCACGATTTCCGGCTCATTCGGCCTGCAGGCGGGTGCACAGTCGAAGGCGATCATCTTCCTGTTCATGACGCAGGACGCACTGGACAAATTCCGCAATGCCGACGGCTGGTCGGCGGGCGGCGACGCGTCCGTCGCGCTGATCAAGATGGGCGCCAATGGCGCGATCGACACCACCACGGCCACCGCCCCGGTCGAGGTGTTCGTGCTGACCAATGCCGGCCTGATGGCCGATGTATCGCTGCAAGGCACCAAGGTCACGCGTCTGAAGATCTAGGCACGCCGTCTGGTTGCCGGTCTGCGGGGTGTGCGTCTGATCCGCCGGGTTCCGTGAGCAGCGGTGGCCGGGTCAGACGCAATCCTGCGCAGCCTGCCTTTGCAGTGGGAGCAACGTGGCATGCGGCCGCGACGGCGAGCTTTTGTGGGCCGCAGCCGCAGACCACCGCCCGTTGCCGGATGCAAAAGCCTGATTCGTCTCAAGTCGTGCGCCAATAAAAAACGGCGATGCGCACCACGCATCGCCGCTCTTTTTCACTCTGCCGCGTGAGCCGAATCTCTTCAGCTCAACTGCCCGACGTATCGATCACCTTGAAGCGCGAACGCTTTTGCGCGCGAATCACCAACTGATACGCATCCACATACTGTTGCGCCATGCGGTGCGAAGTGAAGCGCTCCTCGAAGCGCTGCCGCACACCCGCGCGCGGCATCTTATGCAGCCGATTGACCGCCGCCACCGCGCCGATTTCGTCTTCGACGATAAAACCCGTCACGCCGTCTTCCAGCACTTCCGGCACCGAGCCGCGGTTGAACGCGATCACCGGCGTGCCGCATGCCATCGCTTCGATCATCACGAGGCCGAACGGCTCCGGCCAGTCGATCGGAAACAGCAGCGCGTGAGCGCCGGACAGGAATTCGGCCTTCTGGTTATCCGCGATCTCGCCGATGAACTCGACATAAGGCAAATCCAGTAACGGCCGGATGTCGCGCTCGAAATACTCGCGATCGGCGGCATCCACTTTCGCGGCGATGCGAATCGGCATGCCGCAGCGGCCGGCAATCCGGATCGCGGTGTCGACTCGTTTTTCCGGCGAGATCCGGCCGAGAAACGCAAGGTACTTCTGCTCGACCGGCTGCGGCGTGTAGAGCTGTTCCGGCAAGCCGTGATAGACGGTGGTCAGCCACTTGGCCTGCGGCAGCGGATGCCGCTGCGAATTCGAAATCGAGATCACCGGCGCGGTGTTGAACGTGTCGAACACCGGCTGTTGCTCGGGCAAGTCGAGGCGGCCGTGCATCGTCGTGACAAACGGCGTGTCCTGGCGCTTGAAGACCGAGAACGAGTAGTAGTCGAGGTGAAAGTGCAGGACGTCGAAATTTTCGGCCTGGCGGCGCACCAGTTCCATCAGCAGCATATGGGGCGCCACGCGGTCGCGAATGCCCGGATCGAGACGCAGCGCGCGTGGCCAGACGGCTTCGAGCTTCGCGCTGGTGACGGAGTCGCCGCTCGCGAACAGCGTCACGTCATGGCCGAGATCGACCAGCGCCTCGGTGATGTACGACACGACGCGCTCCGTGCCGCCATACAGCTTCGGCGGCACCGATTCGGTCAAAGGGGCGATCTGCGCAATCTTCATATTATGTCTCCGTGAGCTGGCGGCTTGCGCCCTGAGGGCGGTGCGCGTCAGCGGCGCTGAGTATGACAGCGCCAATACCTCCGATCAATGCAACGGCCGAATCCGGCCGCGTGCACCACCGGCATCGAAGCATTATTCACTAGAGGACAACAAAAAGCCTCTGGTCTTGCATTTCCTCGGTGCTGTTACATTCAGCTTACATACGGCTCCACACGTGAACAGCGGCACGTGTCAGCGCGTGGACCATTTCCAGGCCGGCAAATCGCGGTCGTCCGCGTCGGCGATACGGGTCGCGCCGAACTGCTTTTCCAGCACGATCGACTGGCTCGCCTCCTCACGTTCGAGCGCCGCGATCAGACGCGCCGCATGCTACACCACCAGCACCTGCGAATGCGCGGCGGCCCGCGCGATCAGGCGGGCGAGCGCCGGCAGCAGGTCCGGATGCAGGCTCGTCTCAGGTTCGTTCAACACGAGGAGTTCAGGCGGACGCGGCGTCAGCAAGGCCGCGACCAGCAGCAGATAGCGCAAGGTGCCGTCCGACAGCTCCGCGCCTTTCAGCGGCCGCAGCAGGCCGTGCTGCTGCATCACCACTTCGAAGCGGCCGTCCTGTGTCGTGACGTCGAGGCGCGAGCCGGGAAAGGCGTCGTCGATGGCGGCGTCGAGGGCGGCCGGGTCGCCGATTTCGCGGATGGTTTGCAACGCGGCGGCGAGGTCCGCGCCGTCGTTGGCGAGCACGGGCGTGTGCGTGCCGATCTGCGGCAGACGCGCGGGCGCGTCGGCGTCGGTGCGGAAATGGTCGTAAAAGCGCCACGAGCGGATCTGCTCACGCACCCTGATCATCTCGGGTGCGCTCCGCGGGTCGGAGAACTCCGTCATCATGCTGTCGAAGCTGGCGACGGGTTGTGGAATGGTCTGCCAGTCGCCGCGCTCGTCGCGCGTGCGCAGCGCCGGGCCGTGGCGGTCCACCAGCAAGGTCGACGGCCGCAGCACGGGGCCGCTCCAGATGCATTCGCGCTTGATGGTCGGATCGAGCGGAAAACGCGTGGCGTCATTGACGAGCGGTAAGCCGAGATCGATCGCGTAGCCGAACTGATCGCCGGAAAAACCGAGCCGCAGACTTACCGGATCTTTGCGGCGCAGCGGTTCAACCGCGAACTCGCCCGCCAGCACGGCGCGCGAAAAGCGCTCAGGTCCGGCCCATAGCGTGGACGGCAAACCGCCCTCGCGCGCGAGCGAGGTAATCAACCCGCCGCGCGCCGCTTCGGCCAGCAGCCGCAGCGAGCGATACACACTCGACTTGCCGCTGCCGTTTGGACCTGTGATCACGTTCAGCCTGCCGAGCGGGACGATCAACTCGCGCAACGAGCGATAGCCCGCAATTGCCAAAGTGGTCAGCATGCGCTGGCCCGACATTCAGTCGCGCACGCGCGCGCGTTCCTTAACTCTGCCGTATCTGGACACGCGCTCACGCGGCCGCGCCCGACGCCGGACAAACACTGGTCGACACGCCCCATCACTTATGCCCGCCGCCCTTGCCCGGTTTCTGTGCCGGCACGCTGCGCAGATCGCGCAGGAAGGTATCGCGCCACACGCCTAGATCGTTCTCGCGCAGCGCCGCCATATTGATCTCATGACGCCGCTGACGCGCGTCGAGCGGCATCTGCAACGCGCGCTGCAAGGCTTCGCACATGCCGATCGCATCGTGCGGATTGACCAGCAGCGCGCCGGTCAACTCCGCCGCCGCGCCCGCGAAAATCGACAGCACCAGCACGCCGGGGTCGTCGGGATTCTGCGCGGCGACGTATTCCTTCGCGACCAGATTCATGCCGTCGTGCAGCGGCGTGACGAAACCGATCTGCGATTCGCGAAACAGCGACATCAGCTTCCAGCGGTCGTACTGCTGGTTCAGATAGCGGATCGGCGTGTAGTCGAGCCCCGAGTAGCGGCCGTTGATGCGCCCTGCTTCGTACTCCAGGTCCTGGCGAATCTTCTGATAGGTGGCGACGTCCGAGCGGGTCGGCGGCGCGATCTGCACCAGCGTGACATTGCCGCGCCATTCCGGCGAGCGCTCCAGCAGATGCTCGAACGCCCGGAACCGCTCGACGAGACCCTTCGAGTAATCGAGCCGGTCGACGCTCATGATCAGCTTGCGGCCTTCCAGGCTTTGCTTCAGGTCGAGCACGTGCTGACGGCTTTCGTAGCGCTTCGCCTGTTCGGCGATTTCGTCGGGGAACACGCCGATGCGGTAAACGCCGGTACGCAGTTTGCGGCCGAATGCTTCGACGAGTCCGTCCGCGCCCACCGTGCCGCGCGCGTGGCGCGTGACGTAATCCTTGAAGGCGAGCTCGTCGGTGGCGGTCTGGAAACCCAGCAGGTCGTAGCACGACAACGACTTCACCAGCTCTTCATGCGGTGGAATGTTCAGCAGGATCTGCGGCGCGGGAAACGGAATGTGCAGGAAGAAGCCGATGCGGTTCGTAATGCCCTCGTTGCGCAGCGCCTCGGCGAACGGGATCAGATGGTAGTCGTGAATCCAGATCACGTCGTCGGGTTCGAGCAGCTTGATGAGCTTGTGCGCGAGCCACGCGTTGACACGCCGGTAGCCCGCGTACTCCTCGCGCTCGTAGCGTGCGAGGTCGTTGCGGTAGTGGAACACCGGCCACAGCGTCGCGTTGGAAAAGCCGCGATAGTACTGGTCGTAATCCTTGCGCGTCAGACCGACGGTCGCGAAGGTGACCGCGCCGTCCTGTTCCAGCGTCGGACCGGCGTTGGCGACGGTCTCGCTGACCACGTCGCCGCTCCAGCCGAACCACACCCCTCCGGCATCCTTCAGCGCGCCGAATACGCCGACCGCGAGGCCGCCGGCCGATCCCTTGGTTTCCGTCGGCGTTGCGACGCGATTCGACACGACGATCAGTCGGCCCATGTTGCATGTCCTCCTTGGTTCGCGCGGCGCGCTCGGGTGCGTTGTCAGGTGTTCGCGGTGTCTCGCGCGCAATGGCGCAGCGAGAACCGGAAACACGATGAAGCACGCGATGCCGCGCCAGGTTGGTGAGTGCGTGGACGGTTCGACCGCTTGGGTGCCGGATCAGTTGCATTCATCGGCACCGCCATGCCAGAGTACGCCGCTTTCCGGCGTCAAACCTTTTCCTTGACCTGCCGCGGCACATCGGCCGCCGGCGGCCGTCCGGCGCGGCTCGCCACCGGATCGGCCTCGGTATGCGCGGCCGTGCTGCCGGCCGGCGTCTGCGTGCTGCGCGGCACCCAGTCGAGCGGTTCACCGTTGCCGGTTTCGAGTTCCGCCGACACTTCCGCACGGGCCCGCGGCAAGTACTGCGGGTAATGCTGCTGGATGAAATCGAGCAGCCCCTCGCGCACCCGGCAGCGCAAATCCCAGTTCAGGCCGGAATCGAGCGAACTGACCAGCGCACGCAATTGCATGGAGCGCTCGGTACCGTCCGTAACCTGCAGCACCTGCACGCGACGGTCCCACTCGGGCGCGTCCTCGACGATACGAGCCAGCTCCTCGCGCAACGGCGCGAGCGGCATGTGGTAGTCGACGTAAAGAAACACCGTGCCGATGATCTGCGAACTGCTGCGGGTCCAATTGGAAAACGGGTTTTCGATAAACCATTGCAGCGGCACGATCAACCGTCGCTGATCCCACAGACGCACCGACACATACGTGCCGGTGATTTCCTCGATACGCCCCCACTCGCCCTGAATCACGACGACGTCGTCGAGACGGATCGGCTGCGACAGCGCGATCTGCAAGCCGGCGATCAGATTGCCGAGCACCGGCCGCGCCGCGATACCGGCGACCAGGCCCGCCACCCCCGCCGACGCCAGCAGGCTCGCGCCGATCTGCCGGACGTTGGGAAACGTCATCAACGCCCCGCCCACGCCGACGATCACGATCACGAACATCACCGAGCGCGCCAGCACGCGTGCTTGCGTATGGATGCGGCGCGCCTGCAGGTTGTCGGCGGTATCGAGTGGATGGGCCTGAATGATCGCCTCGCCGATCGCCGCCGCCGAGCGCACCGAGAGCCACGTGATCGCGCCGATCAGCGTAATCGCAACGGCGTCGCGCAACGGCGTGATGAAGGTCAGCGTGTCCGGCGCTTCCCACCACACCGCCTCCAGCGCGAGGATCACGAGCACGCACAGCGACGGCTTGTCGATATAGCGCAGCACCACACTGGTGAGCGGATAAGGCCGCGCGAGCCGCGTCACGATGCGCGCGCCGATCCGATGAATGCCCACCGCCAGCACCATCGCGATGACCGAGACGATCAACGCGCCGAGCCACGTATGCAGCGGCGCTTCGGCCATGCGGCTGAGTTCGTCGAGAGTTGGCATGAAGGGGCTTTTCCTCCTGGCTTGAGCGGTGAACAGGACCCGCGCAGAGCGGGCGCGGAACCGGCAAGCATCGAACGTGGCTGCGGTGGTGCGTGATGCGCCGTTGCGCCGAACGGCGCCGGTGGCGAAGCATCCGCCAAAGAAGCGGGCGCGAGCCGCACGACTGCGCGCCGTCGCGGACTGCCTACAACCATCTTAGGTCGTTCGTCAGCGCGATCCTGGAAAGGTGCCGAGGCAAGCCGCTTCTGCAAACGGACGGCCGGGGTTCAAACCGGTTTTCAGGCGGGGCTTCGAAAAAGCCCCGGCGGGATTCCGGCGGCTGAAAACCCGAAACACACGCGCTAGCTAAAACGCCCAACGCACCCGATGCGGGCACGCGAGGCATCAGCCGTGATTCAATTCAACTACCGCTCCTGCAGGGAAACGCCTTGCCGAGCCCCAGCGAGATCGCCGTGCTGGCGTTGTAGCCCGCGACGTTCGGATTCTCCGCAATATATTTGCGCACCGCGTCAGTCAGCTGCGCCGAACGCGCGTCCTGCGGCAAGCAGAAGTACTGGCCGACGCGCGGACCGGTCGTGCCGCCGATCGCGTCGATGGTGTTGAAGATGCCGTCGGCGGCGCCTTCGATATAAGCGGCACACGCGCTACGCGATGCCACGTCCGTCTTGGTGCACAGCTTGTTGAGGTCGCCTCCCGTAAACGCTGCTGCCGATAGCGGTACGGCAAGCGCGCTGGCGAAAATCAAAGCCCGCAGCATGGTGTTCCTTTCCAGGGTCGTTTATCAGGCGGTCTTTCGCCGCGTCCAAACGGCGCGCCCAAGCGGCGCGCCAAAGTCGTCATTCTGCACTGTTTTGCGAAGCTCAAGCGTGCGCGGCGCCGCTATCTTCAGGCACTTTTTACTGCCTTGCCAGGCGGCGGCCGCTGCACCGGTACTTTCGCGCTTCGACGCTGGCACGCCTAAAGCTCGGATAGCGCGCCCAGGCGGCCGGCTGACCAGGCTGGCCTTGAGCGCGGCGTTTGGGCGACGCGCGTCGGCTGCCCATGAACCGCCGCCGACTCGCGCCGCCGCGCGCATCACTTCTGTTGCATCTGCTGCAGGCGCGCGGTCAGCCCTTCGACCACATCCGGCTCTTTATAGGTCTTGGCGAAATCGAGCGCCGTCATGCCGATCTGGTTCTTCACCGTCAGGTCCGCGCCGTTGTCGAGCAGCAGCTTCACCGTCGACACATGGCCGCCGCGCGCGGCCATCATCAGCGGCGTGGTGCCGTTCGGCGAGCCGGCATCGACATAGGCCGAATGGTCGAGCAGCACCTTGACGACGTCGTCATGGCCGTTCGCCGCCGCGTAGTGCAACGGCGCCCAGCCCTTCTTGTTGACCTCGGCGTCTTTCGCGATCAGCAGGTTGACGAAGTCGAGGTCGCCGTTGAGCGACGCCATCATCATCGCGTTCTCGCCGGCTTTGTCCTGAATCTCGATGTTGGTCTTCGGATTGGCGACTAGGGCCGCGCCGACCTTGTCCGATTTCTCGCGCGCGGCCAGCACCAGCAGTGGCATGCCCTGGTTGTCCACGCTGTTCGGGTCCATGCCCTTGGCGAGCAGTTTGTTGACGCCGTCGACGTCGTCGAACTTGACCGATTTGATCAGCGAATCGATCGGCGCAGCCTGAGCCGGCGACACCATCAGCGAAGTCAGCGCCGCACAGGCCAGCGTTGCCGCGAATGCGACGCGCGAGGCGCGGCGCCGTGCCGAAGCCAGCGCGCCACGCGCCGCCAAAGTGTCCTGGGATGCTGCGATCGACATCGAAATTTCTCTCATATTTGACTTTAGGAAACGTCCCTATCCTTTTGATATTTATCGACTTTACGTCTCACACGCCAGTGGGCGCGGGGATCTTGAAAAGGCGGAAAAAGTTCTGCGTGGTCGCGGCGGCCAGCGCCGTTTCCGGCATCTCGCGTTGCTGCGCGATGAAGCGTCCGACATAACTGACGTACGCAGGTTCATTAGGCTTGCCGCGATACGGCACGGGCGCGAGGTACGGCGAGTCGGTTTCGATCAGCAAGCGCTCGAGCGGCACGCGGCGCGCGACGTCCTGCACGTCGGTCGCGCTCTTGAACGTGACGATGCCCGACAGCGAGATATAAAAATTCTGCGCCAGCGCCTGTTCGGCGACGGCCCACGGCTCCGTGAAGCAGTGCATCACGCCGCCCGGCTCGCCCGCGCGCTCCTCGGCCATGATGCGCAGCGTGTCTTCCGACGACGAGCGCGTATGGATGATCAGCGGCTTTCCAGTGGCATGCGCCGCGCGGATATGGGTGCGAAAGCGCTCGCGCTGCCATTCCATGTCGGCGATCGTGCGGCCTTCCAGGCGGTAGTAGTCGAGACCCGTCTCGCCGATCGCGACCACCTTCGGATGCCCGGCCAGTTCGACCAGTTCGGCGACGCTCGGCTCGCGCATTTCCTCGTGATCCGGATGCACGCCGACCGAGGCGTACACGTTTTCATACCGGCTGGCGATATCGAGCACGGACGGCAGCGTTTCGAGATCGACGGACACGCACAGCGCATGCGTGACCGAGTGGCTGCGCATATTCTCGAGCACTTGCGGCAGGCGGTCGGCGAGTCCTTCGAAGTTGATATGGCAGTGCGAGTCGACAAACATGGTGATGTCCTGCGTAGGAGTGCTCGGGGTGAATCAGGCGGCGGCCGCGGCGGCGTCAAGGCGTTTGCCGAGAATCACCAGATCGCGTTCCACGCCATCCAGCACGGCCACGCGCGGCAGCGAGCCCCACGTGTCGAAACCGAACGCGCGGAACAGGCGCAAGCTCGCCTCATTGTGGCCGAAGATAAAGCCGAGCACGGAGTCGATGCCGAGCGCCGGCGCCGCCGCCAGCGAAGCCGCCAGCATTTGCTTGCCGAGGCCCCGGCCACGCGCGCTTTCGTCGAGATAGATGCTGACCTCGGCGGTGCGCTGATAGGCCGGACGGCCGTAGAAGTCCGAAAAGCTCAGCCAGGCGATCACTCGTCCGGGCTGTTGCGCATCTTCCACCACCCACAACGGCCGCTTTTGCGGACCGTGCGCGTGAAACCAGCCCAGCCGGCTTTCGACGCTGACCGGCTCGAGATCGGCCGTGACTTGCCGGGACGGCACCGTCGAGTTGTAGATGGCGACGATGGCGGGCAGATCGTCGAGCGTGGCATCGCGGTAGGAAAGGCTCATGGTGCGTTGAACGTGAGATGAAAGGCCAATGCAGGAACAGGACGAAAGATGGACCGGAGCGCCGGCCGCGCGCCGTTGCGAAGCGCGCCAGCCGCTGCCGGCCTGTCCCGCGGACAGGGCTTACGCGAACAGCTCGCGGTAGCCGATAAACAGTTCTTCGAACACCAGCCGCGCATTCAGCGGATGGTTCTCGACGGCGCGCTGGCGCGTGACGTTGCGCATGTAGCGCGCGAACGCGCTGGCATCGGCCTGCGACGCGCAGCGCGTCAGCGCCGCCGACGCTTGTGGAAAGTAACGTGGCGCGCCTGCCGTGCGCTGCGCCAGCAAATCGTACATCCAGCGTTGCAGCCAGCCTAGCACCAGCGGCACGGGCAGTTTTTGCAGCGCCTCGCCGCACGCGAAGGCGTCGCATTCGGGGCCGGCGGCGAGTTGCTTGAGCGTCCAGTCGCGCAGCGCGCGGTTCTCGTCGCTGGCGAGTGCGAATGCGGTGAGCGGCGCACCACCGGCTTCGGCGAGCAGCGCGGGCGCTTCGGCCGCGCCTTGCGCGGCGAGCCATTTCGTCGCCACTTCGGGCGCGGGGATGGTCATCGGCCATTGGCGGCAGCGGCTGATGATAGTGGGCAGCAGGCGGTCGATACGCGCCGACACCATCAGGAACACGACGCCCGCCGGCGGTTCTTCCAACGTTTTCAAGAGCGCGTTGGCCGCGGCGATATTCAACCCTTCCGCCGGGTACAGCACGACCACGCGCGCGCCGCCGCGGTGAGAACCCACGCCGACGAAGTCGAGCAAGCCGCGAATTTGCTCGATCTTGATTTCCTTGCTCGGCGTGCGAGTCTTCTTGCCTTCGTCGGCGTCGGCCTTGTCGGCTTTCTCGTCCGCGGCATTGTTCAGGCCCGCTTCCGCGGCCAGCGCCTCGGGCACGACGATCCGGTAGTCCGGATGATTGCCTTGCGCGAACCAGGTGCAGGCCACACACGCGCCGCACGGCTCGCCGTTGGGCTGTTGCGCTTCGCACAGCAGGCCTTGCGCGAGATGCTGCGCGAAGCGCAGCTTGCCGATTCCGGCCTGTCCATGCAGCAACAGGGCGTGCGGCCAGTGGCCGCGCAGTTGCTGCAGGCGGTTCCAGTCATCGGCTTGCCACGGATAAATCATCGTTTCTCTTTGAAATCAAACTGTTGCAGGAGTTTTATGAGACATAACACGAACTCTGCATAGCGTTATAAAACGAAGTTATATTCTTTTAGAATCAAAGAACTGCGATCAACTCTTCAAGTTTTCTCTGAATCTGCACAATGCTCTGCGCGGAGTCAATGATAGCGAACCGGTATGGCGCTTCTTCGGCACGGCGCAGATATTCGGCGCGAGTACGGTTGAAAAACGCCACCGACTCGCTCTCGAAGCGATCCGGATCGCGCACCGCGCTGCGCCGTTCGTTGGCGACCTCCGGCGCGAGGTCGAACAGCACCGTCAGGTCCGGTTGGAAACCGCCCTGCACCCAGCGCTCCAGCGTTTCGAGCTTGTCGCGCGGCAGACCGCGGCCGCCGCCCTGGTAAGCGAAGGTCGCGTCGGTGAAACGGTCCGACAGCACCCAGTCGCCGCGCGCGAGCGCCGGCTCGATCACCTCGGCCAGATGCTGGCGGCGCAGCGCGAACATCAGCAGCGCCTCGGTTTCGAGGTCCATTTTCTGATGCAGCACGATCTCGCGGATCTGCTCGCCGAGCGGCGTGCCGCCCGGTTCCCGCGTCATGACGACCGCGCGGCCGGTGCTTGCGACTTTCTGTTCGAGGCGCTCCCGAAACCAGCCGAGGTGGGTGGTCTTGCCCGCCCCATCGATGCCCTCAAACGTAATGAATTTACCCCGCGCCATCATTGCCCTCGAATGTATTTGTCCACGGCCTTGTTGTGATCGCCGAGGGTGTCAGAAAAGATACTGCTGCCGTCGCCGCGCGACACGAAATACAGCGCGGTGGTTTGCGCCGGGTTCAGCGCCGCTTGCAGCGACGCCACCCCGGGCAGCGAGATGGGCGTCGGCGGCAGACCCATCCGGGTGTAGGTATTGTAGGGAGTGTCGGTCTGCAGGTCTTTTTTCCTGATGTGGCCGGTGTAGCCGTCGCCCATGCCGTAGATCACGGTCGGGTCGGTTTGCAGCGGCATACCCACGCGCAGACGGTTCGCGAACACCGCCGCCACCATCGGCCGGTCGGACTTCTTGCCGGTTTCCTTTTCGATGATCGACGCCATGGTCAGCGCGTCGTACGGCGTCTTGTACGGCAGGTTCGGCGCGCGCGCGGTCCACGCCTCGTCCAGACGCAGGCGCATCAGACGGTAGGCGCGGCGGTACACGTCGAGATCGCTGGTGTTCTTGTCGAACAGATACGTATCCGGGAAAAACAGTCCTTCACCATTGCCGATCGGCGCTTCCGGCGCATTGATCGCGTTCATCAGATCGCTGTCGCTCATGCCGATCGTGTCGTGCTTGAGCGCCGGATTGGCGTCCAGCTCGGCGCGCATGCGCTTGAAGGTCCAGCCTTCGATGATGGTCGCCACATACTCGTTGACGTCGCCGCGGGCGATTTTCTGCAGCACCTCATAGGGCGTCACGCCCGTCTTGAACTCGTAGTTGCCCGATTTCAGCTCGCTTTGCAGCCCCAGCAGCCGCGTCATGATGACGAACAGTTCGGGCTCGACCGGCACGCCGCCTCGATTGAGCTGCAGCGTGACGCTGCGCAAGCTGCTGTGCGGCTTGACGGTGACATCGAGTTGCGCAGGGTTCAGATCGAGCGGGCTGTTGGCCCAGTGATACCCACCGGCAATTGCGGCTGCGGCCAGCACAACGACGATTGCGCCGGCGACGAAACATTTCTTGAAAAGGGTCATGCGAAACGTGGCAGGGTTGGACTGCATATAATACTTGTTTGCCTTAGCTAAAGTCAGAATTGACTGTTCTCGGAATCCATGAACACACCGCTCGCTACCGCTTCAGGCACTCTCTCTGGCACCGCCGTCACGGCAGCTTCCACGGCGCCCGCCGGCCTGCCCACGCTGCCGCGCCCTTCTGCCGATGAATTCGACGCCGTGATTCACCACGGCGCGTACATGCCGCTCACGCAGTTCGGCGTGATCGACGCCACCGGCGACGACGCAGCGAGCTTCCTGCACGGCCAGTTGACCAACGACACCCAGCACCTCGACGCCGCCAATGCGCGTCTGGCCGGCTACTGTTCAGCCAAGGGACGTCTGCTGGCGTCGTTCCTGACTTGGCGCAGCGGCGACACGATCCGCCTGCTGGCGTCGAAAGACGTGCAGGCCGCCGTGCAGAAGCGGCTCTCCATGTTCGTGCTGCGCGCCAAAGCCAAGCTCGTCGACGCGAGCGGCGAACTGGCCGTGATCGGCCTCGCCGGCGACGTGCGCAAGGCGCTCTCCGGCGTATTCGACGCGTTGCCGGACGGTGTGCACGTGAAGGTGGACGGCGCGGCGGGCTCGCTGATTCGCGTGCCGGATGCGCTCGAGCATCTGCGTTTTCTGTGGATTGGCCCGAAAGCGCAGGTCGAGTCGCTCCTGCCCTTGCTCGACGAAAAACTCAAACGCGTCTCGCCGGCCGTGTGGGACTGGCTCGACATTCGCGCAGGCGAGCCGCGCATTACCCAGCCGGTGGTCGAGCAGTTCGTGCCGCAAATGGTCAATTTCGACGTGCTCGGCGCGGTGAATTTCCGCAAAGGCTGCTATCCCGGCCAGGAAGTGGTGGCGCGCAGCCAGTATCGCGGCACGATCAAGCGGCGCACGTCGCTGGCCAATGTGGCCGGCGAACTCGACACGGTGCACGCCGGCGCGGAGCTGTTCCATTCGGACGATCCGGGCCAGCCGTGCGGCATGGTCGTAAACGCGGCGTCGGCGCCGGACGGCGGCGTCGATGTGTTGGTCGAAATCAAGCTCGCGGCGCTGGAAAACGGCTCGGTGCATCTGGGCGCGGCGGACGGCCCGGCGCTTCGGTTTCTCGCGCTGCCCTACGGGTTGCCGACCGAAATTTGAACTTCTCGCACGGTACGAAGCGGCGCAATCAGGCGCCGCTTTTTACTGGCCTATTCAACTGCAACGCCCCCACCGGGAGATGCTCCCCGATGTGCCTGATCGTCTTCGATTGGCGACCCGACGCGGTCGACGGCCCGCTCTTCACGCTCGCCGCGAATCGCGACGAATTCTTTCGCCGCACGGCCGAACCGATCAGTTGGTGGCATGACGAGCCGGGCGTGCTGGCCGGCCGCGATCTGGTGGGCGGCGGGACGTGGCTCGGCATGTCGCGCGACGGCCGGTTCGCCGCGCTGACCAATTACCGCGCGCCGCACGAAATGCGCGCCGATGCGCCGACCCGCGGCACGCTCGTCAGCAACTGGCTGAGCGGCGCCGCGCGCGACGCGACGGGAAACCCGCACTACACCCCGCTCGCGTACCTGCAACACGTTGCACAAACCGGCGACATCTACAACGGTTTCAATCTGCTGGTGGGCGACTGGACGCGCCGCGAACTCGCCTGGTACTGCAACCGGGGCGATCTCGCGCCCGCGCTGCTCGCTCCGGGCACGCACGGCATCTCGAACGCAGTGCTCGATACCGCGTGGCCGAAGCTGGTGAAAAAGCGCGCTGAACTGGGCACGCTGCTCGCGCGCGACGCCACGCCGCCGCTCGAACGCCTGATCGATCTGATGCGCGATCCGCGCCTCGCGCGCGACGACGAATTGCCGTCCACCGGCCTTCCGCTCGAACGCGAGCGGGCGTTGTCGGCGGCCTTCATCGAAACGCCGGAGTACGGCACGCGCGGCACGACCGCGTTGCGCGTGGCCGCGCATGGCGAAGTGATCAGCGTGGCCGTCGCCGAGCGTAGCGACGACAACGGCTCGCACCGGATCGCGCGGCCCGGCGACTTCGAACGCAGCTTCGCCTTCAATATCGAACGCGAGATTGTCTGAAGGTCATTCCATCGGCGGTTGATTGGCCAGCCACACAACCGCGTTCACTCGATGCCGAACGCCGCACGCAATGCCGCGGCGGCATCCGCGTGCGCCTCTGCGACCTCGGGTACGAAGCCGCCCATTTTGAAGAACTCGTGGATCATGCCCGGATAGCGCTTGAGCGTGACCGCATTGCCCGCGGCGCGCAATTTCTCCGCGTAGGCATCGCCTTCGTCGCTCAAGGGATCGTATTCGGCGGTGGCGATCCATGCCGGCGCAACGCCGCTGAAGTCGGGCGCGCCGCGTTGGCCGTCGAGCGGCGCGAAACGCCAGTCGTCGCGGTCGCCCGTATCGCGCACGTAATGCTCGAAGAACCATTGAATCGTGTCGCCTGACAGCAGAAAGCCGTTTGCGAGGCGCGAGTGCGAATCGGTTTGCTGATAGCCAGTCGTGCCCGGATAGATCAGCATTTGCAACGCGAGCTTGATCCCGGCATCGCGTGCGAGCACCGCGCAGACCGTCGCCAATGTGCCGCCCGCGCTATCGCCGCCTACCGCGAGCCGGCCGGTATCCAATCCGTATTCCGCGGCGTGCGTATGCAGCCAGATCAAAGCGTCGAACGCGTCGTCGACGGCTGTGGGAAATTTATGCTCCGGCGCAAGCCCGTAATCCACCGACATCACCGTGCACTGGCCGTCGCGCGCGAACATGCGGCACAGCGCATCGTGCGTATCGACGCTGCCCACCGTGAAGCCGCCGCCGTGGTAGTACACCAGCGCCGGCGCGGGCTCGGCCCAGCTCGGCTCGACTGGCTGATAAAGGCGCGCGCGAATCGTCGCGCCGTCGCGTGTCGGGATTCGCAGATCTTCGAGCGCGAACATCGGCGCGCTGGCGATCTCCAGAATCGGTGCGCTTTTTTCGTACGAGGCCCGCGCGTCTTGCGCGGTCATTTCGTGAAGCTTCGGGCGCTTCGCCCGCGCGATCATGTCGAGCACCTGCTCGATCTTCGGATTCAGCGGCATGGTGCGTCTGTTGGCGCATGAGCGCCGAAGGTTTAGAAAAAACCGGCGCGATAGCGCGCCGGCGATGCGATGAAAGTCGCGCCTAACCGGCGTTCTTCACTTCCGGCTTGAGCGACATCGGATCGGTGGGATTGCGCAACTGCTCGATGTCCTCGTGACGCAGCTTTACCGTCGCCATGATGCCTGGATGCGTGATGATGTAGAAACGCCGCGCGGCGATCGCCTCGAAGGTGATATCGGCGACATCGTCGGCACTCAGCTTGCCCGATTGCACCGCACGCTGCAGTTGCTTGCCCGCGGCGATCTGCGAGCGCGTCGGGCCACTGTCGTTGCGCAGGTCCGCGGGGCGCGCGCGTTCCGCATCGGCGATGCCGGTCGGCACGAAGGCCGGACACAGCAGCGAACAGCCGACGAGCCCACCCGCTGCCGCCTCTCCACCTTGCGCCAGCTGCAGGTCGTGATACAGCGTTTCGGTGAGCGACACCACGGCATGCTTGGACGCGTTGTAGATGCCCATCGCGGGCGGCGACAGCAGCCCCGCCACCGACGCCGTGTTGATGATATGCGCCGGCTCGTTCTGCGCCAGCATGATCGGCGTGAAGACCCGTACGCCGTGCGCCACGCCCATCACGTTCACGCCGAACACCCACGACCAGTCGTTCGCCGAGCTTTCCCAGAGGAAGCCGCCCGAGCCCACGCCCGCGTTATTGAAGAGCAGATGCACGCGGCCGTAGGCGTCGAGTGCCGCTTGCGCGAGGGCTTCGACTTGCGCGGCGCTCGCGACATCCGTCGGCACGCCGATCGCCTCGGCGCCGTCGGCGCGCAAGGCATCGACGGTTTGCGCAAGCGCGTCGGGATTGACGTCGGCCAGCACGAGCTTCATGCCGAGCGCCGCCCCCTTCTGCGCGAACGCGCGGCCGAAACCGCTCGCCGCACCGGTGATCACCGCCACCTTGCCTGCGAATTCGAACATCATGTGACTCCCCTGGGTTGATCGGCGTGTTGTGTGATTCGCTTGGCCGCCGTCGCCATCAGATCAGCTTGACGAGTTGCTTGCCGAAGTTCTTGCCTTTGAGCAGCCCGATGAACGCGTCGGGCGCCGCATCGAGTCCTTGCGCGATGGTCTCGCGATATTCCAGCTTCTTTTGCGCGACCAGCGTGCCGAGTTGCTTGAGCGCTTCCGGCCACACGTCCATGTGCTCGCTGACGATGAAGCCTTGCACGAGCAAACGCTGCGTGAGCATCAGCGACGGATGCTTGAGCGGCAGCGGCTGGCCGTCGTAGCCCGCGATAAATCCGCACAGCGCGATCCGGCCGAACGCGTTCATGCGCGCGAGCGTCGCGTCGAGCACTTCGCCGCCGACGTTCTCGAAGTAGCCGTCCACGCCATTCGGCGTCACGGCCTTGAGGTCCTGATAGAGATTGCCGGCCTTGTAATCGACGCAGGCATCGAAGCCGAGCGTCTCGGTCACATAGCGGCACTTGTCCGCACCGCCGGCGATGCCGACCGCTCGTGCGCCCGCCAGCTTCGCCAGTTGGCCGACCACGCTGCCCACCGCGCCGCTCGCCGCGCTGACCACCACGGTCTCGCCCGCTTTCGGCGCGATGATGCGATTCAGGCCGTACCACGCCGTGACACCCGGCATGCCGACCGGGCCGAGATAGGCCGACAAGGGCACATGCGTATCATCGACTTTCTGCACGCCGGTTCCGTTCGAGGTGCCGTATTCCTGCCAGCCGAACATCGCGACGACCTTGTCGCCGACCGCGAACTTCGGATTCTTCGACTCCACCACTTCACCCACCGTGCCGCCGATCATCACTTCGTTCAACGGCTGCGGCGCCGCGTACGACTTGCTGTCGTTCATGCGGCCGCGCATGTACGGATCGAGTGACAGGAAATGATTGCGCACGCGCAATTCGCCGTCGGCCAGCGGGGCGAGCGGTGTTTCGACGAGACGGAAATTGTCGGGCGTCACGGCGCCTTGCGGGCGCGACGCCAGCACGAGTTGACGGTTGATCTGGGGCATGACGATCGTCTCCATGAGTTGCCGATGAATTCGGCGAATGATTCGAACGGCGTTTTGTGAAGGCAGGAACCAGCGCACGGCTCTCGGACACGCGCGCGGTTCGAACGGCTGTACTCAGCCGTCGCTAGGACCGGGTTTTGCCGACGGGTCGCTGCGCAGGCGCTGCTGCGTGATGTCGCGGCCCACGGCGAGACGCCGCATGTACTTGAAGGTGCCGAGCGCCTTGGCGACGAAGTGGCCTTCGCTGTCGCGGATCTCGCCTTCGCAGTAGGCCATGGTGGTCGAGCGGTGCAACACGCGGCCGCTCGCGCGCAATTCGCCGCGGCCCGGCTGCATGAAATTGACCTTCATCTCGACCGTGACGACGCCGACGCCGTCGCCGGCGAGACTGCGCGCGGCCATCGCAAGCGCGACGTCGGCGAGCGTCATCGTGACGCCGCCGTGGGCGACGTCCCATGTGTTCATATGATCTTGCCGCAGCGGCAGCACGACTTCGCTGGCGCCGTCCGCGGCCGAGAGGAGCTGCGCGCCGAGCCGGTCGACGAACGGGCTCTCGGGCATCGACGCAGTGCTCGCGTTAGATGAAGGCGAATCGGTCATGGCTGTTTGCAGATTGTGTAGTCGGTACGTTCATGAGATTGATGCGGGGCGCGTGAGGAGGCTTTGGCATTTTGCTCGAGCTTCCTCATCGGCCAAGGCAAAGAGCAAGCCTATCAAACTTACGCGATGGGTGGAGTTTTATCGGGCGGTTTGGGCGGGCAGAAACGGGCCCTGGCGATGCGTCTGAAGGCTCGCTCGCGAACGTTGCGCACTGCGGCGAAATCGCGCCCGTGGGGTCGAACGGAAAGGCATTGCGACGACTGGCAGGGCTGCTGCCCGATTGGAGTCGGCGATTGACTCCAATCGGGTACAGGCTAAGTCGGCGGCGAATTAGAAGGAGCCTACGAGACGTTCACAGACAAACCGTCGAGATCGGCGCGCGAGCGCGGCACCGAACCGTCCGGCGTTTTTAATGTCTGAAGTCAGCCCCCAGCCAATCGGCTGCGGTGGTCTTCGCATAGCTGACGGCGTCTTGTGGGTCGGGGAAAATGCCAAGCTGATCCCAACGTTCCTCCGCAGCAAAAGGCCCCTTGATTCCAAGCGCTTTCTGGATGCATAACTGCGCCGCGTATCTTCCGTCCTCCAGAGGCCGGGCCGTTGCGACCACCTTGTGCGGAAGCCCTTGCCGGACGGGCTGAATCAGTTCCAGGGGACCGCCGGCGGCGCCCACGTCGATCAGCTCGTTGCGCGTATTGCAGTCGGGGCAATAGAAGTAAAACGAATTGTTGTCCCGATTCGGTTTGACCTGTTTGCGGGCAAGCACAGCTCGGCACTCGACATTTTCACAAATGAATGGCATATCGTCTCCGTGGTGATCTTCGAGTGGTAACGCGGGGCAGATCGGCATTGCCTTCAAGAAACGATCTGCCAGAAGCAGTCAGGGAGCAATCAGCACATGACCGGATTGCTAATGATAGGAAGATGCCATTCGGAGTGCTTTCCAGGTCTTTTGTGACTCCTTGCAACGAACCGCTGCGCTGGCAGACGATCCGCCGATTATCAAAGTAATGTGTTTCTTCAAGCACTTATACATCGGCGCCGCACCCGCATCAACCTGAATGCGCCGCCATGCGCGCAGCCAGCCGCCCTAACCTGCGCACGGCTTCGTCGGCCAGATCGAGATCCGTGCTCGGTGAACTGAGCCGGATGAAATGGTCGAAGCGCCCGGCATTCGAAAACACCGTCCCCGGCATCACGCGAATGCCGTCGTCCAGCGCGGCCTCGAAGAACGCCGTCGACGATATTTCCCGCGGCAGTTCGATCCAGAAAAACATCCCGCCGCCCGGCGGCGTGAAGCGCGTGCCGTCGGGAAACGAGGTCGCGATCGCGGCCGCCATCCGTTCGCGCTGAAGCCGTAGCCGGTCACGCAAGCGCCGCAAATGCCGCTCATACGCGTTCGTTTCCAGAAATTCGGCGAGCACCACTTGCGACAGTTGTTCGTTGTGCCGCGACTGCGCGAACTTCAGCATGCCGATACGCGGATGCCAGCGGCCGCCGTTGATCCAGCCGACCCGCATGCCGGGCGCCAGCACCTTGTTGAACGACGTGCAGTGAATCACGGTGCCGTCGGTGTCCCAAGCCTTTAGCGATTTGGGCGGCTGGGGAGTGTCGGCCAGTTCGCGGTACGGATCGTCTTCGATCAGCGGAATGCCGGCTCGCGCGCACAGTTCGACGAGCCGCGCCTTGTGCGCGTCGGGCATCACGCTGCCGAGCGGGTTCTGCAAGTTCGGCACCGCGACCACGGCCTTGATGTCGGGATGCGTTTGCAGCGCGAAGGCCAGCGCTTCGACTGCGAGGCCGGTGGTCGGACTGGCCGGAATTTCGAGCGCGCGCAAGCCGAGGCTTTCGAGCGCCTGCAGCAGTCCGAAAAAACACGGCGACTCGACCGCGACGGTGTCGCCGGGCTGGGTCACCGCCCGCAACGCGAGATTCACCGCCTCGATGCCGCCGTGCGTCATGATGATGTCATCGGCGCCGATCTGGATGCCGGCGTCGAGCGCGCGGCGCGCGATGATCGCGCGCAGGGCTGGATCGCCCTGGTCGTGTCCAGCGGCGGTCAGCAAGGTGGGCCGCTTGCGCAACGCGCGCAGCGCGGCTTTCTGCAACGCATCCGTCGGATACAGATCGGGCGACGCCGTCGCGCCGCCGAGATTCAGTGCGTCCGGATAGCGCTGGAACTTCGACACGATCGCGGAAATCGCCGAGTGAATGCCGACGAACTGCGCGGCGCCCGGCAGCACCGCCAGGTCGGGCTCGGACGCGCCCGGCAGCGCAGCCGTGGGCGGCACGCGCACGAAGTAGCCGGCGCGCGGCCGGGCATCGATCAGCGCGTCGCGTTCCAGCACGCGGTAGCTTTCGGTCGCCGTGGCGAGGCTCACGCCGTGCCGCTGCATGAAGGCGCGCATCGACGGCATGCGGTCGCCCGGACGCAGCACGCCGCTGCCGATCGCGCGACGGTATTGATCAGCCAATTGCCGGTAGAGAGGCTGGCTATCCGGCAGCCGGTCCGCAGGCGCTGCCTGCCGGGTCAGGATGGATTGGGTCATGAACCGATGGTGCGCACAGTTCGCGCGTCGCGACAGATACACATCCGTTCGATTCCGACCAATACAGCGCACCGAAACGCGCTGCTGTACCGGTTCACATTGTCGGTGGCTGCGGCTGTTTTCACGCGAACGGACTCAATAAGCTGAGTGGCATGGAAACGCTTTAAAGGAATCGGCCATGTCAGTCTGTCAATCCCGCTTTGGTCCGGCATGCGGCGCTGCTTCTCGCCTCACGGCCGGCCAGTTGGCCGTGCGCGACCTGCGCGCCCGGACCTCGATCGTCGCTGTGGAAGGCGACTTGCAACTCGAATTCCGCGATCACTCGCTCGCATGGCTGGGCGACGCCGTGCCGCTCACGTCGATCACCTTGCACGAAGGCGAGTGCTTCGTGACGCCGCAGCGCGGCGTCGTGTTGATCAGTGCCGCGCATGTGAACGCGGCTGCGTTTGTCGTACAACCTCCGGGCGCGCGGAAGGACGATCGCAGTCTGATAGGTCAAGCTTTGCACCATCTGGCCAGCCTCGTCAAAACACGGCTGCGGCGCGCGGCCTGAAACACCGCTTGGCGCGAGGCACGGCCCGGTACAATGCATGACACAAGTCGCTTCTTGCGAGGTGCAGGTCATGTCCTTCTTCCGCGCGCTGTTGTCCGGACGTTCCGTTCGTCTGACCACGATCCTCGCCCTCGTCATGCTGACGCTCAACGGTTGCGCCGGCTTCTTCGGCGGCGACCCGGTGCGCGTCAACGTGGCGGGCATCGAACCGATCAACGGTCAGGGCCTCGAGATGCGCTTCAACGTGAAACTGCGCGTGCAGAATCCGAACGATTCCGCGGTCAACTTCAACGGCGTGTCGCTTGATCTCGAACTGAACGGCAAGCCGTTCGCGAGCGGTGTGAGCGACCAGGCGGGCACCGTGCCGCGCTACGGAGAAACGGTCGTCAATGTGCCGTTGACGGTGCCGGCTTTCGCCGCGATCCGGCAGGCGTTCGCCTTCGCGGGGGCCACGGAGTCGGGACAAATTCCGTACATTCTGCGCGGCAAGCTCGCAGGCGGACTGACGGGCACGACACGCTTCATCGACCAGGGAACTCTGAGCCTGCCGTCGTCCAGCATGGCTTTGCCCTGAGACGGCTCATGACGGTGGACACCATGCACGAATATAAACGGGTGCTGCGGTTTCGCCGCTCTCGCGCTGAACCACATGGCACCCGCTGTCCGCTACCGCTCCTGCCGGTCAAACCACTTCGAACAACCCCGCCGCACCCTGCCCGCCGCCGATACACATGGTCACGACGACCAGCTTCGCGCCGCGCCGCTTGCCTTCGATCAACGCATGGCCGGTCAGCCGCGCGCCCGACACGCCATACGGATGGCCGACCGCGATCGCGCCGCCGTTCACGTTCAGACGGTCCTGCGGAATGCCGAGCTTATCGGCGCAATAGAGCACCTGCACCGCGAACGCTTCGTTCAGCTCCCACAGGTCGATGTCCTCGACCTTCAGACCCGCCTGCTTGAGCAGTTTGGGCACCGCGAACACCGGCCCGATGCCCATCTCGTCCGGCTCGCAACCGGCCACCGCGAAGCCGCGGAAAATGCCGAGCGGCTGCAGGCCTTCGCGCTCCGCCACCTTCGCGTTCATCACCACGCAAGCCGACGCGCCATCCGAGAACTGGCTCGCATTGCCCGCGGTGACGACCCCGCCCGGCAGCGCGGTGCGAATCTTCGACACGCCTTCGAGCGTGGTGTCGGCGCGAATGCCTTCGTCGCCGCTAACGGTCACTTCCTTCGTGAAGAGACGCCCGGTAGCTTTGTCCGCGACACCGGCGAGCACCGTCAACGGCACGATCTCGTCCTTGAACTTGCCGGCTTCGAGCGCGGCCGCGGCGCGCTGTTGCGAACGCACGCCGTATTCGTCCTGACGTTCCTTCGAAATCGAATAGCGTTTCGCGACGTTCTCCGCGGTCTGCAGCATCGACCAGTAGATTTCCGGCTTGTTCAGGCTGAGCCAGCCTTCGGTCAGCATGTGGTGGTTCATCTCGTTCTGCACGCACGAGATCGATTCGACGCCGCCTGCCACATACACGTCGCCTTCTCCGGCGATCACGCGTTGCGCGGCCAGCGCAATAGTTTGCAATCCCGATGAACAGAAACGGTTCACCGTCATGCCCGGCACGCTGACCGGCAAACCGGCGCGCAGCACGATCTGCCGCGCGATGTTCATGCCCGTCGCGCCTTCCGGATTGGCGCAGCCCATGATCACGTCTTCGACGCGCGCCGGGTCGAGCTTCGCGCGCTCGACGGCGGCCTGCGTCACGTGACCGCCGAGCGTCGCGCCGTGCGTCATGTTGAAACCACCACGCCATGATTTGGCGAGACCCGTACGGGCGGTCGATACGATTACGGCATCAGTCATGCATATCTCCTACTTCCAGATATCGATGGTGGCGCGCCGGCGAATCGTCGCGCGGCGCCACCTCAGTCAGTTCACTAGAGCGCCAGCTCAGCCGTTGAACCCGCGGCCCTTCGCCGCCAGCTCCGCGATGCTCGGCGCCAGTTCCCAGGCGTCGCCGTTCGGCCGCGCCGCATAGCGGCGAATCGCGCGCTCGACGTTGTAGAGGCCGACCGCATCCGCGTACAGCATCGGGCCGCCGCGATAGAGCGGAAAGCCGTAGCCGGTCAGATAGACCATGTCGATATCCGACGCCTTCGACGCAATGCCTTCTTCGAGAATCTTCGCGCCTTCGTTCACGAGCGCGAATACGAGTCGCTCGACGATTTCCTCGTCGGAGATCTTGCGGCGCTCGCTATTGGTTTCCTTCGAGAACGCGACGATCATGTCATCGACCACTTTCGACGGATACGCGGTGCGGTCGCCCGCCTTGTAGTCGTACCAGCCGCCGCCGGTCTTCTGGCCGAAGCGCCCGGTCTCGCACAGACGGTCGGCGATCTTCGAGTAGTGCATGTCAGGATGTTCCTGATAGCGGCGCTTGCGGATCGCCCAGCCGATGTCGTTGCCGGCCAGGTCGCTCATGCGGAACGGACCCATCGCGAAGCCGAACTTCTCGATCGCGCGATCGACCTGCGCGGGCAGCGCGCCTTCTTCGAGCATGAAGAGCGCCTGGCGGATGTACTGCTCGATCATGCGATTGCCGATGAAACCGTCGCACACACCCGAGACCACCGCGGTCTTCCTGATCTTCTTGGCGAGCTTCATGACGGTGGCGAGCACGTCTTTCGCCGTCTCCTTGCCGCGCACTACTTCGAGCAGCTTCATCACGTTGGCCGGGCTGAAGAAGTGCAGGCCGACCACGTCCTGCGGACGCTTCGTGAATGCGGCGATCTTGTCGACGTCGAGTGTCGACGTGTTCGAGGCGAGGATCGCGCCTTTCTTTGCCACTTCGTCCAGACGCTTGAACACCTGCTCTTTCACGCCGAGTTCTTCGAACACCGCTTCGACGATCAGGTCGGCGTTTTTCAGGTCATCGTAGGAAAGCGTCGGCGAGAGCAGCGCCATGCGCTGTTCGAGCGCCTCGGGCTTGAGCTTGCCCTTCTTGACGGTCGCTTCGTAGTTCTTGCGGATCGTGGCGAGGCCGCGGTCGAGCGCGTCCTGCTTAGTTTCCAGCAGCGTGACCGGAATGCCCGCGTTGATGAAGTTCATCGCGATGCCGCCGCCCATCGTGCCCGCGCCGATCACGGCCACCTGGCTGATGTCGCGCACCGGCGTGTCCGACGGCACATCGGGAATCTTGCTCGCCGCGCGTTCGCCGAAGAACGCGTGACGCAGCGCATGGCTTTCCGGCGTCTGCACGAGCGCCATGAAGCATTCGCGTTCGAATGCGAGGCCCTTGTCGAAGCCGTTCTGCACGCCCGCTTCCACCGCGTCGATACATTTCTGCGGCGCGGGGAAATTCTTCGCGACGGCCGCGACGGTATTGCGCGCGAACTGAATGAACCCGGCGGCGTTCGGATGCTCGATCTTGCGGTCGCGCACTTTCGGATGCGGGCCTTCTTTCGCGCCGACCTTGCGCGCGAACGCCAGCGCTGCTTCGGCCAGATCGCCTTGCGCGAGTTCATCGAACAGACCGGAGTCAGCAAGCTTCTCCGACATGACGGGCGCGCCGGAGACGATCATATTGAGCGCCGCGTCGAGACCGATGGCGCGCGGCAGACGCTGTGTGCCGCCCGCGCCCGGCAGAATGCCGAGCTTCACTTCCGGCAGCGCGATTTGCGCGCCGGGCGCGGCCACGCGGTAATGCGCGCCGAGCGCCAACTCCAGACCGCCGCCCATCGCGACGCTGTGAATCGCGGCGATCACCGGCTTCGCGCTGCCTTCCACGATCTTGATGACCGTGGCGAGCGTCGGCTCCTGGGTCGCTTTCGGCGTATTGAATTCGGTGATGTCGGCGCCGCCCGAGAAGGCCTTGCCCGCGCCCGTCAGCACGATGGCCTTGATGGCCGGATCGTTCTGCGCGCGCTCGATCCCCTCGACGATACCCGCTCGCGTCGACAGGCCGAGGCCGTTCACGGGAGGATTGTTCAGCGTGATGACGGCCACGCCGTCATGAGTTGTGTAGTCCACTGCCATCTGCCTGCCTCCATGCGATCCATGCAATACGGCGACGCGTGGGCGCGCCGCCCTTCCGGTTCATCGAGCCGGATCAGCGATCCGACCCATTGTCTGATTTTCCCGAGGTCAGCAGGCAGAATACACAAAAAAGCACGCTCGTTCAATTCTCGTTCGTTTTATTTCTAGGCGGGGTTTCCCCTGGCAAGCGGCGTCAGAGGACAATCCTTTTCGTCTTCGAGCGCGGACGGCAGGACATGGTCGCGGAAAAAGTCGCGCAGCTTGAGTTTCTGCAGCTTGCCGGTCGCCGTGTGCGGCAGTTCGTCGACGAAGGCCACGTCGTCGGGAATCCACCATTTGGCGACCTTGCCGTCGTAGAAGGCGATCAGTTCTTCGCGCGTGACTTCGAAGCCGGGCCGCTTGACGACCACCAGCAGCGGCCGCTCGGTCCATTTCGGATGCGCGCAGGCAATGCACGCCGCTTCGGCCACGGCCGGATGCGCGATTGCCACGTTCTCGACGTCGATCGAACTGATCCATTCGCCGCCTGACTTGATCACGTCTTTTGAGCGGTCCGTGATGTGCAGAAAGCTGTCGCGGTCGATGGTGGCGACGTCGCCGGTGGGAAACCAGCCGTCCACGAGCGGCGAGTCGTCCTTGCGAAAATACTGGTTGATCACCCACGGTCCGCGCACGTGCAGATCGCCGAATGCCACGCCGTCCCACGGCAGTTCACGCCCGTCTTCGCCGACGATTTTCATGTCGACGCCATAGAGCACGTGCCCCTGCTTCTCGAGCAATTTGCGCTGATCTTCCAGCGGACGCTGGCTCTGTTCCCACGTCAGTTTGGACAACGTGCCGAGCGGCGACATTTCGGTCATGCCCCACGCATGGATCACCTGCACGCCGTAGTCGTCCTCGAATGTGCGCAGCATGGCCGGCGGACAGGCCGAGCCGCCGATCACCGTGCGATTGAGCGACGAGAACCGCACCTTCGCCTCGCGCAGATAGTTGAGCAGCCCGAGCCACACGGTCGGCACGCCGGCCGAATAGGTAACGCGTTCGCTTTCCATCAATTCATACAGCGACTTGCCGTCGAGGTCCTTGCCGGGGAACACGAGCTTCGCCCCGGTCAGCGGCGCGGCGTGCGGAATGCCCCACGCGTTCACATGAAACATGGGTACGACGGGCAGCACGCAATCGCGCGCGGAAAGACTCATCGCGTCAGGCAGCGACGCGCCGAACGCATGCAGCACCGTCGAGCGATGCGAATACAGCGCGCCCTTCGGATTGCCGGTGGTGCCCGACGTGTAGCACAGGTACGAGGCTTGCCGCTCGTCGAGCGGCGGCCATTCGAAGTTGCCGTCCTGCGCGGTGACGAGCGTTTCGTAGCTGAGCGCCGGCGTCTGCATGGCGGGCCGATGCGCTTCGTCGGCGAGCGCGATCCAGCCGCGCACTTTCGGGCATTGCGGCGCGAGGACATCGACGAGTGGCGCGAACGTGGTGTCGAACAGCACGTAGGCGTCGTCGGCGTGATTGATGATGTAAGCGATCTGATCGGGAAAGAGACGCGGGTTGATCGTGTGGCAAACGGCGCCGAAACCGGTCGTGCCGTAATACGCTTCCAGATGGCGGTAGCCGTTCCATGCAAGCGTCGCGACCCGTTCGCCGGGTTCGACGCCAAGCGCGATCAAAGCCTGCGCGAGCTGCTTCGCGCGCTTTTCGCAATCACGATAGGTATAGCGATGCAGGTCGCCTTCGATACGCCGCGACACGATTTCGGTGCTGCCGAAATGCCGCGCGGCGTGTGCGAGCAACGAAGGCACAGTAAGCGGCACGTCCATCATCTGGCCAAGCAGCGGCGTCGTCATAAAGAGTGGTCTCCTCGGCTTGATCGTTTCAATTGGTTTTGCAGCTCGGGGGGCGCGCCTCGTCGCGCCATCGGCGAAAAGCGCGAAGCCGGCAAACGATCTGGACAGGATCGGTACGTGACAGACGTACGGCCGGCCAGCAGCTCCGCGGGCGCGGACTTACAATATCGGTTAATCCAGAGGCGCTCAACATGTCGTTTTCCCCAAGCATTGCAGGGTTATCCGGGCCTTTGACGGCCCTTTCCGACGCGCTCACCACGTTGCACGAGAGCGCGTTCGCACGGCTCGGCAGCGTGTTTCTGACGCGTCTGCCCGCGGCGCCGCTCAGCGCGCCGTACCTCGTCGGGTTCTCCGCCGAAACCGCCGCGCTGCTCGGTCTAGAGCCGGGCCTCGAGAAGGATCCGGGCTTTGCGGAACTGTTCTCCGGCAACGTCACGCGCGAGTGGCCGGCCGAGACGCTGCCTTATGCGTCGGTGTATTCCGGGCATCAGTTCGGCGTGTGGGCCGGCCAGCTCGGCGACGGCCGCGCGCTCGGCCTCGGCGAAGTCGAACACGACGGCCAGCGCTTCGAGTTGCAGCTCAAAGGCGCGGGGCGCACGCCCTATTCGCGTATGGGCGATGGCCGCGCGGTGTTGCGTTCGTCGATCCGCGAGTATCTGTGTTCGGAGGCGATGCATCACCTCGGCATTCCGACCACGCGCGCGCTGTGCGTGATCGGCTCCGATCAGCCGGTGCGGCGCGAGACGATCGAAACGGCGGCGGTGGTCACGCGCGTGGCGCCGAGCTTCGTGCGTTTCGGCCACTTCGAGCACTTCTATTCGAACGATCGCACCGACGCGCTGCGCGCGCTCGCCGATCACGTGATCGAGCGTTTCTATCCGCATTGCCGCGAAGCCGACGATCCGTATCTCGCGCTGCTCGACGAAGCGGTCATGTCGACCGCTGACCTGATGGTCGAGTGGCAGGCGGTCGGCTTTTGCCACGGCGTGATGAACACCGACAACATGTCGATACTCGGCCTCACCATCGACTACGGTCCGTTCGGTTTCATGGACGGCTTCGACGCCGGCTACATCTGCAATCACTCCGATTCGCAAGGCCGTTACGCGTACAAGATGCAGCCGCAGATCGCTTACTGGAATCTCTTCTGCCTCGCGCAGGGGCTGTTGCCGCTGCTGGGCGAAAAGCATGAGGAAAGCGTGCGCGGCGACAAGGCGATCGAAGACGCGCAGCGCGTGCTCGGCGGCTTCAAGGATCGTTTCGCCCCGGCGCTGGAGCGGCGCATGCGCGCCAAGCTCGGCCTCGAAACCGAACGTGACGGTGACGCTTCGCTCGTGAATCGTCTGTTCGAAGTGATGCATGCCAGTCGTGCGGATTTCACGCTGACTTTCCGCAACCTGGCGCGCATGTCGAAGCACGACGCGAGCGGCGACGCGCCGGTGCGCGACCTGTTTCTCGACCGTGCCGCGTTCGACGCCTGGGCGAACGACTACCGCGCGCGGCTGTCCGAAGAAACACGCGACGACGCCGAGCGCGCCATTGCAATGAACCGTGTGAACCCCAAATTCGTACTTCGCAATCATCTGGCGGAGACGGCAATCCGTCACGCGAAAGAGAAGGATTTTTCCGAAGTGGAACGACTGGCGGCCGTGCTGCGCCGTCCGTTCGACGAACAGCCCGAGCACGAAGCATATGCGGGGCTGCCGCCGGACTGGGCGAGTTCGCTGGAAGTGAGCTGCTCGTCGTGACGTGCTGAACGCCGTGTGATCGCGCGTGATGAGCCGAATCTGCATGATCATCATGCGTCCCCTCAAAACAAGCCCGAGACAGGAACTCCGACCATGAACAAACCCGACGAACTCAAGACCGACGCCCCCGCCGTGCAGAAAGACGACGCCGAGTGGCGCAAGCAGCTCTCCGACATCGAATATCAGGTGACGCGCCACGCGGCCACCGAGCGCCCGTTCACCGGCCGCTATCACGATCACTGGGACCGCGGCATCTATGACTGCGTCTGTTGCGGCACGCCGCTGTTCGAATCGGACACCAAGTTCGACGCCGGTTGCGGCTGGCCGAGCTACTTCAAGCCGATCGACGGCGAAGTGATCACCGAGAAGACCGACCGTTCGCACGGCATGCTGCGTATCGAGGTGGAGTGCAAGAACTGCGGCGCGCATCTGGGCCACGTGTTCGAAGACGGACCCGCGCCGACCGGCCTGCGGTACTGCATCAATTCAGCTGCGTTACAATTCGAGCCCAAGTAACGCAGCGCGGAGTCCGGCGCGTTGCCGGCCGGCGTCTGCGACCATTCAGGCGCGCGCCGGCCGCGACACCCTTCATCCAGTTTGCGAACCGGCTGCCCCGACGCTTCGCACCGCACCCTTATTCTTCGACTCGCTTTCCGCTCACTTTCCGATTCCCCGACCAGATAATGAAATTCCTGTTCGATCTGTTCCCGATCATCCTGTTCTTCGTCGCCTTCAAGATTTGGGGCATTTTCACGGCGACGGCAGTGGCGATCGTCGCCACGCTGATGCAGATCGCGTGGGTGGCCTTCCGCCACCGCAAGGTCGATCCGATGCTGTGGGTGAGCCTCGGCGTCGTCACCGTGTTCGGCGGCGCCACGCTCGTGCTGCACAACGACACGTTCATCAAATGGAAGCCGACCGTGCTCTACTGGGCGTTTTCGGTCGCGCTGATCGTCTCGCAACTGGCCTTCAACAAGAACCTGATCGAAGCGATGATGGGCAAGCAGATCACGCTGCCGCACGCGATCTGGGGCAAGCTGAATGTCGTGTGGGCGGTGTTTTTCGTGCTGCTCGGGCTGGTCAATCTGTTCGTCGCCTACAACTACACGACCGACCAGTGGGTCAATTTCAAGCTGTTCGGCGCCACCGGGTGCCTGGTGGTGTTCATCGTCGGGCAGAGTTTGTGGTTGTCGAAGTATATGAAGGAAGAATGACATGACGAGCGATGTATTCATGCACGCCACCACCGCCGAGCGCGCCGCGTTGATCGAGGCACGCCTCGCCGCCGCGCTGGCGCCGGTCACGTCGATCCAGATCACCGACGACAGCGCGCAGCACGCCGGTCACGCCGGCGCCTCCGCCGGCGGTCATTTCAGTGTCACGATCGTGGCGGCCGCATTCGCCGGCAAGGCCCGCGTGGCGCGGCATCGCATGGTGTATGATGCGCTGGCCGATGCCATGCAGCGCGGCATTCACGCCCTTGCCATCACGGCGTATACGCCCGAAGAATTCGCTTTGTTGCCCCGCTAGGAAAATTTTCGATGACCTTGAAGAAAACCCGCCTCTGGGTATTGCTGGCTGCATTTGCAGCCGCACCTGCATTCGCACAGAACATCGCCGTCGTGAACGGCACGCCGATTCCCAAAGCACGCGCCGACGCGCTGATCGACCAACTGGTTCATCAAGGCCAGCAAAATACGCCGCAACTGCAAACGGCCGTGCGCGAAGAACTGGTGAACCGCGAGATCCTGATGCAGGAAGCGCTGCGCCGCGGCCTGCCGAATCGTCCGGACATCAAGGCGCAAATCGCCGTGGCACAGCAAACCGTCGTGCTGCGCGCGCTGATCGAAGACTTCGTGAAGAACAACACGCCGAGCGACGCCGAAGTCACCGCGCGTTACAACGCGCTGATCAAGGACGCGGGCGGCAAGGAATATCACCTGCACCACATCCTCGTGGATAACGAACAGCAGGCGAAGGACCTGATCGCGAAGATCAAGGCCGGCGCAAGCTTCGAGGATCTGGCCAAGCAATTCTCGAAGGACCCGGGATCGGGCAAGAACGGCGGCGATCTGGACTGGTCGGACCCGAAGGCCTACGTGCCTGAATTCGCGGACGCGGCCACGCATCTGCAGAAAGGCCAGATGACCGACACGCCGGTGCATACGCAATTCGGCTGGCACATCATCCGTGTCGACGACGTGCGCGACGTCACGCCGCCGCCGCTGGAGCAAGTGCGCCCGCAGATCGTGCAGCAGATCCAGCAGGAAAAGCTGCAAGCGTTCGAAGAAGGTCTGCGTAAGAACGCGAAGATTCAGTAAGCAGGTTTGCCGCTGAAGAGCGAGCGGCTCGCTTCGAGCGGGTACTTCGGTTCTTTTCGGTTCTTATTTGCCAGCGGCCCCGGCTTCTGTTCATGGCCCCGTTCAGTCAATGACTGAACGGGGCTTTTTCATGTCTGGTCAGGCCGGCGGCAATCACTTGCGCAGGGCCCGGCTCATCTCCGCAAGCGGCATCGCGACAATCGAGTCGAGCAGCCGGACCTCACCGGCATTCGGCTGCGCGATCTTGTCAACGCTGCGCCGGGTGTCCGCCACGCGGGCGTCGAGCGTGGCCAGCATGTCATCCAGCAATTTTTCCGAGCCTTTCGGCGCGAGACGAAGCGCTTCGCCGAATGCGAGCATGTTCTTCCTGGAAATCTGCGCGAACTGCGTGGCGTCTCCGACAGGCATAGTGAGGTCACAGTGTGGCCAACGATCCCGCTGCTGCGGCTGGTAGGTCGGCGTATGGTAGACGACCGTGCTGAGCAGGTCGTAAAACGGAGCCAGCATGTAGCCGCGCGGGGTGACGAAGAACGAGAGGTTTTTCAGATGTGAGTCGGCGTTGCCGATGAGCACATTGAAGATCGCCCATCGGAATACATCGAGACGCGCCACTGCCCGCGTGCTCGTTTTCTCGATGGCGTCCCTGAGCACCTGCGCCGTGGCGTTCTGATATTTGAAGCTGCGGTCGTAGTTCAACAGTTGCATGGCGTCGACGGTATGCAGCCGCCGCGCCGGCTCGCTGCTCGTGTCACGGTCGAAGCGATCGATCACGTAGCAGGCCGAAGGCACGCGCATAAAATGCGTAGGCGGTACGCGCACACCCATCGCATGCGCGAGTTGCATGCAGAAAAATTCGTTGATCGCCGAATGCGGATAGCCCGTGCTTCGCATGTCGGGCTTGAGCAGATGCATGGACGGTTCACTGCCCACGGGTTCAAAGAGCGCGTAATCTGGCGCGTCGCCGCGCAAGGTCAGCAGCAGCTTCTGTTGGGCGCCCGCCGCGGACATGCGTTTGGGCGCCGTGGCGGTGAGCGCATGCTGCGGCATCGCCTGAATGCGTGCCTCCAGGTTCGCGTACGTCAACGGTTGCAGACCGCTCGGTGCCTCCTGTTCGCCCTCGGCAAGCAGCGTCAAGGCGCCAGCCGACTCCCGGCCGTAATAGGCAAGCAGACCCCACGCATCGCTCGCATCGACCCTGGCCTCACGAGCGAGCGCACTGCGCATTTCCTCTTCCGGCAAAAGGTTGTCGAAGAACCATTGCACCGGCCGCTGGCTCGAGCCGTCGACGAAAGGCCGGGCTTCCAGTGGGAAAGCGGGTGAAAGCGCAAACGCGTCTTCACGACTCAGCCAATCCTCGTCGTAGGTAAATGACCAGACGCCGCTGTCATCGCTCACGACGCCCACTCGTTGGCCATTCGCATAGGCGACGAGCGTTCTAGCGGCCATGAGGATTCCGTCGGCGATGGGACGCCTTGGTCGAGACGTCTGCGGGGATGTCTACGGAAACCTGGGCGCGCAGCGTGATACCCAGTTCGGCGAGCAGGTGCAGCACCTTGCCGATCTGCGCTGTCGGCTTACCTGCCTCGATATGCGTGATGAACTTGGGAGACAGGCCGGTCGCGGTGGCGACGTCGTCGCGCGTCAGCCCTTGTGCGAGCCGTGATGCCCGCACAAGATCGCCTAAGGCCGTCATATCGCCAATGAAAGTCTCGGATTGCACCACTTTCCGCCCCTGTATGTTCGTACCCGCTCGGGAACATTATGCCACGGGGCGAAGGGGCAGGCCTGATTTCGTACCCGGTCGGGTACCAAATGATGTTTTGGAGGCTTATACGCCTGCTTCGTACCCGAACGGATACGAAACACAATAATTTGGAGTGTATCGCTCTTCCCGTACCAGCTCGGATACGGACCAAGGCGTCGACAATCCGCTCACTGCTGCGACGGCCGGCGCACGTGCCGCCCGCCTTGCCGGCGCCAGACGGACTACACAGCCGTCGGGCCAGCAGGCTGCCGTGCGAACTACACGGCAGCCTGTCTTACATCATCAGCCCAACCAGCGGCGCGCGTTCTGGAACACGCGCATCCACGGGCTTGCGTCCGTGGCGCCCTCGCCCCAGCCTTCCGGATGCCAGCTCATCTGCACAGCGCGATGCACACGCTCCGTATGTGGCATCAGCACCGTGAAGCGACCGTCCGGAGTCGTTACCGACGTGATGCCGTTCGGCGAACCGTTCGGGTTGAACGGATACTGCTCGGTCGCCTGACCGCGGTGATCGACATAACGCATTGCCACCGCGACCTTCGACGCATCGCCTTGCTGCGAGAAGTCCGCATAGCCTTCGCCGTGCGCGATCGCCACTGGAATGCGCGAGCCTTCCATACCGTTGAAGAAGATCGACGGCGAAGCCTGCACTTCGACCAGCGAGAAGCGCGCTTCGAATTTCTCCGACTTGTTGCGCGTGAACTTCGGCCAGGCTTCGGCGCCCGGAATCATCGAGGCGAGGCTGCTCATCATCTGGCAGCCGTTGCAGATGCCGAGTGCAAACGTGTCTTCGCGGCCGAAGAACGCGGCGAACATATCGGCCAGTTGCGCGTTGAAGCGGATCGCCTTCGCCCAGCCTTCACCGGCGCCCAGCGTGTCGCCGTACGAGAAGCCGCCGCACGCCACCGCGCCGGCGAAATCCGCGAGATTCGCGCGGCCGGCCAGCAGATCGCTCATGTGTACGTCGTGCGCGTCGAAGCCGGCGCGGTCGAATGCATAGGCCGTTTCGAGGTGCGAATTCACGCCCTGCTCGCGCAGGATCGCGACGCGCGGACGCGCGCTCTTGCCAATGAACGGCGCGGCGACGTCTTCAGCCGGATCGAAGCTCAGCACCGGCGTGATGCCCGGATCGGCCGCGTCGGAGAGCGCGTCGTATTCGGCGTCGGCGCAAGCGGGGTTGTCGCGCAGACGCGCGATACGCCAGCTCACTTCGCTCCACGTACGATGCAATTCGGTGCGCGGCGCTTCATAAATCTTCTTGGCGTCGCGATAGATTTCGATCGTGTCGCGCTCGTTGAGCTTGCCGATCACATGCGCGCATGCCGACAAGCCATGTTCGCGCAATGCAGCCAGCACCGCGTCGCGCTCGGACGCACGCACCTGAACGACGGCGCCGAGTTCTTCGTTGAAGAGCGCGCGAATCGTGCGGTCTTCACGGCGGCCGCTGGTCTGCTTCGCCCAATCTTTGGCGTCGCCGTAATCGGATTCATGGGTGGGATCGAGCACCAGCATGTCGACGTTCAACGACACACCCACGTGCCCCGCGAACGCCATTTCGCACACCGTCGCCCACAGGCCGCCGTCGGAACGGTCGTGGTAAGCGAGCAGTTTGCCGTCCTGGTTCAGCGCCTGGATCGCGGCGAAGAAACGCTTGAGGTCTTCCGGATCGTCCACGTCCGGCACCGTGTCGCCGACCTGCTGCGTGACCTGCGCGAGAATACTGCCGCCCAGGCGATGCTTGCCGCGGCCAAGGTCGATCGCGATCAGCACGGACTCGCCCACGTCGCTGGCGCGGCGCAGTTGCGGCGTGAGATGGCGGCGCACGTCTTCGACCGGCGCGAACGCCGAGATGATCAGCGAGACCGGCGCGACCACTTCCTTCGCGACGCCGCGGTCTTCCCACTTGGTGCGCATGGACAGCGAATCCTTGCCGACCGGAATGCTGATGCCGAGTGCTGGGCACAACTCCATGCCGATCGCCTTGACCGTGTCGTAGAGCGCGGCGTCTTCGCCCGCTGCGCCGCACGCGGCCATCCAGTTGGCCGACAGCTTGAGCTTGTCGAGCGACGCGATCGGCGCAGCCGCGATATTCGTGACCGCCTCGCCCACCGCCATGCGGCCCGAAGCCGGCGCGTCGATCACGGCAAGCGGCGTGCGCTCGGCCATTGTCATGGCTTCGCCGGTAAAGCCCGCATAGTCCATGGTGGTGATCGCGACGTCGGCCACCGGCACTTGCCACGGGCCGACCATCTGGTCACGCGCGGTCGTGCCGCCCACCGAGCGGTCGCCGATCGTGATCAGGAACGACTTGCTCGCCACTGTGGGATGACGCAGCACGCTGACCGCCACATCCGACAGCGCGAGGCCGGTGACATCCACCGGTTCGAGCTTCTGCTCGACGCGCTTGACGTCGCGGTGCATGCGCGGCGCCTTGCCGAGCAGCACTTCCATCGGCATGTCGACCGGCTCATGCGCGGTGTCGTCGTTCAGTTCGGAGTCGATCAGCTTGAGTTGACGCTCGGCCGTGGCCGTGCCGATCACCGCGAACGGGCAGCGCTCGCGCTCGCACATGGCGGCGAACGCCGGCAGATCGGCCGGCGCGATGGCCAGCACGTAGCGTTCTTGCGCTTCGTTCGACCAGATTTCGCGCGGCGACAGACCGCTCTCTTCCAGTTGAATCTTGCGCAGATCGAAGCGCGCGCCCTTACCGGCGCCGTCGACCACTTCCGGGAAGGCGTTCGAGAGACCGCCCGCGCCGACGTCATGGATGCTCAGAATCGGGTTCTTCTCGCCGAGTTGCCAGCACGCATTGATCACTTCCTGCGCACGGCGTTCGATTTCCGGGTTGCCGCGCTGAACCGAATCGAAGTCGAGTTCAGCGGTGTTGGTGCCGGTCGCCATCGAGCTCGCGGCGCCGCCGCCCATGCCGATGCGCATGCCCGGACCGCCGATCTGGATCAAGAGCGACCCTTCCGGCAGATCGTGCTTATGCGTATGTTGGTCCGAGATATTGCCGATACCGCCGGCGATCATGATCGGCTTGTGATAACCGCGCACCAGTCCCGCGACGTTCTGCTCGTACGCACGGAAATAACCGCCCAGGTTGGGCCGGCCGAATTCGTTGTTGAACGCGGCGCCGCCGAGCGGGCCGTCGATCATGATCTGCAGCGGCGAGGCGATCCGGTCGGGCCGGCCGTACGCTTCGTGCTTGTCGTCCGGATTGCGGTGCGCGAGAGGCTGCGCGGCGTCGCGCGCGTTTTCCCATGTCTCGACGCCGTCCGGCAGTTCCAGGTTCGACACCGTGAAGCCCGCCAGCCCCGCCTTGGGACGCGCGCCACGGCCGGTCGCGCCTTCGTCGCGAATTTCGCCGCCCGCGCCGGTCGCGGCGCCCGGGAACGGCGAGATCGCGGTCGGGTGGTTGTGCGTTTCCACCTTCATCAAGGTGTGCGTGAGTTCGTTGCTGCGGCGGTAGTGCTCCGGCAGCTCACTCGCGCCCAGATCGGCCGGCGTGCGCGGGAACCAGCGCTCGGCCATGCCGCCCGCCATGATCGCCGAGTTGTCCGAATACGCGACGATCGTGCCTTGCGGATTTAGCTTCTCGGTATTGCGGATCATGTTGAAGAGCGAGATGTCCTGTTTCTCGCCGTCGATGGTCCAGTCCGCGTTGAAAATCTTGTGACGGCAATGTTCGCTGTTGGCCTGCGCGAACATCATCAGTTCGACGTCGGTCGGGTTGCGGCCGAGTTTCGTGAAGGCGTCGACCAGGTAGTCGATTTCGTCGTCGGCGAGCGCGAGGCCCAGTTCCGTGTTCGCCGTTTCCAGCGCGCCGCGGCCGTTGTTCAATACGTCGACGGTTTGCAGCGGCTTGGCCGGCAGTTCGTCGAACAGATGCAGCGCGTGGTCGCGCGACGGTGACACGCTTTCCGTCATACGGTCGTGCAGGGCCGCCGCGACGGCCGCGCGAGCTTCGTCGGTGAGCGCCTTCTTGCCGCCCAGCAGGCCGCTTTTCAGCGTGACCGTGTACTCGACGCCGCGCTCGATGCGGCGCACCTGCGTGAGGCCACACAGATGCGCGATATCCGTTGCCTTGCTGGCCCATGGCGACACCGTGCCGAAACGCGGCACCACGAGGAAGGTCTCGGCCGTGCCGCGCTCTTTGGTTTCTTCGAGCGGATCGCCGTAGTGCATCAGCGCTTCGATCTTCGCGTTGTCTTCAGCGGAGAGCGGTGTCTGGGCGTTGACGAAGTGCAGATATTGCCCGCGCACACCGGTGATGTTCGGATCGATGCGCGTAAGCGTTTCGAGCAGGCGGGTTTGACGGAAATCGGAAAGGGCCGAAGCGCCGGGGAAACACGAGAAGTGGGCCATGGACTTGACGTTGCGTCGCTCAATGATGCCGATGAGTCGCGCGTGAAGGCGACGTGAGGCGGAAAGGAAGTCCGAGATTATACCCCGGGAAGAGGCTTCCAGCGGGCTTGGCGGTGCGGCGTCGGGCGGGTTTCGAGATGGTTCCGCGGCGCTTCGGTGCGGATCCCGGCCACGTTTCGGCCGGACTCGGGCTCGCCCGCGGCACACACGGCGGCGGCGCTCCGGCGTTGCACCCGCGTGGCCGCGCCAGCGGTTTGACTGCTATCATTCGCCCTTTCACCAGATCGGCGCGAGCGGCCTGAGCAGGCCGGGCAGCGCGCCGCATGTCACGCTCAACGGGAATGCGCCGCTTCGGCGTCCCGTCGGCAACTCGAATCAGAACATGGATGTCATCGTCATCGGCGGCGGGATTGTGGGCGTCGCCACCGCTTATCAACTGCGCGCGGCCGGCCATCGGGTATGCGTCGTCGAGCGCCACGCCACCGTCGCGCAGGGCGCAACGTATGGACACGGCGGCACCGTCCTGCCGACCCCGCTCGACGTCTGGTTCGGCCCGACTTTCATGGCGAGCCGTCAAAACGCCAAAAACGGCGTCGTCAACAAGACCGGCTTCAACGGATCGGCGCGCCAGTTCGTCAAGCAGCTCGCCGAGTTGCAGGAACCCGACGCGTTCGGCCATCAATACGGACTGCTGCGACCGCTGATCGAGCTGTCGCGCGAAACCATGGCGGACATGGAGGCGCGCTTCGGCCTCGAGTTCGAACAGACCAGCGGCGTGCTCTATCTGGTGCGCTCCGAACAGGAGTGGCAGCAGATGCGGCCCGGGCGCGACCTGCTCCAGCTTTTCGAAGTGCCGCACCACGAGTTCACACCCGAACAATGCGCCGCGTTCGAGCACTCCGTGCGCACCGAGCCGGAATTCGCGGGCGGCGTGCTGTTCGACCAGGAGCGCACGGCCAATGCGCCGCTGTTCACCAAGCTGATCAAGCAGACGCTGGATACGCAAGGCGGCGTGCAATTCATGCTGGGCTGCGAAGTTTCGTCGATCCGCCTGGAAGGCCAGCGCGCCTCGGTGGAACTGGCGCCGCAGCCGGGTGCGACCTCCCGTTCGCGCGAAGTGGATGTGATCCACGCCGACGCGGTGGTCGTGGCGGCCGGCCACGGCAGCCTGCCGCTGCTCGAACGACTCGGCTTGCGGCTGCCATTGCATCCGCTGCGCCTGCACACGCTGGTTGCACCGATCGCGCATGAGGAATGCGCGCCGCACGTCGCGATCGTCGACGCGGTGAAGCGGATCGCGATCAGCCGCATGAACCATCGGCTGCGGATCGCGGGCGGCGCGGTCTTGCAAAGCGCCGGCCAGATCGACAAGCCATTGGGCGAAGCGGTGACGAAAGAAGCCCTCGCCCTGCTCGGCCAGGCCACGCACGACTGGATTCCAGGCGCCGCGCGAATCTCGGTGGCCTTGCCTTGGGAAGGTGTCAAACTGCTGTCGCCGGACGGCTTGCCGGTGATCGGCAACGCACTGCATCCGCGGCTTTTCGTCAATGTGGGTCACGGCCCCGCCGGCTGGGGTCTCGCCTGCGGGTCGGGCAAACTGGTTGCCGAGCTGATTTCGGGCGGCACGCCGGACGTCCCCGCGGACACGCTGGCCGCCCTACGTCCGGATCGGTTCAGGTAAATCGCCGGCCCGCGCGCGAGCGGGCCGCAAGAGGCGCCCGCCGGGCGCCCATCGGCACTACCATAGCGATTCCCCAAGCTTTTTCGCCTGCCGCCGGGCGAACCGCCAAGCCTCGCTATGACAGAAGTTGACAACACGCCGCCGACGCTCATCAGCCCCCTCAATCGGGCGCTGCCGCTCCTGACGCTCACCGACCTGCGGATCGCCGAATCCCAGGCGGCGGCCGCCCTGCCGAAACACACGCTGATGTCGCGCGCCGGGAAATCCGCCGCGAGCTTCCTGCGCGAGCAGATCACCCGCGATACCTCGATCGAGAAATCCAGGCAGAAGGTGTGGCTCATCGCCGGACCGGGCAACAACGGCGGCGACGCGCTGATTCTCGCGACAGAACTGCACCAAGCCGGCATCGCCGTCGAACTGTGCATGCCGGTCGAGGTCAAGCCGGAAGACGCGCGCTGGGCTCTCGACACGGCCCGCGCGGCCGGCGTCGCGATCAGCAGCACGCCGCCCGCGTCGCTGGACGGCTACCGGTGGCTGGTGGACGGCATGTTCGGCATCGGCCTCACGCGTCCGCTCGAAGGCGTGTTCGCGGCCGTCGCCCGGCAGCTTTCGCAACGGGCCAAAACGCGGCCGCGCAAAGGCGGCGTGCTGGCCCTCGACGTGCCGAGCGGCCTCGACAGCGACACCGGCACGGTTGTGGGCAACGGCGACGGCGCCGCCGTCCATGCCACCCATACGGTCACCTTCATCGGCGCCAAACCCGGGCTCTTCACCGCGCAAGGGCGTGATCTTGCCGGCGCGGTCACGGTCGCGCCGATCGGCGTCGACACTAGCGGCCGCACGGCCGTGCAGTTGAACGCGCCCGAGCTCTTCGCCGCCTTCCTGCCCGCGCGCGATTTCGCGACCAACAAGGGCAGCTTCGGCAGCCTCGCCGTGGTCGGCGGCGAAACCGGCATGTGCGGCGCGCCGATCCTCGCCTCGCGCGCGGCGCTGTACACCGGCGCGGGCAAGGTGCACGTCGCGTTGCTGGGCGAAGGCGCGCCGCCCTACGACCCGCCGCATCCCGAACTCATGCTGCATGCCATCGACGATCTGCCGCTCGACCAGATGGACGCGCTCGCCGTCGGCTGCGGCATGGGTCATCGCGAGCGCGCCACGCGCGTGATGCACGACGTGCTGCAACTCGACGTGCCCAAGCTGTTCGACGCGGACGCGCTGAACCTGATCTCGAAGGACTCCGCGCTCGCCGCCGACGTCACCGCGCGCGGCGTGCAAGGCGATCCGTGCATCCTCACGCCGCACCCGCTCGAAGCCGCGCGTTTGCTCGGCACCGACGCGCCGGGCGTGCAGCGCGACCGCCTCACTGCGGCGCGCTCGCTCGCCGCGCGCTATGCCGCCGTGGTGGTGCTCAAAGGCACCGGCACCGTCATCGCGGCGCCGGACGGCCGCCTCGCGATCAATCCGACCGGCAACGCCGCGCTCGCGACGGGCGGCACCGGCGACGTGCTCGGCGGCATCATCGGCGCGCTGCTCGCGCAGCATCTGCCGCGTTACGAAGCGGCGCTCGCGGGCGTCTATCTGCACGGTCTCGCCGCCGACACGCTGAGCGCGCAAGGCCACGGTCCCGCCGGCCTGACGGCGGGCGAACTGGCGCCGATGGTGCGAACCTTGCTGAACCGTTTGTTCTACCCGGCGGCGGAGTGCTGAGGTGAAGTGCTGAAACTGTCCGTCCCAACCTATGGATCGACGCCCCAAACCGCTGCCGCCCGTCACGCAACGCCGTTATACTGACTGACTGCGCCGCGCGTCGGAGCCACCACGGGTAACGGCGAACTTTCCCCGCCACCCATGGCGAACCCGGCCGCGCGGCATCGCTCTAACAGCATCGTTGCATCATCCTCGGCAGCGCTTCACGCGCGCGCCTTTCTTCGTGCCACTTGGTTAGACGGACGCTATGACCCAGAACTCGCTCCCCTCCTGGTCCTCGCTGCAAACGCATTACGAAAAGATTCGCGATGCACATATGCGCGACTGGTTCGCCCCCGAGAACGATCCCTCCCCCACCCGTGCTGAGCGCTTTGCGTTCGCGGGCGGCGGTCTCGCGGCCGATTTCTCGAAGAACCGCATCACCGAAGAGACGCTGAAACTGCTCGTGCAACTCGCGCGCGAAGCCGGCGTCGAGAAACGCCGCGACGCCATGTTCGCGGGTGAAATCGTCAACCCGACGGAAGGCCGCGCCGTGCTGCACACCGCCCTGCGCGCCACCGATCCGAAAGCGCCGTTCTACGCTCAGGTGCAGGCCGAGCGCGCCAAGATGGCCGCATTCGCCGACCAGGTGCGCAGCGGCGAGTGGAAAGGCTATACCGGCAAGCGGATCCGCTATGTCGTGAACATCGGCATCGGTGGCTCGGATCTTGGGCCGAAGATGGTCGTGCACGCGCTGCATCATCTGGCCACGCCGGAGATCACCACGCACTTCGTGTCGAACGTCGACGGCGCCGATCTGTACAACGTGATGCAGCAGATCGATCCCGAAGAGACGCTCGCGATCATCGTCTCCAAGACCTTCACCACGCTCGAAACCATGACCAACGCGCGCTCGCTGCGCGACTGGTTCATCGAGAAAGGCTGCCCGGAAAGCGCGCTGGCGAAGCACTTCGTCGGCGTGTCGGCCAATCCTGCGGAAGTGGTCAAGTTCGGCATCGCGAAAGAGAACGTGTTCGAGATGTGGGACTGGGTCGGCGGCCGCTATTCGCTGTGGTCGGCGGTCGGTCTGTCGATCATGATTGCGATCGGACCGAAGCAGTTCGACGAACTGCTCGCCGGCGCCAACGAGATGGACCAACATTTCCGCGACGCACCGCTCGAAAAAAATCTGCCGGTTCTGCTCGGCATGATCGGCATCTGGTATCGCAACTTCTTCGGCTCGCAAAGCTACCTGGTTGCGCCGTATTCCGAAGCACTGCATTTCCTGCCCTCGTATCTGCAACAGCTCGAGATGGAAAGCAACGGCAAGTCCGCGCGTCTGGACGGCGCGATGGTCGACTACCCGACCGCCGCAGTGACGTGGGGCGAACCGGGCACGAACGGTCAGCACGCTTTCTTCCAGATGCTGCATCAGGGTCCGACGATCGTGCCGATCGACTTCATCGCTGTGTTGACGCCGGAGCATCCGCTCGTCAGCCATCATCCAAAGCTGCTCGCCAATTGCTTCGCGCAAAGTGAAGCGCTGATGCTCGGCCGCACGCTCGAAGAAGCGAAGAAAGTGGCCGGTGCGGACAAGCCTGAACTCGCACCGCATCTGGTATTTCCGGGCAACCGTCCGACCAGCACGCTGTTGGTCGACGCGCTCACCGCACGTTCGCTCGGCGCATTGATCGCGCTGTACGAGCACAAGGTGCTGGTGCAGGGGTCGGTGTGGAACATCAATTCCTTCGATCAGTGGGGCGTGGAGTTGGGCAAGATTCTCGGCAAGGTGGTCGAGGCCGACCTGACGGCGTCGAGCGTCGATGAGAAGAAGCACGACTCGTCGACGTCTGCATTGATCGCGCGGGCGCGCGCGGCGTTGAAGAAGTAATGGTGAGCGGCGCGGTACGTCGCCGTGCCGCTGAAGTTTTATGCTGAGGTGGTTGGCGAATTCGCCTGCTGACGAAGTGAGCCGGAATGAAAAAAGCGGGCCCTTGCGGCCCGCTTTTGCTTTGTATCGACGCCCGCTCAGGCGAGACGTCCTGCCTCGATCGTCACCGTGGTATCGCAGCGGCGCGCCAGTTCGATGTCGTGCGTGACGAGAATCAACGTAGCGCCGTTCGCGCGGTTCATCTCGAACATCAGATCGATCACCGCGTGACCGGTGGCGGCATCGAGACTGCCGGTCGGCTCATCGGCGAAGAGGATCGCCGGGTGTGTGACGAACGCGCGCGCGAGCGCCACACGTTGCTGCTCGCCGCCCGACAGCAGCTTCGGATAATGACTGGTGCGCTTGCCGAGACCCACCTGCTCCAGCAAGCCGCGCGCACGCGTTGCGGCTTCGCGGGTGCCAATGCCGCCTTGCAGTTCCAGCGGCAAGGTGACGTTTTCGAGCGCCGTCAAATGAGGCATCAATTGAAACGACTGGAACACGAAGCCGACGGAGCCGCTGCGCAATGCGGCGCGCTCGTCTTCGTTCAGTTCACCGAGTTCGCGGCCGAGCAACCGAACCGAGCCCGAGCTCGCGCTGTCCAATCCTGCGAGCAAGCCGAGCAGCGTAGACTTGCCCGACCCGGATGCACCGACGATTGCCACACTGCTGCCGGCATCGATAGCAAGATCGATGTCGTCGAGAATCGTCAGTTCGCCCGTTGCATCCTTAACCTTCTTGCACAAACCCCGCACTTCAATGACTGGATCAGTTTTGTTTAGCATGGTGAAGCGTAGGTTGAAAGTGCGTGCCATGACGTCTCGCGCCACGGCGCTGACAACGGCATGCGGCGTTGCCGTGGCCGCTACCCTGTTTTCAGTGAGCCTCGCGGCCCGGGCCGCCAACGCGCCCGAACCGGCCAAGCCGGTGATCGTCGTGCTCGGCGACAGCATCTCCGCCGAATACGGCCTGCCCCGCGACACGGGCTGGGTCGCCTTGATGCGCCAGCGCCTCACCGACGAGCGAATCGATTATAGCGTCGCCAATGCGAGCATCAGCGGCGACACCACGAGCGGCGGACGAGCCCGCTTGCCCGCGCTCATGCAGCGCCTGAAGCCGAGCATCGTGATCGTCGAACTCGGCGCCAATGACGCATTGCGCGGCGTGCCGCTCTCCACCACCGAAGACAACCTGCGCACGATCATCGAGCAGGCTCAGCAAGGTCACGCGAAGGTCGTACTGGTGGGCATGTATGTGCCGCCTAACTACGGCCCGGACTACACGCAAAAGTTCCACGGCTTGTACGGCGAACTGTCCAGGCAATTGCGTGTGCCGCTCGTGCCGTTTCTGCTCGCCGGCATTGCCGACAAACCGGACATGTTCCAGGCCGATCAGATTCATCCGACCCAGCAGGCACAGCCAGTGCTACTCAACAACGTGTGGCCCGCAGTCAAGCCACTCCTTCGCACAAGTTCGCCGCACTGAAAAAGCCTGCTAACAACTTGTTTCCAGAACTGCGGGAACGCGGATCGGTAAGTTCTCTCTGACACTTTCGTAATCCCGCGTAACCGGCTCGATTTTGAGCGACTTTTGAGGAGATAACGTGAAATATTTACCGTTAATCGCTTTGACCGTGGCAATTTCTGCCTGCGCCGCTCAACCACCCGCTGGCGTTCAGTCCGTTGGTCAAAGCCAGCAACCGCCGAAGGCTGTCGCTACCTGTATCGCGCAGAAGTGGGCAGACAGCTCGCAACAACAAGTCGTGTCGCAAGACACGCTGGCTAACGATCAAGCCATGGATGTCTATGTTCCGGGTCAGCAGCCGCCTAATGGCGCAGCCGCTGTCGTACGCCCGTCGTACACCGGCAAAGGTACGTGGGTCGGCTTCCGCGCGAATGGCGCTGCGGGCAGCGACGCCACAGGTGCAATCAGCGGCTGCCTGTAATACCGCAGCGTGCCGCAGCAAACCGTTTGACGAGCTTGCACTCGTCAAATGAAAAGCCCCGCAATTGCGGGGCTTTTTTGTGTTTGTGCGGTGTTATTCGCCGCTTGCCTGGGCATTGCTGCTGTCGAGCGAGCCGTAGAATTTCACCTTCGAACGCGCGCGCAGCGCTTCGACGTAGGCCTCTGCTTCGGACTGCGCATCGACCTGTGCGATCTGTTGCTGCGCTGCGGCCAGACGTTGCGGATCGACCGTGTTACCGGCCACCACCGCGTTCACGCGATAGATTGCATAGCCGTCGTCGCCGAGATCCACGCCGACATAGGCCGGCAATTTTTGCGCGTCCGCCTTGTAGATTGCACTCAATGCGGCCGGCGGCACGCCTTGCGCGTCGTTGCGCGACACCTTCAACGGCGACGAGAAGCCCGTGGTCGCCTTCGACTTTTCGAACTCGGCCAGTTTGGCCACGCCGTCCTTGTGAGCCGCTTCATCCGACTGAACGGCGATCACCTTCTGACGCACGGCGTCCTTGACGGCGTCGAGCGCCGGCACCGCCGCGGCCTTGTAGTCGGTCACGCGCGCCGCGATCAACGTGTTGCCGCCGACGTCGATGGCCTGCGTGTTGTTGCGTGCCGTCGTGGCGTCGCTAGCGAACACCGCGGCGAGGAACTTCGCGTTATTCAGCGGGCTGTCAGGCGCGAGCTTCGGATCCGGCTGAGGCGTGACCGTGGCGGTCTGCAATTGCAGCTTGTACTTGTCGGCAGCGGGCTGCAGGCTCTTCGCCTTTTCGTAGACGATCGACGTGAAGCCTTCCGAATCGTCGGTGAATGCCTTGCTGGCCAACTGCGTCTTCAGGTCTTTCGAAATCTGATCTTTCACTTCGTCGAACGGCTTCGTGACCGCCGGCTTCACGTCCGTCACCTTGACGATGTGATAGCCGAAGTCGGTCTGCACGATGCCGCTCACTTCGTCTTTCTTCAGCGCGAACACGGCGTCGTCGAACGCCTGGCCGCCCGCGATCATGCCGCGGCCGAAGTAACCCAGATCGCCGCCCTTCGACGCCGAACCCGGATCCTGCGAATTCTGCTGCGCGATCTGCGCGAATTGGTCCGGATGCGCCTTGATCTGCGCGAGCAGATCTTCGGCCTTCTGCTTGGCCTTGGCCTTGTCAGCCGCGCTCGCGTCTTTCGGCGCCGCGATCAGGATGTGGCTCGCACGCACCTGGCCGTCGGTGCGGTAGTGCGCGATGTTGTCGTCGTAGTACTTCTTCAGATCGGCGTCGGTAGGCTGCGCGGAAGCGGCGAGCGTGGCCGGCGACATCACGAGATACTGGATCGTGGCCGTCGCGGGCGTAGCGAATTCGTTGCGATGCGCGTCGTAATACGCTTGCAGCTGCGCGTCGGTGGGCTGCACCTTCGCGGCGTAATCGCGCGGATGAAACGCAATGCCCTGCACTTCGCGCTGTTGTTCCGCGAGCTCAGTCAGATGCTGAGCGAGCGTTTTCGACGTAAACGCGCTGCCCTGAATGCTGGCCGGCAACTGCTGCGTGGCAATGCTGTAGCGCACGCGTTCGTCGTACTGGTCGGGCGTCATGCCCTGCATGGCGAGCAACTGCTTGTAGCGTTCGACGTCGACCGTGCCGTCGGGATTCTTCAGCGACGAGATCACCGGATCGTTCATCAACACACGGCGTACGGCGTCGTCAGACGCGGTCAGATGCAGGCGCTGTGTTTCATCGGCCAGCACGCGTTGCTCGATCAAACCATCGAGCATCTGAGCGCGGCGTTCCGGCGTGTCGAACGACTTCATGTCGAACTGCGCGCCGAGCATCTGACGGGCGCGGTCGAGTTGCTGACGCATCGCGTCGTCGTATTCAGCGCGCGTGATCTTGTGACCGTTGACGCTCGCGACGTTTGCACTTTCGTCAAAGAAGCCGCGGAAGCCCTGAATACCCACAAAACCCAACCCCGGCACAATGACGAGGATGAGCATGAACATCATCAGGCGTTTGTGATTGCGGAAAAAATCGAGCATGCGTGAGGAGTGCCAAAAACAGAACGCCCGATCTTACAACAGCGGGCAATAAAAAAGGCGAACCGGAGTTCGCCTTTCGAGGATACTGGCGGAGTGGACGGGACTCGAACCCGCGACCCCCGGCGTGACAGGCCGGTATTCTAACCGACTGAACTACCACTCCTTATGCAGCACAACTGCGCTGCGCTGAAACACTTAAACGAATCTGAAACTGGTGGGTGCTGAGAGGCTCGAACTCCCGACCTACGCCTTGTAAGGGCGCCGCTCTACCAACTGAGCTAAGCACCCGTTTCACGATTCAGTGCTTCTTCTGTCTGCCGCCCGATTCTCGTCAACCGACGTTCCTCAAGCAGCGAGCCCATTAGTTTAGCGCATCCTTCAGAGCTTTGCCAGGCCTAAATTTAGGAACCTTGGCCGCCTTGATTTTGATGGCAGCGCCGGTGCGCGGATTGCGCCCGGTGCGCGCGGTACGCTTGCCAACCGCGAAGGTGCCGAAACCGACCAGCGTCACCGAACCACCCTTCTTCAACGTACCTTTGACACCATCGATCACAGCGTCGAGTGCACGGCCTGCTGCTGCCTTCGAAATGTCGGCTTGCTGTGCAACGTGATCGATCAATTCCGTCTTGTTCATTCCAACCCCCGAGAATGTTTATGGCAATCGTGACGGCACTCTCTTAGCGCCTAGCATCACGCGGCCGGCGGGCAACGCCGGGCGCAATCATTAGAATTGGCCGAAACCCTTGTGTCAAGCGGGGTTGAGCCTGATTTGGGTGGTTTTCGAGGGGGCTTCCTATAACAAGATGTTGCCGCAAATCGATGCGCATGCAACCAGTCGGCAAGCGCACCGCAGCTTTGCTCAATAGGTGGGAAAACGCACCTCGCGCGACGCTTGACGCAAGTCGCGCGGCCATAAAAAAACCCGCGGCCGTGACCGCGGGTTTTCTTCAAGCACACAGCTTCGTTACTGACTATCTTAGTGCTTCACGACTTCCGTCGCTGCGGCGTCTTTGCCCGGCTCCGCTGCGACCGGCGCAGCAGGCTTCGGCTCTTCTTCCGGCAACGCCGCCGGCACACGTTCGAGCGCCAGTTCGAGCACCTTGTCGATCCAACGGACCGGCACGATTTCGATTGCGTTCTTCACGTTGTCCGGAATCTCCGTCAAGTCCTTGACGTTCTCTTCCGGAATCAGCACCAGCTTGATACCGCCGCGATGCGCCGCCAGCAGTTTTTCCTTCAAGCCGCCGATCGGCAGAACTTCGCCACGTAACGTGATTTCGCCCGTCATCGCGACATCGGCGCGCACCGGAATCCCGGTCAACACCGACACCAGCGCGGTCGTCATCGCGATACCGGCAGACGGACCGTCTTTCGGCGTCGCACCTTCCGGCACGTGAATGTGAATGTCCTGCTTCTCGAATGCTTCGTCCTTGACACCGAGACGGCGCGAACGCGAACGAACCACCGAGCGTGCTGCCTCGACCGATTCCTTCATCACGTCGCCGAGCGAACCCGTGCGGATCACATTGCCCTTGCCCGGCATCACCGCAGCTTCGATGGTCAGCAGATCGCCGCCCACTTCCGTCCATGCGAGACCCGTAACCTGGCCAACCTGATTTTCCTTCGCAGCCAGACCGAAGTCGTACTTGCGCACGCCGAGGAACGTATCGAGGTTGCTGCCGTCGACCTTCACCGCGCCTTCCGCCTTCTTCAGCAGAAGCATCTTCACGACCTTGCGGCAGATCTTCGAAATTTCACGCTCGAGCGAACGCACGCCCGCTTCACGCGTGTAGTAACGAATGATGTCGCGGATCGCGGTTTCCGTCACATCGACCTCGCCTTCCTTGAGGCCGTTGTTCTTCTTCTGCTTGGGCAAAAGATAACGTTGCGCAATGCTGACCTTCTCGTCTTCCGTGTAACCCGACAGACGGATCACTTCCATCCGGTCGAGCAACGGCGGCGGAATGTTCAGCGAGTTCGACGTCGCGACGAACATCACGTCCGAGAGATCGAAGTCGACTTCGACGTAGTGATCAGCGAACGTATGGTTCTGTTCCGGATCGAGCACTTCCAGCAAAGCCGACGACGGATCGCCGCGGAAGTCCTGACCCATCTTGTCGACTTCGTCGAGCAGGAAGAGCGGATTGCGCACGCCGACCTTGGTCAGGCTTTGCAGAATCTTGCCGGGCATCGAACCGATGTACGTACGACGGTGACCGCGAATCTCGGCTTCGTCGCGCACGCCGCCGAGCGCCATACGCACGAACTTGCGGTTCGTGGCGCGAGCGATCGACTGACCCAGCGACGTCTTACCGACACCCGGAGGCCCAACGAGGCACAGGATCGGCGCTTTGACCTTGTCGACACGTTGCTGGACCGCGAGATACTCGAGAATGCGTTCCTTCACTTTCTCGAGACCGAAATGGTCCTCGTCGAGCACACGTTCCGCATTCGAGAGGTCGTTGTTGACCTTACTCTTCTTGCGCCATGGCAAGCCGATCAGCGTGTCGATGTAGTTGCGCACGACGGTCGCTTCAGCCGACATCGGCGACATCAGCTTGAGCTTTTTCAGCTCGGCGTCGGCCTTCTTCTTGGCTTCCTTCGGCATGCGGGCAGCCGTGATGCGCTTCTCGAGTTCTTCGAGGTCCGCACCTTCTTCGCCTTCGCCGAGTTCCTTCTGGATCGCCTTGACCTGTTCGTTCAGGTAGTACTCGCGCTGACTCTTCTCCATCTGGCGTTTCACACGCCCACGGATGCGCTTTTCGACCTGCAGGATGTCGATCTCGGCTTCGAGTTGCGCGAGCAGATGCTCGAGTCGCTCGATGACCGGGAACATTTCGAGGATGTGCTGCTTCTGGTCGAGCTTGAGCGGCAAGTGCGCCGCGATCGTGTCGGCCAGACGCCCGGCTTCGTCGATACCCGACAGCGACGTCAGGATCTCCGGCGGGATCTTCTTGTTCAGCTTCACATACTGGTCAAACTGCGACACGATCGCGCGGCGCAGCGCTTCAGTTTCAGCGCTGTCGGCGTGGTCAGGTTCGAGCGGCATGACTTCGCACGAGAACTGCGTTTCCTGTTCTTCGATGGAAAGCGTTTTCGCGCGCTGCAAGCCTTCGACGAGCACCTTCACGGTGCCATCGGGCAGCTTCAGCATTTGCAGGATGTTGGCGACACACCCTACTTCGTACATGTCCTTTTCGGTCGGCTCATCTTTCGCAGCCGTCTTCTGGGCAACGAGCATGATGTGCTTGCCGCCTTCCATCGCTGCTTCGAGAGCCTTGATCGACTTCGGGCGGCCTACGAAGAGCGGAATCACCATGTGCGGGAAGACGACTACGTCACGCAGCGGGAGCAGCGGGAGCGTAATGCGTTCCGGCGGAAGGAGTTGGGTTCCTGACATTTCATTTCCCCATGAGTGGAATCAGTTCGTTCGATAGGTGAGGCCAGCAGAAAAGATTGCAAGCCTCCGCGTGTGGGAAAAGTTCAGTGACTCCGAAGGTTCAGTGACTCCATAGTGAAAACAACCAGCCTGACCACACGATAAACGAAAAAAGCCGTTCACGTTGCCATGAACGGCTTTTTTTGCAGAACCCGAAAGCCGATCAGTTCGAACCCGCCACTTTGGGCGCGTCTTCGTAGATCAGTAGCGGTTTGCCGTCGCCGTCAATCACGTTGTCGTCGATGATGACCTTGCTAACGCCTTTCATTTGCGGCAGGTCGTACATCACATCAAGCAACGCCTGTTCCAGGATGGAGCGCAGACCACGCGCACCCGTCTTGCGACGAATTGCCTTACGCGCGACAGCTTGCAACGCGGCCGGGCGAATTTCGAGCTCGACGCGTTCCATGTTGAACAGCTTGTGGTACTGCTTCACCAGTGCATTCTTCGGTTCGACGAGAATTTTCATCAACGCCACTTCGTCGAGCTTGCCGAGCGTGGCGACCACCGGCAGACGGCCGATCAGTTCGGGAATGAGGCCGAATTTGATCAGATCCTCCGGTTCCACTTCGCGCAGCACTTCGCCGGCGTCGCGATCCTGCTTGCTCTTCACGCTTGCGCCGAAGCCAATACCGGTCTTCTCGGTACGATCGACGATGACCTTTTCGAGGCCGTCAAACGCGCCGCCGCAAATGAACAGAATGTTGGTGGTGTCGACCTGGATGAAGTCCTGATTCGGGTGCTTACGGCCGCCTTGCGGCGGCACCGACGCCATCGTACCCTCGACCAGTTTCAGCAAAGCCTGTTGCACGCCTTCGCCCGACACATCGCGGGTGATCGACGGGTTGTCGGACTTGCGGCTGATCTTATCGATTTCGTCGATGTAGACAATGCCGCGCTGGGCCTTGTCGACTTCGTAATTGCAGTTTTGCAGCAGCTTCTGAATGATGTTCTCGACGTCTTCACCGACATAGCCGGCTTCCGTCAGCGTGGTTGCATCGGCAATCACGAACGGAACGTTCAGAAGGCGCGCGAGGGTCTGCGCGAGCAGCGTCTTGCCGGAACCGGTCGGGCCGATCAGCAGGATGTTGCTCTTGGACAGCTCGATCTCATCCTTCTTGTCGAGATGCTTGAGACGCTTGTAGTGGTTGTACACCGCGACCGCGAGAATTTTCTTCGCGCGTTCCTGACCGATCACATACTGGTCGAGGATTTCACGGATTTCCTGCGGACTCGGTAGATCGGACTTCGACAAGCCCGCCTCGATGCCCGCACCTGCAGCCTCATCACGGATGATTTCGTTGCACAGGTCGATACATTCATCACAGATGAACACCGACGGGCCGGCAATCAGTTTTTTGACCTCATGCTGGCTCTTGCCGCAAAACGAGCAATACAACAGCTTTTCGCTGTTAGAACCTTTCTTGTCCGCCATAGATGTGTGAGCCTCCGGACACTCGATTACATGATACGCCGTTTGCCCTGGCCTCGCAGTTTGGGCGGGGCCGGGCTTGAGCCAAGGTGACGGCGTTTGCCGCAGGCACTCGGACGAAATTTGATTATTTCACAACCGATCCGGCGACGTTTTTGCCCCAATTCGGGGCAAAAACGCACCATCTCAAGGACGCTTGTGCGCCACCTGGTCGACGAGGCCGTAAGCTTGCGCGTCGTCGCCGGACATGAAGTTGTCACGGTCGGTGTCGCGCGCGATGCGCTCGACCGGCTGGCCGGTGTGATGCGCGAGCAGATGATTCAGCCGTTCCTTCAAATACAGGATTTCGCGCGCCTGAATTTCGATGTCCGACGCCTGACCACGCGCGCCGCCGAGCGGCTGGTGAATCATCACGCGCGAATTCGGCAGAGCAAAACGCTTGCCTTTCGCGCCGGCCGCCAGCAGGAATGCGCCCATGCTGGCTGCGAGACCCATGCACAGCGTGGAGACGTCCGGCTTGATGAACTGCATCGTGTCATAAATCGCCATACCGGCGGAAACCGAGCCGCCCGGGCTGTTGATGTAGAAACTGATGTCCTTGTCCGGATTCTCGCTTTCGAGGAACAGCATCTGCGCGACGACGAGATTGGCCGTCTGGTCGTTCACTTCACCGACCAGGAACACAATGCGTTCCTTGAGCAGACGGGAGTAGATGTCATACGAGCGCTCGCCCCGGCCGCTCGTTTCCACCACGATCGGCACCAGTCCGAGCGCCTGCGCTTCGAGATCCCGCGACGACTGGGAGGTCAACGTGTCCAGCATTTGAGCGCGAAAGGTCATGCAGTGGATCCTTGTCTGAAATATTCTAACTATTAGATGCTGGACAGGTGTGGTCGACAACCCCGTATTCAAGTGCGCGATCAGTGCACGTGCGCCGTGCAACACGAGCAAAAACGCAATACACATTCACAGCACAAAAAAACGGCGTGCAGGCCGTCGCTCCGACAGCCGGCACGCCGTTGCAGCGACGCTTACGCTTGCGCCGTTGCGCTTGCCAGTTCTTCGAAGCTCACTTCCTTGTCCGTCACCTTGGCCTTGCTGAGGACGAAATCGACGACGTTGGCCTCAACGACGTACGCTTCCATTTCGGCAAGACGTTGCTGGTTGGAATAATACCAGCGGACGACTTCCTTCGGGTCTTCGTAGCTTTTCGCGAACTCGTCCACTTCGGCGCGAATCTGCTCCGGCTTGGCTTGCAGTTCGTTGGCCTTGACCAGCTCGGCCAGCACGAGGCCCAGCTTGACGCGGCGCTCAGCCTGTTCCTTGAACATGGCAGCCGGGATCGGCGCATCTTTGGCGTTCGGCACGCCGCGTTGCTCCAGATCCTGACGCGCCATCGCGACGAGGCGTTCCTGATCCTGTTCGATCAGCGCATTCGGCACGTCCAGTTCGGAAATCTTCAGCAGCGCGTCCATCACCTGGTTCTTGACGATGGCTTGCGTGCGGCGCTTCGCTTCGCGCTCGAGATTGTCTTTGATCTCGGCGCGCATCTTGGTCAGGTCACCGTCTTCGATGCCGAGCGACTTGGCGAATTCAGCGTCGATTTCCGGCAGATGCGGCCACTCGATCTTCTTCATCGCGATCGTGAATTGCGCGGTCTTACCGGCGACGTCCTTGCCGTGATAGTCCTCAGGGAACGCCAGATCGAATTCCTTCGACTCGCCGACCTTCAGGCCCGTGGCTGCCTTTTCGAATTCCGGCAGCATGCGGCCTTCGCCCAGCACGAACGCGAAGTCGTCTGCGCTGCCGCCCTGGAACACTTCACCTTCGATCTTGCCGACGAAGTCGACCGTCACGCGATCGCCTTCTTTCGCTGCCGTGTCGCCGCCGCCATCACCGTGCTCGCCGGCTTCGCCGCGAGCGTGGAAGTGCACGCGCTGCTTGCGCAGGATGTCCAGCGTGCGGTCGATTTCCGCTTCGCTGATGCTGGTCGTGGTGCGCTCGATTTCAGCCGTGGCGACGTCGCCCAGCTTCACTTCCGGATACACCTCGAAGGTCGCGTCGAACGCGTAGTCGCCTTCAGTGGCCTCGGCCTTCGGCGCGAAGCTCGGCTGACCGGCGACGCGCAGGTTTTCGGCGCGGCTGATGTCGAAAAATTCCTTGCCGACCTTGTCGCTCAGCACTTCGGCTTCCACCTGGCCCGAATACTGTTGCGTCACCATCTTGAGCGGCACCTTGCCCGGGCGGAAACCCGGCATGCGCACGTTCTTCGCGAGTTGACGGATACGCGAGTCCACTTCCTTCTGCACGGCGTCCTTCGGCAGGGAAATCGTTACGCGGCGTTCGAGCTTGCCGAGGTTTTCAACAACGTTAGCCATGGCTTCAATCGTCCTAAAATTATTCGAGCGAATCAGTTATCTTCTCCGTGCCGCTTGTCGATGTCGCGCGATCTCGCGTTTTTGGTCGCGTGTTGATCGCTTCGCCTCGATTGCGCGCCTGCGCCGCGGGCTTGCAGGCCGCCGGCAGCACGGTTGGGTCCAAAGAGCCGAATATTTTAGCAAACTATTTGCGCGCCTAGCCGGGATTCGATGAATGGGCGCGTTTTTATCGCGATTTTGCTCGGATTCCGGCCGCTTTCCGCGCTGTTTCAGGCCCGTTTGCGCACTGTTCCAGTGCGGCAGGGGTGCCGCGCCACCACTACGCCGCGCCTGTCTGCACAATTTTTCCCGACAGCTTCGCTTCCATCACCCGGCGCGGACAAAAGCAAGAGCAAAGCAAAAGCACGCGCCGCGCGTGCGCGCGCTGACGCTGTCAATGCCGGCTATGCCATTCGACATATTCAGTCGGCGCGCCCATGCTGATAAGCTAATGGACGCGCTCGGGGCTGCGCGCGCATCCCGACATTTCACCCGCCCTCGCAACGATTCCAACCATTCAGAGACACCATGCCGAATTCGCCGTCCTCGCCCGTCGTCGTCATTGCTCCCGATTCCTTCAAAGGCTCGCTCAGCGCGGAACAGGTCGCGCAAGCGATCGCAGCTGGCATCCAGCGCGCCCGTCCTGACGCGGACGTGCGCATCTGCCCGATGGCCGACGGCGGCGAAGGCACGCTCGACGCCATGCTCACGAGCGGCGGCGAACGCCGCACGCTGAGCGTGCGCGGCGCGGCCGGTCCGGTGCGCGACGCGCTCACGGGCCTGCTCGCCGACGGCAGCGCGATCATCGAAACGGCGGAGGTCGTCGGCATTACGGACCCGGTGGGAATGGGCGTGCCCGTCGAGGCGCGCAGCACGCGCGGCATGGGCGAAGCGATTCGCGCGCTGATGGACGCCGGCGTGCGGCGCTTTTTCGTCGCGCTTGGCGGCAGCAGCACGAACGACGGTGGCGCGGGCCTTCTGGCCGGCCTCGGCCTCAAGCTGTTCGACGCCCAGGACAATGAACTCGACGCCACGCCGGAACAGCTCGCCCGTCTCGCGCGATTGGACGTGTCGCAACTCGACGCGCGTCTCGCCGACACGCACTTCGTCGGCATGTCGGACGTGGACAATCCGCTTACCGGCGATCACGGCGCCACCGCGGTGTTCGGTCCGCAAAAGGGCGTGAAACCGGACCAGGTGGCCGCGATCGACGCAGCGCTCGCCCGTTTCGCCGATCTGCTCGAACCGGCGCTCGGCCGCACGGCGCGCGAACTGCCCGGCGCGGGCGCGGCCGGTGGCCTCGGCTTCGCGCTGCATATGCTTGGCGCGCAGTTCGAACCGGGCGCGGAAACCGTCGCGCGGCAAATCGGGCTGGACGCCGCGCTCGAAGGCGCGGACTGGCTGATCACCGGCGAAGGCCGTTCCGATGTGCAAACGCTGCACGGCAAGGCACCCTTCATCGCCTGCCGTCACGCACAGGCTGCCGGCGTGCCGGCCACGCTCCTCTCAGGTGGCGTCGACTCCGCTGCCTTGCCGCGCCTCGCCGAATATTTCAGCGGCTGCTTCTCGCCGGCGCCCGGACCGATCACGCTCGAAGTCGCGATCCGCGACGCGGCGCGCCTGTTGGCGGACGAAGCCGAACAGTTGACGCGCCTGAAATACGGCACGCGTTGACCGGCAAGACGGTTGCGGCAACAATCACAGCGCCGCGACCGCTCACACACTACGGGAAGACCATGAAGGACGCCAAAGCCGGGCTCGAACAGTTCCTGACGTACCGTCTGCATGTCCTCAACAAACTCGCCGAACGCGGCATCAGCGAACGCTATCAGAACAAGCTCGGCGTGACCTTGCCTGAAGCGCGCGTGATTGCGTCGGTGGGATCGTTCGGGCCGTTCTCGATCATGGAACTGGCAAGGCATGCCAATCTCGACAAAAGCCAGGCAAGCCGCGCCGCCGAAGCGTTGATCAAGCAGGGACTCGTGAAACGCGAGGCGAGCGCGGAAGACGGCCGCGTCGTGCTGGTGTCGCTCACTCCCGAGGGCCGCGCGCTGTATCGGAAGGTGATGCCGATCGCGCGCAAATGGAACGGCGATATGTTCGACTGTCTCGACGAGCAGGAGAAGCTCGCCTTCGGCGACGCGCTCGACAAGATCATCGGCACGATGACGGCGCGCGAGGAGTGACCTGCGCGCCGCATGCGGGCGCTGAATTCAGCCTTTGCGCTCGCCCTGCCCGTTCGCGTCGCCCGCGCCAGGATCGCTAGCCGCCGCGCCCGCTACCCCGGACCCTTCAGACGCGCCAGGTGCGCCAACGGGCGTAACGCCCGCCTGCGCATGAGCACCACGCGCGAGCCGCCACGCGATCGCCGCGAGCGAACCGACTGCCAGTAGCAGCGCCGCCCATAGCAAGTAGCGGCGCATTGCATCGGGATCCTTCGCGGACTGCGCCCTCGCGGCCTGCTCCGGTGACAGCGCATCACCCAGGCGCGCCGTCGCGGGGACCGCTGAGGCACCCATCAACAGCTCGTCGCGGGTCACCGCCGAGGACACCGTCGTCGCGCTACCCACCGCCAACGTGAACGGCGCGGTCCCACGCGCGACGAACGTCAGCGTCGCCGGACGCCAGCCCGCAGCAATGGTCAGTGTGCCGCTGCCGAGTCCGCCGTTGCGCGGGTCGACCACCACGCGCCATTGACGATCCGTGTCGGGCGTCAATTCGAGCGAAGGATTGCTTTGCTCCACGTCGCCGTTGTGCAGGCGGAACAATGTCGCGCCCGCGACTTCGCGCCACGGCGTATCCAGCCCCGCTCGCGAGTAGACGACCGCAGGCGCAACGGTATTCGGCTGAGGCAGATTCAGGCGCAACCGGTCGATGGGATACGGGCCGCTGGTGCTGAAAAAATACTCGCCGGGTTTCGGCCCCGCGTGCGCGACAATGCCTTCGCGCCACGTCCGCTCGGCGCGTTGCGCGGCGTCGGCGGCCAGCGCCTGTATCTCCATGTCCAACGACTCGACATACGGCGCGCCGTCGAGCCAGCGCAAACGCAGGTAACGCGCCCGCATGCCGTCCAGTTCGATCCGGTCCTGACTCAGCGTGCTGCCGTTGTAGCTGACCTTGAGAAGTTGCGCATCGCCGGCGGGTTGCCAGTGCCGCAAGTCGTCGCTCGCTTCGATCGTGACGCGCCCCTGGTAATTGTCGTCGCGCAGGTGCACGAGCAACGCGCTCACGCGGCTGGTACGCGACGCGCGTCCGAGGTCGATCAGGTCGGTGTCGTGTTGCGCGCGGGAGGGCGGAGCCGAGGTCGCGCGCAGCGAACCGTCGGCGGCGATCGTCACGCCGAGCGGCGCGCCGGAACTGCCGGAGGCCGCGGGCGGCAACGGAAACCATCGCACCGGACGCAGCGTGGGCGGCGTGCGGGCAGGCTCGCGTGGCGCATCGAGTGAGTACGGCACGGGTTCGCCGGTGCCGTTGAAGACGCGCACGTCGCCGAGATCGTGACGCTGGCTTGCCGCGTAGACAGTTGCCGGCAGCGTCACGCTGTAGTACGCGGCGCCCTCGTCGAGTTGCAGCGCAAAATGCTGCGCGAAGTCGTCGGCCGCGACCGCGGGCGCGGACGCCCACGTCGCCACGAGCGCAAAACACCAGCCGGTCAATGTAAAGACACGCTTCATTGCTTAGTTTCCACGACCAGAGCCTTAGGCGGTAACGGCGAGAAGTAGCCGATCAGCAACAACATCAACCCGATGCCGATAAACGAAACGATCCGCTCGATTCCGGTCACGTGAGACAGGTCGAACAGGAACAGCTTGACCACGGTCACCGCCAGCAGCGCGCCGCCGATGAACCAGAAGATCCGGCTCGCGCGGCGCGTCGCCCAGATCATCATGGCAAGCGCGCACACGGTCCAGAATACCGATATTGACGCCTGCACGAGCATCGAGTGTGACATGGTCTCGAGCTGGTACGGCACTCCCGTCCAATGATGCAGCGTACGCAGCAGCATGGCGTTCAGCCAGAAGAATCCGGTCGCGCCGGCCGCCACCTGCAACGGCACGCGATATTCGCCGATCGGCACGCCGAGCCGGTGAATCCGCACGAGCCAGAACGCCGCCAGCGCGAATATCAGCGCCTGCACCAGGTCGAGCGGATTGAGCAACGGCAGACGCGCCCATGTGCCGCCGTCCTGCGTCAGGTTCGCAAAGAACGTCCATATCCACATCACCAGCACGAGCGGCGTCGAGGCGATCGCGCACAGCCGCACGATACTGTCGCGGCGCGCGAGCCACAACCCGGCAAAAGCAAACGCGCTCCAGCCGACCAGAAACACCTGCTGCAGACTGAACGACGCGAGCACCGCATCGACATCGTACGCCGCGTGAAAGTGATGATGCAGCGTGCGCAAAAGCAGCGCGTTGAACCATAGAAACAGCGTGGCGAGCACCAGGTAATCGAAGGCGCGCGGATGCCATTGCACACCCAATGCGCGTAGTCTGCGCAGCCATACCGCGCAGGCGACGAACGCGAGGATCTGCGCGACGTCGAGCGGATTGAGGATCGGCAGCCAGACGAGCGGCTCGGCGCTGCCGTCGCTCGTCACGCTCGCGATACTCCACGCCCACAGCAGGACGGCGAGCGGCGCCGCGGCCCACACCTGATACGCCTGCATGAAGCGCGCGACCGGCCAGCGCAGACGATGGCCGGCGCCCGCCAGCAACAGCAGCAGCACACCGAAGCCGTACGCCCACGCGCTCCAGCTCCACGCGCCTTCGGGCACGTAGGCCCGCAATCCCCAGTAGCCTTCGAGCGCGGCAAGCGCGCCGGCCGTCCAGAACATCAGCGTATGCAGCGGCGCGAGCAGGATATCGCTGACGTCGCGCTGCTGACGCCACAACAACCCATACGCCGAGAGCGCTGCGAGCGCGCAGACCAGCCAGCCGTAGCCGCTCACCGGCGCCATGCCCAACGTGAAAAGCTCCGCAGTCAGCAGCGCGAGGACCGGCACGAGCGCCAGCGCCGGCAATTCGGCAAGCGGCCAGCGCAGCGCGCGGCGCGCGCCGTGAGCGAGCCACGCCGTCAGCACGGCGAAGAGCGCGACGGCCGCGGTGTCGAAACGGGCGTGGCCGTAGCCAGGATGAGCGCTCGTGTACGCATGGATTTCGTACAGGCCACCGAAGGTCCACCACAACAAACCCCACACGCTGGCGACGAGACCGATCTGCGGCATCCACAGGTGCCACTCGCCTGCTTCGCTGCGGCCGTGCAAACGCCATCCCGTGAACATGCCCGCGAGCGCGATCAGCACGGACGCGATGTAGGCGCCGTTCAGGACCGGCCAGACGCTCGCGTCAGGGCTCTGCGTGATCGTGCCGATCGCGTAGGCGCCCGCCGCCGCCAGTTGCAACAGCAGGCCGAAGCCAAACGCGCTCAGGCGCCGCTGACGCACGGCGAGCCAGGTGATCGCCGCGCCTTCGATGGCCCAGGTCGCGCTCGTCGTCGGTCCGCTGAACGCGAGCGGCACGGCGAGCGTGGCGAAGATCACCGCCAGCGCGAGCATCGCCTCGAACATCATGCCGAGGCGTTCACGGCGCCGCGAGAGCCAGCCCGCGATCGCAAGATAGAACGCGGCCAGCGCCACCGCGCTCCACGCCAGGCCGAACTCGGTGTTCTTCATCAGCGCGGCTTGCAGGCCGATCGCCACCAGCGGCGTGCCGAACACCAGCGTGCCGTCGACGTAATGCTTGAGCGCGATTTCGCGCCGTACCGCGTAGAGCAGCGCGATGCCGACGTACATCAGGAAAAACAGAATCAGGAACGGCTCGGTGCTCGCGAGCAGCTCGGGGCGGTAGGCCATCACGCCCCACGCGGCGCCGATCGAAAACGTGAATACGAAGCCGAGCAGATTCAACGGGCGCCACGCCTTGAACCAGGCGATCGCGAAGATGCCCGCGTTGAGCAGCGCGTAGTAGCTGAACAGCATCACATGACTGCCGCCGCCCGTCGACAGCAACACCGGCGCGAGAAAACCGCCCGCGCTGCCCATGAAGGCCAGCGAAGAAGCGTTCTGCCGCACCGCCAGAAACGCGCTGAGCGCGCAGATCGCGACCATCAGCGGCAAGGCCGCGCCCGCCGGTAGCAAGTGGTAAAGCCTCGTGGCCGCGAACACGGTCAGATACAGCGCGCCGACGCCGCCGCCTTGCAGGATCAGACCGTACGCACCGCGTCGCTCGCCGATACGCCAGCCGAGCACGAGCAACGCCGTCGCGGCGAGCGCTACACCGGCGAGGCGGAATTCGATCGGCAGCAGGCTGTTGTCGGCGGCGTATTTGAGCAGGAAGGCAATGCCAAAAAACAGCACGATGATGCCGACGCGCACGACCGTGTTGCCACCTAGAAGCCAGTCGCGGCCCGCTTTGAAGAGACGTTCGGTGAGACCGGGGCCACGCGGGGGCGCGGGTGCTGAAGGTGGTACGGGAGGCAGCGGCGCTGACGTTGTCGGCTGGGCTGAAACCAGTGGTGCGGTCGAGGTGGCCGGTGTGGCGCCTGGTGCCCCTGGCGTGCTTGGAGTGCCGGGTGCGCCGGCTGTGCGCGCCGCACTCTGGGAGGCCGGCACGCTGGCTTCGGCGCTTGTCGGTGAGCGCGCGGCAGCAAGTTGCATGGTCAGCACCGCAGGCTGCGGACGTGCCGTCTGCTCATTTGCAGGCGGGATCGCGTAAGGACTCGACGCGGCGTCCGCTGGCCGCGGCTTGAACGCCGCACGATCGGCGGGCTGCGCAGTGGTATCCGTAGCGCCCTCGACGCCGCCCGCACGCAACTGACGAATCTCGCCGCGCAACACGACGATCTCGCGTTCGAGCCGCTCGACGCGCGCCACCAGTTCACCCGGAGAATTCCAGCTATCAGTCGCGGCCGCTTTGGCAGCAGATTCCGTCGCGGCACCCGACGACTTCTTTTGCAGCAGACGCGAAAACGCGAAACCGGCCACGGCGCCCAGCAGTGCACCGAGGCTGATCGAAAAATCGTTCGACAAGGCGGCCAGCATGCCGACCACCGCGCCAAGCACGGTCAATATCACGCTCATCGCACCCCCACCTTCTTATTGTGTTCTGTAGCGAGATCTGTTTGGTCACGCACGGATTAATCCGCGAGTATTACGTCAACGATACGGCGAAAATCGGCGCGCAGAATACCATGCAAATCGCGCTTTCGAGCCAACAACGCGGTGAATAGCGAATATGCAACGATGCTTAATGATTTTTCCTACGACATTCCGCCATTGATACCCAGCGAATTGATTCCCGCAGCCGCGCAAGCCGCGCTAGCGAATACCCCGATTAATTCAGCCGGCGAATTAGCAAACTGTGGCAATGGCCATTACCGGAAAGCATCTCATACGGGTAACGCTCGGCCTGCGTGAGGTCGTCAATATAGACTCGCACCGCCGGCTGCTCACGACGAGCGGCCAACCATGTCAAAATTCGGCACCGGCCATCGGGCCATCCATCTCCCACATCTCATCCAAGGAAGTTGCAGTGGACATCAACAAACAGGTCGCGGCCCTCACCGCTTCGGAACTCCAGACGGCCGGCGCGAGCCAGGCCACGGCGATTGCGGTTAGCGTGCTGCTGCGTCATCTGCGCTCGCCTGAGCTAGCGAAGCTGTTGTCGTCGGCGTTCGAAAACCATCAGGCGGTCATGCTGCAAACGCCGTGGCCCGAGCCGATGCTGCAGGCGTTCGAATCGACCCGCCGCTTTCTCGAAGGCGCCGCGCAAGCGGACCTGCCGGGCACGCAAGCGCCTGCGCAAACGCCGGACGCCTGAGCCCGGCCAGACCGCGCCGCCGGTAGCGCCGAAAAACGGAACCCTGTCAGTCCACGGATTCAACGGGGTTTTCTTCTGCGAATAGACGGTGCGAAGGAGAAGGTCGAACGCCTACACCCTTCAGGACGACGCTGCGAGAATTGTGCCGAGCCAGGTGCGCAGCGCCGATATCTCCTCCCCGCACACTGAATGCGGCATCGGATACGCGCTCCAGTCGACCTTGCAACCTCGCGTGATCGCAAAGTCGCGCGCGGCCTCGCCTAACTGGATCGGCAACACGTCGTCGTACATGCCATGCGCGGCAAAGATCGGCGTGCCACGGTTCGCAGCGCTCAAGCGGCTGTCGATAAAGCCCGGCGACGGCACATAACCCGACAGCACGATCAAGCCGGCAAGTGTCTCAGCGTGCGTCAGCCCCGCTGAATAGGTCATCGCCGCGCCTTGCGAAAAACCCGCGAGAAAGATGTTCGAAGTCGGAATGCCGCGCCGGTTCTGCGCTTCGATCAATTGCCGCACGGTTGCGCAAGACAATTCGATACCCGCTTCGTCGACTTGCTCATTGATGCTCTGAAACGACCGGATGTCATACCACGCGCGCATCACATAGCCGTTATTTGCGGTAACGGCAATCTCCGGCGCATTGGGAAACACGAAGCGTACGGCGAGCGCATCGGCGAGACGCAGTTCGGGCACGAGCGACACGAAGTCGTTGGCGTCGGCGCCGAGACCGTGCATCAGGATCACGGCGAACCTGGGATTCGGCGCACTTTCAATTTCGATGGTGGACGGTTGCTCGTTCATGTATCGCGATTACTCGGTTTCAGAAAACGTTCAGAGGATCGGAATGAGTACAGGGAGGATATACCGCCAAGTTAGACAAGGTACACCAGTCATCTCGATTGTCATCGTGCCCAGTCATCAAAGTACGGCGCGAGCACGGCTCGCCTCCTGTTTCTTCCAAAGCGCCGTGATCCTCCGGTTGTCAATTGCAGGCCGTTCGATTCAAAGCCTGTCTCCTCCCGCCTCCGCCCGCGACCGCGCCCGCCCGCGTCCCGCCGCGCTCCGCGCCGGCGCCACGACCTCAGCGAGCAGTTCCTCGTGCAGCGCTCGCAAGACCTCGACGAACGCCGACGCCAGCCGCTCTCGCGGCCTGTGCGGAGGAAACAGCAGATAGGTCTGAAAGCGCGTGGCCGGCAGGAATGGGCGAATCGCGATTTCCGGCCCGGCGAAGTCGCGCGCGACGATCGGATGCGCGAGCGTCACGCCCATGCCGTGACGAACCATCTCGCAGCACATCGCGGTGTATTGCGCCTCGATCGCCATGACACGCTGCACGCCCGCGCGCTGGAACACTTCGTCCATCAAGGCGCGCGTGCCGTCGCCGTGACACAGCGAGATGAACGACTCGCCTTCCAGATCCTCCGGCTTGATGCTGCGCTTCGCCGCCAGCCGATGCGCCGCCGGCATCACGCACACGGCAGCCACGTCCGCCAGCTGTTCGACCTCGCAATCGGACGCCTCGCTGACATACACCGCGACGCCGAGATCGCAAAACTGCGACGCCGTCCAATGATTGACCGTGCCCGACGTATTCACGTGCAGCGACACGGTGACATCCGGAAACAGTTCGACAAACCGCTTGATGGCATGCGGCACCAGCGTCATGCCCGCCGAGGGCATCGCCGCGATGCGCAGACGCCCGCTGCCGAGATTGCGAATCTGCGCCGCGGCATTCGCCAACCCCTGCAAGCCGACAAACGCGCGTTCGACTTCGCGAAAGAACGCTTCGCCCTCGCTCGTCGGAATCAGCCGCACGCCGCTGCGCTGAAAAAGTTGCAGCCCCGTGTCGCGTTCGAGTTGCGCGATCAGACGGCTCACGTTCGGCTGCGACGTGAAGAGCGCCTTGGCCGCAGCGGTCATCGACCCCGACACCATCACCGCGCGAAACGCCTCGATGTGCTTGAGATTCATCCGTATTCTCCCTTAGACGGCGTCCTGCAACCCATATCATCTATGCATAGATAGGTATTTTATTCGTATTGGACGACATGACCAGCCGGCGCGACACTGCATTCCAACGACGGGCAGCGAAGCCCGCCTCCCCACACCGGAACTGGAGATCGTCGTCATGAGAAGAGCGTTGCATCGCCGCCTGTCCGCCCCGTCCCACCCTGCCTTCGCGGCGCTTTTATGCGCTTGCACCCTCGCCGCTCCGCTCTTCGCGCAGGCCGAAACGACGCTCTATGTCGCCAACGTCGGCGGCTCGAACGAGCAGCTCTACCGGCAGAAAATCATCCCGCCGTTCGAGAAGGCGCATAACGTCAAGATCGTCTACGTCGCGGGCAATTCGAGCGATACGCTCGCCAAGCTGCAGGCGCAGAAAGGCCATCAGCAGATCAACGTCGCGGTCATGGACGATGGTCCCATGTACCAGGCGATGCAACTGAACCTGTGCGCGAAGCTCGACGACGCGCCCGTGATGAAAGATCTCTACCCGCTCGCGAAGCTGGGGCCGAGCGCGATCGGCGTCGGCATGGTGGCAACCGGCATCGGCTATAACGAGGAGGCCTTCAAAAAGGCCGGCCTGCCGCCGCCCGACTCGTGGAAGGCGCTCACCGACAGCCGCATCAAGGGCAAACTCGGCGTGCCGCCGATCACCAATACCTATGGTCTGCATACGCTCGTGATGCTCGCGCGTCTGTCCGGCGGCGGCGAGAAGAACATCGATCCCGGCTTCACCGCGATGACCCGACAAGTCGCGCCGAACGTGCTGTCCTGGGCGCCGACGCCCGGCGAGATGGACGGCCAGATGCAGTCCGGCGACGTGATCCTCGCGCCCTACGGCAGCGGCCGCGCGGTCGCCTTGCAGAACACCGGCTTCCCGCTCAAGTTCATCTACCCGAAGGAAGGCGCGGTCGCGTTGCAGGTGGCGGCCTGCGCGATCGCGGAGAACGCGCAGCCGCAGTTGTCGCAGCAGTTCGTGCAGTACCTGTTGAGCCCGGAAGTGCAGGCACTGCAGGCGCAAGGCATCGGTCTGGGTCCGGTCAACAAGACCGTCAAGCTCACGCCTGAGATCGCCGCGCGCGTGCCCTACGGTCCCGAGCAGATCTCGAAGCTGACCGCAATGGACTGGGCCACGATCAACCAGCATCGGACCGAATGGACCGAGCGCTGGAACCGTTCGGTCGAACGCTGAAGTGCGGCACCAGCAGCAGGTTCCTCGCGCGGCGCGCGATCTGATGAAGGAGCGAGGCGCATGGCCTTCCTGACTCTGCAAGGCATCTCGAAACGCTACGGCGATTTCACGGCGGTCGATCGACTCGATCTGGCCGTCGAACGCGGCGAGCTGCTGTCGCTGCTCGGACCCTCCGGCTGCGGCAAGACCACCACGCTGCAAATGGTCGCGGGCTTCATCACGCCGACGACGGGCCGCATTCTGCTCGATGGCCGCGACATCACCAACGAGCGTCCCGAGAAGCGCGGCATCGGCGTGGTGTTCCAGAGCTATGCGCTGTTTCCGCACATGACGGTGGCGGGCAACGTCGGCTTCGGACTGGAGATGCGCAAGGTCAGGCGCAAGGAGCGCGATGAGCGCGTCGCCGAAGCGCTCTCGCTCGTGCGTCTGAAGGGCCTCGGCCACCGCTATCCGAAGGAACTGTCGGGCGGCCAGCGTCAGCGTGTGGCGATCGCGCGCGCCATCGCGATGCAGCCGGAACTGCTGCTGCTCGACGAACCGATGTCCAACCTCGACGCCAAGCTGCGCGAGGAGATGCACATCGAATTGCGCGCGATCCAGAAGCGCCTCGGCATCACGACGATTCTCGTCACGCACGATCAGGTCGAAGCGATGACCATGAGCGACCGCATCGCAGTGATGCATCGCGGCGCCATTGCGCAGCTCAGCACGCCGTATGACGCGTACGAGCGTCCCGCCACGCCGTTTGCATCGACGTTTCTCGGGCGCACCAACGCGTTTTCCGGCGAAGTGCTGCGCCGCAACCCGCGCTGCGCGGAAATCGACGTGGCGGGCACGACGCTGCATGTGCCGCACGAAGGCCGTCACGTCGACGGCACGGTGAACGTCTATATCCGCCCGGAAAAGGTTCACCTGGCCAATGGCGATGCGCGCGTGCGCGGCCGCATCGCGACGCGTGTCTTCGTCGGCAATCAATGGCTGCTCGAAGTCGACACCGAACTCGGCAAGTTGCGCGTCGCGCAACCGAACCATGGCGCGCCGCCGCCCGAGGAAGGCCACGAAGTCGGTCTCGCGTGGACCGACGACGACCTGCGCGTGCTCACGCAAGACAATCCGGAGAGCGCTCATGGCCACGCTTGACGACGCCCGTCCCGGCGCCGCGCCGTGGCTGCTGTCGGGGCCCGCGCTGCTGCTGTTCGTCGGCTTGTTGCTGGTGCCGCTGCTGCTCACGCTGATGCTGTCGTTCCGCGTCTTCAGCGATACGGCGGGCGTCACTGCTGCTTATACGCTCGCGAACTACTGGGAAGTCGTCAGCGACCCGTACTACGGCACGATCTTCCTGCGCACCGCCGGCCTCGCCTTCGCCGTCACGCTGCTGTCCATCGTGCTCGGCGTGCCGGAGACCATCGTGCTCGCGCGCATGAAGCGTCCGTGGCAGTCGCTGTGTCTGTTGATCGTGCTCGGGCCGCTGCTCATCTCCGTGGTGGTGCGCACGCTCGGCTGGCAGATTCTGCTCGGTAACAACGGCGTGCTGAACAACCTGCTCCAGACCCTGCACGTCACCGACGAACCCATCCGCCTCGTCTTCACGATGACCGGCATGATCATCGCGCTCACGCACGTGCTGGTGCCCTTCATGGTGATGTCGGTCTGGGCGACCATGCAGAAGCTCGATCCGCAAGTCGAATGGGCCGGCCGCTCGCTCGGCGGCTCGCCGTTCGCGGTGTTCCGCCGCGTGGTGCTGCCGCAGATCATGCCGGGGGTGCTGTCGGGCTCGATCATCGTGTTCGCGTTGTCGGCATCGGCGTTCGCCACGCCGGCATTGATCGGCGGCCGGCGCCTCAAGGTGGTCGCCACCGCCGCCTACGACGAGTTCCTCGGCACGCTCAACTGGCCGCTCGGCGCAAGCATCGCCGTGCTGCTGCTGATCGCCAACGTGGCGATCGTGATGGGTTGCAGCCGCCTCGCCGAGCGCCGCTTCCAGCACATCTTCGATTGAGCGGGAGACAGCGATCATGAAACAGAACGGCATTCTCGGGCTCGTCTACAACGCGTTCTTTCTGACCTTCATCCTCGCGCCGCTCGCGGTGGTGATGCTGGTGGCTTTCACCGACAAGGGCTTCATCTCGATGCCGTTCGATGGCGCGTCGCTGCGCTGGTTCCGCGCGATCATCGAGAACGGCGACATCGTGGCGGCCTTCTGGCTGTCGGTGCGGCTCGCGTTCGCGGCGGCGAGCATCGGCGTGCTGCTCGCGGTGCCCGCCGCGCTGGCGATCGCGCGCTATCGCTTCCCGGGCCGCGCCGCGCTCACGAGTTTCTTCCTCTCGCCGATGATGATTCCCGCAGTCGTGCTCGGCATCGCGTTCCTGCGCTTTCTCTCGCTGCTGCATCTGTCGGGATCGTTCTGGTCGCTGGTCTGCGCGCACGTCATCATCGTGCTGCCGTATGCGTTGCGGCTCGCGCTGTCGTCGGCCGTCGGGCTCGACCGCGATGCCGAACGCGCCGCGCTCTCCTGTGGCGCGAGCCGCTTCACCGCGTTTCGCCGCGTGGTCCTGCCGATGATCCGCACCGGCGTGGCGGGCGGCTGGGTGCTCTCGTTCATCCAGAGTTTCGACGAACTGACCATGACCATCTTCGTCGCGACGCCCGGCACGACCACGCTGCCCGTCGCCATGTACAACCAGATCGCGCAGACGATCGATCCGCTGGTCGCTTCGGTGTCGGCGGTGCTGATCGTCGGCACGGTCCTCCTGATGGTCCTGCTCGACCGCATGGTCGGACTGGATCGCATTCTGATCGGAGAAACCCGATGACATTGACTAGTAGCGCCAGCCCCAGCGTCCCGGCGGATGTGGTGGTTGTGGGCGGCGGCCTCGTCGGTTCGGCCGTGGCCTACGGCCTTGCCCGCGAAGGCGCGCGCGTGACCGTGCTCGACGAGGACGACGGCGGCTTTCGCGCGTCGCGCGGCAATTTCGGCCTCGTCTGGATTCAGGGCAAGGGCTATGGCCTGTCGCCTTATGCACGCTGGTCGCGCAGTTCGGCCACGCGCTGGCCGGGACTCGCCGAAGCGCTGCAGAAGGAAACGGGCGTGGACGTGGCGTTGCGTCAACCCGGCGGCTTTCACTTCTGCTTCAACGACAACGAACTCGCTGAACGCGACAAGCGCCTCTCGACGCTGCAAGCCGAACTGGGCGATTACCCGTATCAGATGCTCGACGCCACCGAAGTCCGCGCGCGCATTCCGCAAATCGGCCCCGCGGTGATCGGCGCGAGCTATTCGCCGATGGACGGTCACGTGAATCCGCTCAAGCTCCTGCGCGGCCTGCATACCGCCATGCAGGCGCGAGGCGTGCGGCTCGTGTCGGGCGAACGCGCGGAGCGCATCGAACCGCAAGCGCAGGGCTTCGTCGTGCACGGAAAGCACGGGACCTATCGCGCCGCGCGGGTCGTGCTCGCCGCGGGCCTCGGCAATCGCGCGCTCGCGCCGTTCGTCGGGCTCGACGCGCCGGTCGCGCCCAATCGCGGACAGGTGCTGGTGAGCGAGCGTGTCGCGCGGTTTCTCGACTATCCGACGCTCAACGTGCGCCAGACCGACGAAGGCAGCGTGCAGTTCGGCGATTCAATGGAAGAAGTCGGCTTCAACGATTTCACCACCACGCACGTGCTTGCCGACATCGCCCGGCGCGGCGTGCGCGCGTTCCCGATGTTGCAGCACGTGCGGCTCGTGCGCATGTGGGCCGCGTTGCGTGTCTATAGCCCCGACGGTTTTCCGATCTACGACCACTCCGAGGGGCACCCCGGCGCGTTCGTCGTCACCTGCCATAGCGGCGTGACGCTGGCGGCCGCGCATGCGCTGCGCGTCGCGCCGTGGATCATGGGCGCGCCGATGCCCGAGGAACTGCCCCACTTCTCCGCGCGCCGCTTCGAGCACGCCGGAGAACTGACTCCCGCTCATTGAATTCGACATGACTACTCAATCGACTCACACGCTTTTCAAGCCGCTGCCGGGCGTGCAAGGCGCGGCCGCCACGAACGTCGCCATCTGGTTCAACGATCAGCCGCTGTCCGTGCCGGGCGGCTGCTCGGTAGCGGCGGCCCTGCTCGCCGCAGGCGTGTCGCGGTTTCGTGCGACGCCTGTATCCGGCGCACCGCGCGGGCCTTTCTGCATGATGGGCGCGTGCTTCGAATGCCTCGTCGAGATCGACGGCATGCCGAGCCGCCAGGCCTGCATGGTCGAAGTCAAGGCCGGCATGCGAATCCGCTCGCAGGAAGGCGCGCGCGATCTGCCGCACTTCGGCGCGACTGCCGCGACCGACGCACCGCTGGAGAACGCCCATGACCGCTGATTTCGCATCCGATTTCGCTTCCGAAGCCGTCGACGTCGTCGTGGTCGGCGCCGGTCCCGCCGGCATGAGCGCGGCGACGCGCGCGGCGCGCGCCGGCCTCACGACCGTGCTGATCGACGAACAGGACGCCGTGGGCGGCCAGATCTATCGCGCCATCGGCCGCGCCGATGCGCGCCGCAAGGAGATTCTCGGGCCGGACTACGCGGCGGGTGCGGCTGTCGCCGAAGCGTTCGCCGCCTCCGGTGCGCGCCACCTGACGAACGCGAGCGTGTGGCAGGTTACTCGCGAGCGCGGCGTCAATTATCTGCAGGGCGGCAAGATCGGCAGCTTCGACGCGCAACGCGTGATTCTCGCCAGCGGCGCGCTGGAGCGGCCCTTTCCGATTCCCGGCTGGACGCTGCCCGGCGTGCTGACAGCGGGCGCGGCGCAGATCCTGTTGAAGAGCGCGGGCGAAGTGCCCGCCGCGCCGCCGGTGCTCGCCGGCTGCGGGCCGCTGCTGTATCTGCTCGGCTGGCAATACGTGCGCGCCGGCGTACCGATCCGCGCGCTGGTCGATACCACGCGTCACGAAGACCGCTGGCGCGCCAAGCGTCACATGCTGGCGGCGCTGCGCGCGTGGCCGTTCCTGAGCAAAGGCTTGCAACTGATCCGCACGCTGCGCGAAGCGAACGTGCCGATCTTCGAGGCAGCCGACGATCTGCGCGTGGAAGCACGGATCGGCACGGATCATATCGAGCGCGCCGCGGCGCTTCACTTCACGACCCAAGGCACCGCGCAACGTCTCGAAGCCGATGTGATCCTGCTGCATCAGGGCGTCGTGCCGAACACGCAATTCACGCAAGCGCTGCGCGCCTCGCACCGCTGGGACGACGCACAACTGTGCTTCACGCCGAAAGTCGATGCGTGGGGCGAACTGGAGGTGCCCGGCATCTTTGTCGCGGGCGATGGCGCGGGCATCGGCGGTGCACAGGCGGCAGCCTTGCAGGGCACGCTCGCGGGTCTCGCGGCGGCTGCGCAGCTCGGCGCGATCACCTCCGAGTCGCGCGATGCCGAAGCTCTCGCGCATCGCCGCGCGCTCGCGGGCGTCATGCGCATCCGGCCTTTTCTCGACAGCCTGTATCGTCCGCGCGACATCAACCGCATTCCGCGCGACGAGACCATCGTCTGCCGATGCGAGGAAGTCACCGCGGGCGAGTTGCGCAAGTTCGTCGAGCTCGGCTGCGTCGGACCGAATCAGGCAAAGTCGTTCGGACGCTGCGGCATGGGTCCGTGTCAGGGACGCATGTGCGGCCTCACGGTGACGGAAGTGATCGCCGATGCGCGCCGCGTCTCGCCCGCCGAAGTCGGCTATTACCGCATCCGTCCGCCGATCAAGCCGCTCACGCTCGGAGAACTCGCCGGTGAGTGACCCGACCGACATCCAGGAAGCCGATGTCCTCGTGATCGGCGGCGGCCTGCACGGCACGAGCAGCGCGTTCCACCTGGCGCGGCGCGGCGTGAAGGTGATCGTGCTCGAAGCCGATTATGTCGCGCGTCATTCGTCGGGCGTGAACGCGGGCGGCGTGCGCACGCTGGGCCGTCCGTTGCCTGAAATTCCGCTCGCGCTGATGTCGCGGGAAATCTGGCACGGCATGAGCGAATTGCTCGGCGAGACTGGCGGCTTCGTTGCTTCCGGTCAGTTGAAGATCGCCGAAACGAATGACGAACTCGAAGCGTGCCGCCAGCGGGTCGCGCTGCTCGAATCGCATGGATTCACGCAGGAGAAGGTGGTCGACCGCGAAACCGTGTTCGAACTCGAACCGGCGCTGGCGCGGCATGTCACGGGCGGCATCTGGGTCGAGCGCGACGGTTACGCGCTGCCTTATCGAACCACGACGGCGTTCCGGCTCGCCGCGCAGCGGCTCGGCGCGCGTTTTCTGGAAGGTACGCCGGTGCGTCGTATCGAGCAGCGCGGCACCAGATGGTTCGCCGTCACGCCGCATGGCACGTTCAGCGCGAACCAGTTGCTCGTCACCGCGGGCGCATGGTCCGGCGAATTGGCGAAGCAGGTCGGCGAGCCTGTGCCGGTGCATGCCGAAGGTTTGATGCTGATGGTCACGCAGCGCGTCGCGCCCTTCTGCCACGCGACGCTCGGCGCAACGGGCCGGCCGTTGTCCTTCAAGCAGTTCGACAACGGCACCGTAGTAATCGGCGGCAAACTGATCGGCATCGCGGACCTGGCGAATCGTCACGGCGAAGTCGACTTCGCCCGCCTCGTGCGCAGTGCGCGGACCGTGACCGATCTGTTTCCTCATCTGCGCAATCTCGGCGTGAACCGCGCTTGGGCCGGTGTCGAAGCTTTTACGGAAGATGAACTGCCGGTGATTTCCGCGAGCCGCCAGGCGTCGAATCTGTATTACTCGTTCGGCTATTGCGGCAGCGGCTTTCAGCTCGGGCCAGGTTGCGGCAAGCTCGTGTCCGAACTGATGCTGGACGGCGCGCCGTCCATTTCGCTCGATGCGTTTGCCGTCGATCGCTTTGGCCGCGACGCGGCGGCTTCCCGCACGGGCGCTTCGCATCTCGTGACGCACTAACCGGTTTTATTTTTTGCTCCGTCGCGCCTTCGGTCGAAGCGCGCGGCGATTTCATTCGCGTTCAAGTGGAGAGATTGTCATGACCGATATCGTTCGTATCGAAACCAACCAACGTATGAGCCGCGTCGTCAAAGCCGGCGGCCTCGTGTTCGTCGGCGGCCAGACTTCCGCCGATCACACCGCTGACGTGAAACTCCAGACCGCGAAGGTGCTGGAAAAGATCGACGGCTATCTGGAGAAGGCCGGCATCGACAAGACGCGCCTCGTTTCCGCGCAAGTCTGGCTCGCGGACATCGCCCGCGATTTCGCAGGCATGAACGAGGTTTGGGATGCGTGGGTTCCGCAAGGTCACGCACCGGCGCGCGCGACGGTGCAAGCGAAGCTTGCCGCGCCCGAGCTGCTCGTCGAGATCGCGGTCGTGGCGCTTGGTTGAGAGGTGCCGTTAGCGCGTCCGAGGTAATCACATCTGCACTGATGTACCGCGTGCGGCGGCGCAAGTTTGCAAGCGGCCCGTCACCAAGGCACGGGCCTTCCGAGATAGTCGAGGTAGTGCAAGCCGGGGCGCCCCTCATAAGCCTCGATCGTATTAACCAGGTTCGGAATGCTTTCTTCGATCGTCAGGCGCGCCGTCGGGCCGCCCATGTCTGTCCGGACCCATCCAGGCGCCATGGTCAGGAGGCTGCGCGGATAACTCGCGCTGCGCGCCGCGAAGGTACGCATGAACATATTCAGCGCGGCCTTGCTCCCTCTGTAGACTTCATAATTCGCGCTAGTAGCATTGGTGATACTGCCCTGCCCCGACGACATGACACCGATCGTTCCAGTCGGCGGGACGAGGTCTTGAAGCGCGTCAATGACCCTCATGGGACTCAGCGAGTTCGTTACCATCACCCGTATAAATTCTTCGGTCGAGACGTCCGCTATCGTTTCACCATCGTCGTTTTTGACACCGGCATTCACGAAAAGCACATCGATATGCCGACCTTCGAGGCGGGCGCGCAGAGCTGCGACCTGCTCTGGAATCGTGATATCGACAGTCTCTACTTCGAGCGCGCCAGCAGACGCTTCCGCGACGTGCCGAAGCTTATCTGTGGAGGCCGCTCGTGCGGTGGCGATGACTCGGTAGCCGCGCTTCAGATACTCCTCAACCATCGCCAGGCCAAGGCCGCGCGAGGCGCCGATCAAGAGAACGGTTTTCTGCGAAAGTGTGTTTTGCATTGGCATCCTCGATAAGCAAAGCCGCTCTCGAATCTGAACGTGACGGGAGCGATCCTCCGGGGTCAATCACGCAAACCAATGTAGCGGTTCATAGGGGATGGCGGAAGCCGCGCCGAATGCAACTAATATATGCATCGGACGCCCTATCTCACCTTGCTGACTACGATCAAGCGATGCCTGAACCGGACCTCAATCTACTTTTCGCGCTCGATGCGTTGCTGACCGAGAAAAACGTGACGCGCGCTGCCCGGTCGCTGCATCTGAGTGCCTCAGCAATGAGCCGCACGCTGACTCGCCTTCGTGCTGCGACCGGCGATCCATTGTTGGTCCGCGCCGGGCGCCATATGGTGCTGACGCCGTATGCCGAGGAGATTCGTGAGCAGACACACAATACTGTTCTTGAGGCGCGCGCCTTGCTCCATCCGTCGCCGGTGGCGACAGATTTTTCAACGTTGCGCAGAACCTTTCGGATTCGTGCCAATGAAGCTTTCGTGGAAGCCCTCGGTGCACCCTTGATTGCTGAAGTGACTGCAGTGGCGCCACTTGTGCGTTTGCACTTCTCGTCCAAATCGGAAAAGAGTGCGGAGTATCTTCGAAATGGTTCGGCCGATCTCGAGATTGGTGTCCTGGAGGAAATGGGACCTGAAATACGCGTCCGGGCATTGTTTCGAGACCGCTACGTCGCCGTTGTCAGAAAGGGACACGCACTCGACATGAAACAGCAAGTGACTACCGAGCAATACGCAGCGTTTGGCCACGTAGTCGCTCCGCACGGTCGCCAGATAATTGAATCTCTCGACGCTGCGGTTGCCCTGTTAGGGTTGGAACGAACGACCGTAGCGGTCGTGCCCAGCTTTCCCGCCGCGTTGGCGGTGGCGCGCGCGTCCGATCTGGTTGCGCTCCTGCCTGCATCGTTCGCGAACGCTCAGCACGCCGCGTCCGTCTACGTTTTCGAGCTTCCTGTGGCGACTGATGGCTTTACGATTTCTCAGATGTGGCATCCTCGTTTAGAGAATGACCCTGTTCATCGTTGGTTTCGGCAGCTGGTTCTTAGCGTGTGCCGTCAGCACGTGCCGTTCTGAACGCAAGTCGAGCTAGCGTGTCACGGCGCGGCAGCGCCTTGCCCCGTCGAGCTAGCCTCAAACGGTTTCGCTAGGGTGTTTTGAAAGGCGGCGACCCGCCAAACCCCGGACTCCTTCACAAAGACTCTGAGGCTTCGCTCCCGATGCGCGGGCAGTGTCTGCCCATCAGAATTCATGAGCCCGCTCAGCTCATTGGTGACGTGCACAAGAGCAACGTCAGGCCGAATAAATCGGATTGCCACGTTCCGAGTTTCGAGCGCTGCGTTCCTTGCTCTTGTGCTCAGAATGGCAGCCAGCCCCTTTCTAATTTCGCCCCTTCCCTTTGCCTCCTCGCCGCGGACACTGACGAAGTCGGCATCCTCCGTGTACATCCGGGTGGCCGCCTCCGCATCATGGCTGTTAAAGCCCGCTGTCATCTCGTAGATCACTTCTTTGATCGCGGATTCGTCCTGAAGGCTGCTCGTGCTGTGCATGCTCGCATTTTGCGCGCAACCGATACTAAATCCGATCGCCGCAACGGCAATAAAGGACGTCGTCCACATCTGTACGTGCCGCACATTTCCCCCTGGTCGAATCTCGACGCATCACCGAGGCGCCAGTCAGCGGTCGAAAGGCGCTATTGACGACGGCGAGACTGATTGGGATTGTGCGCCCGCTATTCGTGCAAGGGTGAGCTTCGCGCGGGGGCTAGGGGATTCAGCCTGATACGCCTAGCCGGGTAGCCGTGCCGCTCGTCAAAGCGCTCGAATCCGCATCGAGGTTTGCTGCTAGCATCGCTGGGCGCAACGCCGCTGTTGCCGGCGTGACTGGCGCATTTCCGTTACATGGGGTAGCCACGCATCCTGCAACGCGCCGACGAGGCGCTCTACCGTTCGAAACGGGAAGGCCGCAACCGTGTGCGCATCGCGGCGCTAAGTACCGGGGACGACGAACCCCGGGCGGGTTGATCTGGCTGCTGCTCGACGCAGCCGCCCGAAGATCACCCGGCGGTCGACGGCGCGCCGATGGTCATACCCGCAATGCACTCCGTGTGGCCCCAGGTGAGCGTGCTTTCAGACAGGCGACGCTCACAAAAGATCACGAAGACTCCGCATCTCCGGCATTGCGCGCGGCACACAGACGCCATGCGGCCTTCGGTACAGCGACGGTCTCTGCAACGTGGCGCCACCAGCGCTCGCCGCGATGCGGCGCGCTCAGATCCAGCCGCTCGCCCATGCGGGGCGTCGACAATACGACGCCGCGAGCGAGGGCCAGGCCCGTCACCCTTTCGAACGGCTCCTGCCAGCGATGCATCGCGAGGTCGAACGTGCCGTTGTGAATCGGCACGAGCCAACGGCCGCGCAGATCGATGTGCGCCTGCACGGTTTCTTCGGGCTGCATGTGAACGTACGGCCACTGCGCGTCGTAGGCGCCCGTCTCGACCAGCGTGACGTCGAATGGCCCAAGGCGCTCGCCGATCGTTCTGAAGCCTTCGAAGTAGCCGGTGTCGCCGCTGAAGAACACACGCAGATCATCGTCGACGATCACCCACGACGCCCATAACGTGCTGTTGCCGTCGAACAGGCTGCGGCCGGAAAAATGCTGTGCGGGCGTAGCGGTGAACTGCACACCGTCGACCTCGGCGCCCTGCCACCAGTCGAACTGCCGCACCTTCGATGCGTCGATGCCCCATTCGATCAGCCGGTCGCCGACGCCGAGCGGCGTCAGAAACACGCCGGTGGTCTGCGCGAGCGCGAGCACGGTTTCGCGGTCCAGGTGGTCGTAGTGGTCGTGCGACAGGATCACGCCGCGCAACGGCGGTAAATCGGCGAGCGCGATCGGCGGCGCATGGAAGCGCTTCGGGCCGAGATGCCGGAACGGCGAGGCACGTTCGGCGAACACAGGATCGGTCAGCCAGAACTGGCCGCGGAGCTTCAGCAGCATCGTCGAATGGCCGAGCCGGTAGAGGCTGCGGTCGGGCGCCGCATCGAGCTGCGCACGCGTCAGCGCATCGACGGGCAACGCGTCTGTCGGCACGGTGCCGTTCGGCTTGTTGAGCAACACGTTCCACACAATGCCGAGCGTCTTGCGCAGGCCCTCGACGGGACGCGGCTTGACGTTGCGAAAGCGTTCGCCGTCGTGCTGCGGCGAGGTGCTGGACAACGCGCGACCGCGTCGCGCGGCGGTAAAGCCAAGCATGCGGCTGACAACAGCGGGAAGCGACGTCATAAGTCAGGCCATCCGTAGATAAATGTACACTAGCCAGTGTAGTTTATTTTCGAGAAAAGTAAACTGCCCGGTGTAAAATCCTTTTATGGATCCCAGTGCCACCCATCAACGCCTGACTGACCGCAAGCGGGTCGCCATCGTCGGCGCCGCGATCGAGGAATTCCTCGCGGCCGGCTACGACGCGACCAGCATGGACCGCATCGCCGCCCGCGCGAACGTCTCCAAACGTACGGTCTATAACCATTTCCCAAGCAAGGAAGCCCTTTTCGCCGCGATTCTCCATCAGTTGTGGGACGCGAGCCAGAGCGGCGACGCGCCCGCCTACCGCGCCGACGAACCGTTGCGCGCGCAGTTGCTCGACCTTTTGGGCCGCAAGCTGCGGCTCTTGAACGACGAGTCCTTTCTGTCGCTGGCACGTGTGGCGATCGCGGCCGGCATCCATTCGCCGGAGCGGGCGCGGGACATGGTCGCGCGCCTCGGCGAACGCGAGGAAGACCTGACCGTGTGGATCCGGGCGGCCGTCGCCGACGGCCGTCTCAAGACCGACAATCCGCTCTTCGCGGCGCTGCAACTGCAGGCGCTGGTGAAAGCCTTCGCCTTCTGGCCGCAGGTGACGATGGGCCAGGCGCCGCTCGGCGAACAGGAGCAAAAGCAGGTCGCGGAATCGGCCGCCGACATGTTCCTCGCGCGCTACGCATGAGCGGACCGCCGGACCGTTTTCATGTGCATAAGGGTCGGCCAAACGTCTTGTTCGAGCGTCTACAATCTGTATTTTCGACTCGTTCAAACTGTGCCGATGTCCCAACAGATCGACTACCTCAACCCCGCTCTTCCTCCTGGCCTCCGGCGCGTGTCGATGCCCGTGGTCGACGCGACCCCGACAACGCTTGACGGATTTGGCAGGCTCGTGGCGGATCCGAGCGAGTGCCCGATCGAGATCGTGCAGTGGCCTGCACTGGGGACACGGCCCATAGACGCCGGAACCGGTGACGAGGCCGGCACTACCGAAGGCACGTTTGTAAGCGAATGGCGCGGGGACATTCTGTACGGTTCAAACGAGGCCGTGGGCGGCGACTACATTCTTGCGTACGCGACAGAGCCTGAAGCTGCCCGTGACGACAACGCCCATGCACCGGAACGGATGTTGCTTTGGCACGCGAACTACCACCCGGATGGTGGACAACTGTTCTTCCCTCTCGACCATCGCCCGTTCTACGTTCCGTTGGCATTGCCCGGCGACGACATTGCGCCGGAGAAGTTCGTGTGCTTTCGCTTCGATGGACAGCAGGGTCTCTACATCCATCCGAACATCTGGCATGAAGGGGTGTTCGCTCTTGGCGGGACCCAGCGGTTCTTTGACAAGCAGGGCGCCGTCCATGCACGGGTCTCTGTCGACTTTGCCCGCGAGTTTGGTTGTCTTCTCGAGGCGCCGATCGCCCGTGAGGCGCAACGGTCTGGTTGAGGCGGCGACCCGCAGCGGTAGAGCGCGGATGGTTTTGTCGTCGCCCGTGCCAAACCAATACGGCGCAGACATTGCGCCTCTGCCCTCGTACGAGCAAGCTGCGACGACGGGCAGTAGAATCGCAAGAAGCCGCGCGCGTTGACATCGCCAGGACGCAGGGCGCGGCAGTCAACCGTACCAAGGATTTCTGCAGGAAAGTCCAGCGCGCACCGACAGGTCTCGGACGCGCCCTTTCTGCCAAGGAGATCTCATGAAGGTGCTCGCCGTACATCCCAGTGGCTTGATGTACACCCGCGTGTTCCTGCGACTCGAACCGCTCGGCCTGGAGACGGTCGCGGCCGTACTCCGCGCGGCTGCGCACGAGGTCCGGTTGCTCGACCTGCAAGTCGAATCGCATCGCGATCTGGAGCGGTTGATTCGCAAATGGCGCCCTGATGCCGTATGTTTCTCCGGCAACTACCTCGCCAATATTCCCGAAATCATCGATCTGTCGAAAGCGATCAAGGCGCAGTGGCCGGACTGCTTCGTGTTCGTGGGCGGACACAGCGCGTCGTTCACCGCAGCCGATATGCTCAAGCACGCCGACGGCGCAATCGACTGCGTGCTAAGAGGCGAAGGCGAAGCGAAGGTCGCCGAACTTCTCGACGCCGTCGCGCGCCACGCCGACCTACTGGCGATACCCGGCGTCGTGACCTGCCGCGGCGAAGGGCCGCTGCCAGGCTTCGCCGAAAGCCTCGATCAGGTTCGCCCCGCGCGCGATCTGCTGCGACATCGGCGCAAATACTTCATCGGCGTGCTGGATCCGTGTGCATCGATCGAATTCGCGCGCGGCTGCCCGTGGGATTGCACGTTCTGCAGCGCGTGGACATTCTACGGACGCAGCTATCGCTCGCGCAGCCCCGAAGTGATCGCCGACGAACTGGCGTCGATTCGCGAGCCAGGCATCTTCATTGTCGACGACGTCGCCTTCGTGCATGCGGATCACGGCATGGCGATCGGCCGCGAAATCGAGCGCCGCGGCATACGTAAAAAGTACTACCTCGAGACACGCGGCGATGTGCTGTTGCGCAACAAGGAGGTTTTCGAATACTGGCGCGAGTTGGGCCTGCAATACATGTTTATCGGCATGGAGGCGATCGATGCAGAAGGCCTCAAGGCGTTTCGCAAGCGCGTCAATCTCGACAAGAATTTCGAGGCGCTCGCGTTCGCGCGCTCGCTCGGTATCACGGTCGCGATCAATCTGATCGCCGATCCCGACTGGGACCATGACCGCTTCGAAGCGATCAGGCAATGGTGTCTGGAGATTCCCGAGATCGTCAACATCAGCGTGAACACGCCTTATCCGGGTACCGAAATCTGGCTGCGCGAGCATCGCCAGTTGACGAGCCTCGACTACCGGCTCTATGACATCCAGCACGCCGTCCTGCCGACGAAGCTGCCCTTGCCCGAGTTCTACCGCGAACTGGTGCGCACGCAGCAGGTACTCAACCGCAAGCACCTTGGCTGGAGCGCACTGCGCGGCGCGGCGAGCGAAGCGGCACATCTGCTGATGCACGGGCAAACGAACTTTGTGCGGATGCTGTGGCGCTTCAACTCGGTGTTCAATCCGAACCTGCAATTGAACGACCACGCGCGCGAAGTCCGGTATTCGATGACGCCGCCCGCCGCCTCGACCGAGCACGCCAATGTCAAGGTGCTGTATGTGCACGGGCCGGCGGGACGCAAGGGCCGCAAGCTCGACGATGCAACGGAAAGCTTCGTCGACGAAACCCGCACGGGTGCGGGCTGATGTTTTGATCTAGCCGTTCTTTACAGCGGTCATACAGTCGCCGATGCGGACTTCGGGTATCCTCATTCCTGATTTGAGAATGACCACAACGAAGAGGCGACAGTGCTTGAACTATCGGTTCGTGACAAAGCAATGCTGAGTGGTGAATTGGGTGAAGGTGCAGCGCTCGCGATGCGAATAGTTGCCGCCACGGCGCATGTGATGAACGCCCAGGAACTCGTCGACGTTTCCTCCGCCCACATCGACGGGTGTCTGTATCACGGATCCGTCAGTCTCGATTTCGTCGAACGGTTTGTCGCATCCGGAACGCGGGTCGCCGTGCCGACCACGCTCAATGTCGGATCGCTCGATCTCATTCATCCAGAGCTGTATCGCGGCAAAGCGGAAATTGCGAATGCTGCCAAACGCCTGATGGAAGCGCATCTGGAACTCGGCTGCGAAGCGACCTTCACATGCGCGCCGTATCAACTCAAGCACCGCCCGCGTCTGGGCGATCAGATCGCATGGGCTGAATCGAACGCGATCGTTTTCGCCAACTCCGTGTTGGGCGCCCGTACAAGTCGCTACGGAGATTTTCTTGATCTTGCAGCGGCCATTACCGGCCGCGTGCCAAACGCCGGACTGCACGTCACCGAAAACAGGGCCGCCCGCATCGTGCTCGAAGCGCCCAGCTTCGGTGATTCCCCGCGACGCGATGCGTATTTCGCGGCACTCGGTTTTCTGCTTGGCCTCAATGCCGGCGCAACGGTGGCGGCAATCACGGGACTGCCTGTCGACACAACGGAGGACGAGCTTAAGGCTCTGGGCGCGGCAGCCGCTTCCAGTGGCTCTGTGGCGCTCTTTCACGCGGTAGGCATCACGCCGGAAGCGCCGACACTCGACGCCGCGCTGCAAGGCGGCGAACCGGAACGGACCATTGTTGTCACCGAGGCGGATCTCGTCGGCATCCATAGAAAGTGGAACGGTGCTCGTTCTAGCGAGCCACTCGCCGCGATCAGTCTGGGAACCCCGCATTTTTCGGTCGATGAGTTCCACACGCTTGGCAAGCTGTTCGAAGAACACGATGGCTCGCCACGATGCGACTTCTATGTGAATACGAGCCGTTTCGTGCTGTGGCAGATCGAAGCTGAAGGGGTCGCCCAGCAACTCGCCTCCCGCGGCGTCCAGATTGTGGTGGACACCTGCACCTACATCACTCCCGTGATGAAACAGATCAGTGGACTCGTGATGACTAACTCAGGGAAGTGGGCCCACTACGCACCTGCGAACATCGGTGTCACCGTTGCGTTTGGAAGCATGGCCGAGTGTGTTCGCTCAGCCTTCGAAGGGAGAGTTTGCATCGATGAACTGGCCGGCTAAAGCGACGACCATGATTTCACCCACTACCGTGCTTGCCGGGCAAGTACTCGTTCCGGGCCGCGCAAGCGGCCTTGCAATCGCGCTGCCTCCCCTGAGCTTCTGGGGCGGCTACGACGCCGAAAGCGGGATGATCATCGACAAGACCCATTCCGGCTACGGTCAAAGCCTGAAAGGCCGGATACTCGTGATGGCGCGAGCGCGCGGATCGAGTTCCAGCAGCAGCGTACTGGCTGAAGCGTTGCGCAACGGGACTGGCCCGAGCGGCATCATACTGGCGGAACGCGACCTGATTCTCGCCATCGGTGTGATTGCCGCCAATGAGCTCTACGCCCTCGACGTGCCAGTGGTGAGCGTCGGCGAGAACGTGTTCGCGCAGATTGCGTCTTTCACCGCAACACTGGAGATTGACGCGTGCGATGCCGCGCGGCCCGCGAGCATCTACGTCAAGGACAGTGAAGGCGAAGGACGCCGCGACGCGTAGCGGTTTCGCACAAGCCCTAGTTGTAGCCCAGGATAGCGACTGAAGCGACATCAGCCCGCTCGAGCGTATTGCCTGCTAGCCCCGAAAGCGGCGGCGTCAAAAGTGCCGCATAGGAAGAAACCAGCGCGGCAGCGTTCGAGCGTTGGCCGTTGCGATGGCCAATGTTCCTGATCTGGTGATGGAATGAACGCGGTGATGCGATGTGTACCATGACAAACTCTGTCCTAAAACAGTAAAAGAAACGGCCGACGCAAGCGCCCTATTCTGCGCGCTTCGCTTCCAACGGCGCGAACCCTGTGCTCGCTTCGATTTCGCTGACGTTCTCGGGTCTCTTAAACGGGCCTGGAGCCTCTTCGTCTGGATTGCGCCGACGTCCGATAGCCTTGAAAAATGTCTCGAGGCCGGACGGTAGAAAGAACCACACCCAGTGCAGGTCTTCGGTCCCGTCGTTGATCAATGTATGCGACTGTCGTGGTCCGAGAAAGACCGTCACGCCAGGCTCGATTCGATACTCGCGCCCCTCCACTATTGCCGTTCCCTTTCCCCGAATGAAGTGAAGTACCTCTTCAGACTCTGCATGCGCGTGCAGGCGAACGAAGCCTCCGCGTGGAACTGTCTGCGTGCCTGCCGAAAAGGGCCGCTGCATCGACACGAGGTGGGGCGCGACGTGGACCGCGGCATAGCCATTGGCGGGCACGGGCTGCCAGTAGCTCTCTTCCTCGCCCGGATACACGATCAGGAACTGGGATTTGCCGTCGCGGTCGTCAAGATTGACGCCCGAGGCCGGGCTATCGGGTGCGTCATCCGTCATTTGCGCCTCACTTGTAAGCGGGATGCACAGCAAGCCTACTATTGTGAAACAATATCCTGTATCCAAAGATGGTTCAACGCATATTTTCCCTACACCGCGAATACGGGCATTCAGGCAGGAGGTCTGGAAATGATTGAGCGAATAGGTTTCATCGGGACAGGCACCATTACGCAGGCGATCGTCACCGGCTTGGCGGCACAGCCGCGCGGTCTGCGCGAGATATGGGTCTCACCTCGTAATCACGAAACCGCTGCAGGGCTTTCACACGAACACCCGCTAGTGCACGTCGGACGCGACAACCAGGACGTCGCGGATCGGTGCACCGTGCTGTGTCTGGCAATTCGACCTCAAATTGCACGACAGGTACTGTCGGAGCTTCGGCTTGGGCCAACACACCGCGTTCTCAGCTTCGTTGCTACGTGGAATCGCGAGCGGCTGGCAGCTTTGATGCCTGATGTCGCACATATAGTGCGTCTGGCCCCCTTGCCGATGGTCGCCCAGGCAATGGGCCCGACCATCGTGTTTCCGGCCGATCCTGTCGCGATCGAGCTTTTCGCACCGCTCGGCACAGCAATAGCCGTCGACGACGAAGATGCGTTCGACAGCCTTTTCGCGTCGACCGCCTTGATGGGCAGTTTTTTCGCCATGCTCGAAAGACACGCAATCTGGCTGCAAGACAAAGGCATTGCCTACGCCGACGCGCGGACTTACCTCGCGTCGCTATTCAGCGGACTGGCGCGCACCGCCCAAACGCGGCTTGAAACCTTTGCCGATCTGTCGAAGGAATTTTCAACGCCGGGCGGTTTGAATGAGCAGATGACAGCCGATCTTGAACGCGCGGGAGCACTGGACGCTCAGCACCTCGCCCTCGATCGCGTTTTCGAACGCATCAAGAATCGCTGAACACCTGCTCGAGGGAAAAGTCCGCCGCCTTTGCAGGTCGCCGGCGTGCATTGGCGACCCGCACTTTCCGGGACGTCAGCTTTTGGCCGCTGAACTCGCGGCTTGCTCCGGCGCGCTCAGCTCGCCGTCAACCAGACGCCAAACGGCCAGTGGATTGGCTTCCTTTACCGCTGCCGGCAGCAATGCATCGGGCAAATCCTGATAGCACACAGGCCGCAGGAATCGGTCGATCGCTGTCGCGCCCACCGAGGTGAACATCGAATTCGACGTGGACGGGAAGGGACCGCCGTGAACCATCGCGTGGCAGACTTCCACACCCGTCGGGAAACCATTGGCGAGGATACGTCCCGCCTTGCGCTCGAGCACCGGCAGCAGGCGCTGGGCGTCTGCATAATCGACAGCGTCGATCTGTAGAGTGACGGTAAGCTGCCCTTCCACATGTTCTGCAACCGATAGCAATTCCTCAAAGTCGCGGGCACGAATCACCACAGAAGCCGGGCCAAACATCTCTGCCTCAAGCTCGGGCGTAGCCAGCAGGCGACGTGCATCGGTCACATACAGGGCAGCCTGCGCGGCATTCGGAAGTTCGCCCGCCGACCTGCCCTCTGCCACCTTTGTCACGCCCTGAACCGCGTCGACTTTTTGCGCTCCGTCGCGGAAGGCATCGAAGATTCCGGGGGTCAACATCGTCTGGGCCGGCTTGCTTGCCAGCGCTTCGCCCGCCGCCTTGACGAAACGCTCGAGGTCCGGACTGTCGATCGCAAGCACCAACCCCGGGTTCGTGCAGAACTGTCCTGCACCTAACGTCAGCGAATCCGCGAAAGCCTTGCCGATCGCTTCAGCGCGGCTCGCGAGCGCGCCCGGGAACAGAAACACCGGGTTGATACTGCTCATTTCGGCATAGACGGGAATCGGCTCGGGTCGAGCGTTCGCGATCCGCACCAGCGCGAGACCGCCTTGACGGGAACCCGTGAAGCCAACCGCCTTGATGGCAGGATGCGCGACTAACGCTTCGCCGAGCTTGCGGCCAGCGCCGAAAAGCAGCGAAAACACGCCCTCCGGCAAGCCCTGCTCCTTGACTGCTTTCTGGATAGCGCGACCTACCAGCTCTGAGGTTCCAAGATGCGCGCCGTGTGCCTTCACGATAACCGGTGCGCCCGCTGCGAGTGCCGAAGCGGTGTCGCCTCCCGCAACCGAGAAGGCTAGCGGAAAGTTACTCGCGCCGAACACAGCGACGGGACCAACCGGCACTTTCGCGAGGCGCAGATCCGCACGCGGCAGCGGCTGCCGTTCCGGCTGGGCATGATCGATCGTGGCACCGAGGAAGTGCCCGTCCCGCACGACCTTCGCAAAAAGACGCAACTGACCGACGGTGCGGCCACGCTCGCCCTGCAGACGCGGAACGGGAAGGCCCGTCTCGGCATGGGCCCGCTCGATCAGTTCATCTCCGATACCGAGGAGGTTGTCGGCGATTGCATCGAGAAACGCGGCGCGTTTCGCAAGGGAGACGTTCCGGAACACGTCGAAGGCTTGCGCGGCCAGAGAGGCCGCGCGCTCGACTTCCGCCGCGCCGCCCATACCAAAGGACGGCTCCGGGATCTCGGCGTCGGTGGCCGGATTGAACGCGCGCTGGCTGCCTTCGGTGCCACGCACCGCGGAAAAGCCGATAAGCATTTCGCCAGTAAGAGTCATGTCGATATCCTCAAAAAGGTTCAATGGGATGGCACGGACTACGGCGGAGTCGTGGTTCGTACAGGGACCGAAGGCCACTCCGTGAATGCCGTTGACTAGACTCGACCGCGTTATGCAAGTCACCGCACGCAGTGCAAACACCGCCGAGGTCTTGGGTCCGCCGGGCAGATAGGACAGGTTCGTTTCTGCGATGTAGTGGAACGCAATCAGCGTTGAGAAAGCAGCGCGCGGACGCGCACTATCAGCACTACGGATGCGCGGCGAGCTTACCGAAACGCGTTGCGGACTTGATCTGCGCTCTCAGCGTGCCAAGGGTAGACAGCACGAAGCATTACACACGCTGACCAGCGGAATCAACGCGTCACCACCGCCTCGACAACCGACATGATCTGCTGCGCGGCCGTCTTGACGTGCTGCTCCAGCAGTTTGGCTCCAAGCTTCGCGTCGCGCTTCCTGCACGCCTCGACCAACGCCATGTGCTCGTCATGCGACTGTTCGCGGATCGGCACCTGCACGGCCTGAAAGCGGAAATACCGATCGCAGCGGTCATGCAGTACCCGCAACAACTGAAGCGTGATATCCCGCTGCGCAGGCAGATAGAGCGTTTCGTGCAAACGCCAGTTCAGTTGCCCCCACACGCCCGAGTCCGCCTTGTCCATTTCCTTGATAAGCCGCTCCGCCTTACCCATCTCGGCTTCGGTGATGCGCGGGATTGCTTCCGAAAATATCCACGGTTCAAGACGAAGCCGGATGTCGAACGTCTCCTTCACCTCGCCTATCGACAGCTCAGCGACATAGGCGCCCTTGTGCGGCACATTGATCAGCAGTCCCTCTGCCGTCAGACGGGTGATTGCCTCGCGGATAGGAACACGGCTGACGCCGAGCTCTTCGGCGAGCGCCTCCTGCCGCAATACCTCACCCGGCGCCAGGTCGCCGCTCAGGATTCGCTGTCGAACCGCCGTGGTGACGAGTTCGACCGTAGTTGGCCGGACGATTTTTCGCGTGCTTTCGTCCGCGATAACTTCGCTCATCGCGGACGCCTCTTTGGTACGACGTTTGGCGGCTACCGGGGGCATGGTCAGGTTCAAGTGGGGATTCAGGATACAGTGGACATGCTACCATGCTCCCGGCTTTCGGATACAAAATCCAATGACCGACGCCGCGTCACTGCAACGTTTGCCGGACCCACGCGCCGTTCTTCATCACGCCGGCGATGCGCTCACCCTGCCCGGCAAGCACGCTGATATCCGCTAGCGGATCACCATCGACGACCAGCAGATCAGCGAAGGCTCCCGCGGACACGACGCCCAGACGTCCCTGCTGTCCGACGATCTCGGCACCTACGGCCGTGGCCTGGCAGATCGTCTCGAAAGCACCGAGAATGGCTGAACGGATCGTCAGTTCATCGCTTTGATACTCGTGCATGTCGCCCAGCAGGTCGGTGCCAAGACCCATTTTCACGCCGTTGCGTTTGAGCAGTTCAAGCGCCTTCAGGCCCTGGATACGAACATTCTCGTTTTTCGCGAGCGCGCTTTCCGCCACACCCGCTTTTGCACCGACCTTGTTCATTGCGTCATAGGTCACGAGCGTGGGCACTGCAAACGCTCCGAACTCCGCCATGACGGCCGCCGCCTCGTCGTCGATCAGGTTGCCGTGCTCGATCGTGCGCACACCGAGCTTCACGACGCGAGCAATCGCCTTCCCTGTGTAGGCATGCGCCATGACATAGGTCTGGTGCGACGCGGCTTCCTCGACGATGGCCTTGACCTCGTCGACGGAAAATTGCAGGTTGCCAATCGGATCCGTCGGCGACGCAACACCACCCGACGCCATGATCTTGATGTGATGCGCGCCGGCGCGCATCTCTTCCCGCACGGCCTTGCGAACGTCGTCCACGCCATCGACGATGCGTCCGATTGCCCCGAGATTGCGATGGCAGCCGCAAGGATCGGGATCGGAGTTGTCGAAGCGCTCGCGAAAGTCGCCGTGACCGCCCGTCTGCGAGAGCGCCTTGCCGGCCACGAACAACCGCGGCCCGGCGATCACGCCTTCCTCGATGGCACGCGAGAGCGCGTAGTCGGCGCCGCCGGCATCCCGCACCGTGGTGAAACCCCGGTTGAGCATACCGCTCAGGATAGGTACCGCCCGCAACACGGCGAAGGTATTCGGCAAACGCCCGTTGTTACCAAGGTGCGCCACCGAGGCAATGACGTGCGCGTGGCAGTCGATCATGCCGGGCATGACTGTCTTGCCCCCAACGTCAATGACCTGCGCGCCATTTATCGACACCGGCTCGCGGGTCACTTCCTTGATGACATCCCCGTCCACGACAATCGAATAGCGGGCCGTGTCGTTTTCGTGATTCACGTCCAGGACACGTGCGTTCTTCAGGATCAACATTTCGATTCCTCAACTGATAGTTGAGCGGCCCACGGGCCGCTGTAGATCATTTCAGCAAAAAGCCTTTGGCGAGCGGATCACGGTCATCGACAAAGATCGTGTTGTGTCCCGTCACCCGCGCCCACCCTTCGATGCTCGGAATAATCGCGTCAAGTTCACCGACCCTGGTCGCTTCTTCCGGCACACCAGTGAAGAGCGTGCCGATAATGCTCTCGTGAACAAAACGCTCGCCGATCTTGAGTTTGCCCTTGCCGACCAGCTGTGCCATACGGGCGGAAGTCCCCGTGCCGCAGGGCGACCGGTCGATGGCCTTGTCACCGTAGAACACCGCATTGCGTGCGCTTGCCCCTTCGACCGTGGGTTCGCCTGTCCACATCACGTGGCTTAGACCACGGATTTCCGCCTTTTCTGGGTGAACGAACGGGTACTTCTCGTTCGCTGCCTGGCGCAAGATCGGACTCAGACGCTGGATATCCGAAGGCTTGAGTGTATGGAGGCCACCAAAGTTTTGCTGCGGTTCGACGATCGCGTAGAAATTTCCGCCGTAGGCGACATCGAAGCGGATTTCGCCGAGCCCCTCGACTTCAACTGTCAGGTCCGTCGAGTGAAGGAATGACGGAACATTGATGAGTTGCACCGAGTCGACGTTGTCTCCGTCCATCTTGTAGCGCGCAACCACGAGACCGGCCGGCGTGTCCAGACGCAGCACACCCGGTTCACGCGGACGCACCAGACCGTGCTCGATGGCCGTTGTCACCGTCCCGATGGTGCCGTGGCCACACATGGGCAGACAGCCGCTGACCTCGATAAACAGGATGGCGACGTCACAATCGGAACGGGTCGGCGGATAGAGGATACTGCCCGACATCACTTCATGGCCCCGAGGTTCGAACATGAGCGATGTCCGGATCCAGTCGAACTCGCGCTCAAAATGCGCGCGTCGCTCGATCATGTTCGCGCCTTCCAGCCGCGGTGCACCTCCTGCGACGACGCGGACCGGATTGCCGCACGTATGTCCGTCGATGCAAAAGAATGTCGATTTCATAGCCCTGCTCCATCCAGAATGACCTGCAAAAAGTGGCCCGGTCCAGGCCCGTGCGCATTACTTCGACAGGGCGCGCACGTCGGCGAGCGTCTTCTCCACGATTGCAACGACCCTCCGGCGTTCTTCGCCTTCGAGCTTCAGTCGCGGAGCCTTGACGGCTTCCGAGTAACCTGCCGTGATGTTCTCCGCCAGCTTGATGTACTGAACGAGTTTCACATGCGTATCCAGGTGGAACAGGTCGATCAGTACACGGTATAGCTTGCGGGCCGATTCATAGTCGCCGGCAATCGCCAGATTCAGTAGCTCGACCGATTCCTTCGGAACCGCGTTAGCCATGCCCGAGACCCAGCACTTCGCGCCCAGGGCAGCCGACTCGAGCACCAGATCGTCGACACCGCACACGACTGCAAGACGATCGCCGAAGCGGCCGATCAGATCGGTGACGCGCGTCGTGTCATACGATTCCTCCTTGATGGCTTCGATCGTCGGCTCTTCCAGCAACTGTGCCACCAGGTCCGGCGTGAGGTCCACGCCGTAGCCACGCGGGTTGTTATAGAGCAGGATCGACAGCGTCGACGCTTGCGCGATCGTCTTATAGAAGGCGACGGTTTCACGCGCGTCGGACTTGTACGTCAGTCCCGGGAAAACCATCAGGCCTTGAACGCCTAGCGCTTGCGCTTCTTTCGCGTATTGGACCGCGTTTGCCGTATTGGTTTCGGCGAGACCGGCGATCACCGGCACGCGGCCGTTCACGACCTCAACCGCAAGCTTGATCACCGTGCGCTTCTCTTCCGGCGTGAGTTGGGCGTTCTCACCGACCATACCCATCATGACGACGCCACCGACGCCGTTCTCGATGAGGCGATTCAGACCCGCCTTGATGGCTTCGTGATCGAGGGAACCGTCGTCCTTCAGCTTCGTCGTGACAGCGGGGAATACACCTTTCCAGTTGACTTGCATGGCTACACCTTTTCAAAAAATGATAATCAGAGGCGGGATGTCCCGCGGGTCGATCGAGGTCGCGGGGGCCCCGTTAATTCCGGAAGCGGCTGATCGAGTACGGATCGAGGCCGATTCCAGGTGTTCGATTGGCAATCAGGTCGGCAACCAGCGCACCTGTCGTTGCCGATTGCGTCAGCCCGAGATGACCGTGGCCGAACGCATAGATGACGGACGGCGAGCGTGGCGACCGGCCAATGACGGGCAACGAGTCGGGCGTGGCTGGCCGGTGCCCCATCCATTTCACGGCGCCCTGGTCGTTGATGCCGGGCAGGAAGCGCTTGCCGAGCGCGAGCAGCGCGTCACTGCGCTTGTAGTTGGGTGGCGCGTTGAGGCCGGCGAACTCCGCCGCGCCGCCAATGCGCACACCGATATCCAGCGGGGTGGCGACAAACTTGCGTTCGGCGAAAATCACTTCGCGTGACAGGCTGATGCCATGCGCGGGAAGCGTCGTGTTGTAACCGCGTTCGCTGTCCAGCAGGACGCGGTCGCCGATCGATCCGGCCAGCGCGGCGGACCATGCACCCGTCGCCACGACGAGGCGGCGTCCCTTCACCCGTTCACCGGTCTCGGTGACCGCTGCCGGCGCAAGCTCGTCAGCGAGATCGAGCGCCTTGACGGTGCCGACGACAAACGTGGCGCCGAGTTGCTTCACGCGCTCACGCAGTTGGGTCACGAGACGCTTCGGGTCACCGATGTGCGACCAGTCGTCGAGAAATACGCCGTGGCGGAAAACCGGCGCGAGCGACGGCTCGCAATCGCGAACCTCGTCGGCCGACATGGCATGCCAGCGCACGCCCAGATCCCGCTTGAATTCCCATTCATGCTGATCCGCGGCGAAGGCTTCGTCGCTTTCGTAGACCGTCAAGGCGCCGCGGCGATAGAAACTGTCCATCGCGCCGATGTCCTCGAACATCGGGACGATGTCGTCATAGACACGATTGTTCAGTTTGGCGAGAGCCAGCGAGATTTCACGGAAACGATCCTTGTTGCCGGATCGCTGAAATTCCATGAACCACGGTAAGGCGGTCGGCACATGTTTCCAGTCGAGCGCGAGTGGCCCCAGCGGATCGAATAGCCACTTCAGCGCCTTCATATACAACCCGTTCACTGAAATGGGCGTGCTCTCCGTCACGGCGATACCGCCCGCGTTTCCGTGCGACGTACGGTCGCCTTCGAAGTCGCGGTCGATGACGGTGACGCTCGCGCCATCGCGCAGTGCGGACCACGCACAGGCGAGACCGACGATTCCGCTACCGATAACCACGACGTCGGGAGTCGTCCGGGAGTGTTGAGCTTGCTGAGTCATTTCCGTGAGTCGAGGTATTGCATGAGTGGACGGCAGACTTGCCGTCCGCCGTTGCTTCAGTTACTTGGATCCGAGTACCGTGATCGGCTTCCACTGTCCGTTTTCACACTTGTAGACGGTGATGATTGCGTCGCGCAGATCACCGAACTTGTCGTAGGCGAAGTGCTCACTCGTGACACCCTTCATGTCAGTCTTCGCGAGCACCGGCAGGTAGACGGCCGGGTCCGACGAATTGGCCTTCTGCATCGCCTGCATCATGGCCATCGCGCCGTCGTACGTGTACGGCGCATAGGTTGTCGGTTCAGTGCCGAACTTGCTCTTGTAGCGTTGCGTGAAGCCCGCGCCACCCGGCATCTTCTCCAGCGGCAGCCCCGCGAGCGAGACAATCGCACCGTCCGCAGCCGTCCCGGCGATCTTGATGAAATCTTCCGTCTTCGACATTTCACCCGAGGCAAACGTTGCCTTCATTGCCAGCGAGCGCGCCTGCTTGACCAGCGGCGCGGACTGCGCATCGGCCCCTGCGTAGTAGATGAAATCAGGATTCTTCGACTTGATGCCGGTGAGAATGGCCTTGAAGTCGACGGCCTTGTCGGACGTGAACTGATGATCGATGATGTTGCCGCCAGCCGCCTTCACTGCCGTCTCGAACTGCTCCGCAAGACCCTGGCCGTATGCCGTGCGGTCATCAATGATCGCAATACGCTTCGCATGGAGTGTCTCGACGACGTACTTGCCCATCACACTGCCCTGCTGCGTATCCGACGTCATCATCCGGAACGTCGTCTTGAAGCCCTGGCGCGTATAGGCGGGCGCGGTTGCCGTCGAAATCTGCGGAATGCCTGCGCGTGAATAGATCGCCGAAGCGGGAATCGTCACGCCGGAGTTGAAGTGACCGAGCATGCCCTTGATGCCGTCATCGACCAGCTTCTGGGCGACGACCGTGCCCGTCTTCGGGTCCGCCTGGTCGTCGAGCGCCTCCAGCACGAACTTCGTTTCCTTGCCGTCGACCTTGGGCTTCGTGGCATTGAAGTCGTCAATGGCGAGCTGCACACCCGATTCAAAATCCTTGCCGTACTGCGCCTGCGCGCCTGTCATCGGAGCGGCCAGACCCAGCTTGACCGTTTGTGTTTCGGCGGCCTGGGCAGCTCCGAGGGACAGGACAAGGAATCCCGAAGCAGCGGCTGCAAAAGCGATCGTGCGAACTTTCATACCAGTCTCCTTACTACCCGTAAAGCCGCGTTGGGTTCACCGCAACACATTATATTGGATCCAATATACAAATGTTCTGCGTATGATGCGCCCCTTCAGCGGGTCTGTCAAATGCGCCCGAAAATTGGCGGAGCACGGTGACGGCGGCCCCGCCCCAAGTCCTACACCTGTTCCATGAAGTCAGGATCCTCGAGGCCGCGCAGCCTGTGAACCTGATCTTCGAGCGGCGAAACCGCCAGTTGTGCGAACACCAGCGCCAGTCCGATATCAGCATGGTCATACAGCCCAGCTTCGCCAAGCAGATTCATTGTGCCCAGCGTGACGCCGCTCTTGCGCACGGGGATGTTCAGCACGCTCTCACACCCGATCGACCACAACACCTCGTACTCTGAAAACACCGCCTTGATATCCTCGCGCGATGAGCCGACAAAGATCTCACCGCGGCGAAGCACCTGGTCGGACCAGCGGCTTTGCGTCACTCGCTTGAGCCCACCTACCGGATTGATATCCAGGCGATTGCTATGCAGACGTCTCAGCCGGCTCGACGCCTCGTCATACGCCAGCACCGTGAAGAGTCGCTGTCCGAATACCTCCGTGAGGCAGCGCTCGAACTCGGACCATATGCTGTCGGCGTCGCCGCCTTGCTGTTGAATCGCGGCCAGACGCTCGATCGCCTGAAAATTGTGTGCGTGGTTTGTGTTCGTCACGAAAACTCCTTATTTCGCGGTACGAAGCGCGGCGCTTTGCGCGTCGGGACGCAGTGAGCCGTACTCCTCGTCGGAAATCTGTTCGAGCGTCTTCCCGGTTGTCGAGACGCCCAGGAAAATCACGGCGAGCGCGCCGATCAGCAGGATGACCGTGGTCATGCCGAACACGCCGGCAAAACCCCACAGCGGGTAGATGTAGCCCACCAGCATGGGTGAGCAGATCGCGCCGATACGGCCGAACGCCGACGCCGTGCCCATCCCCGTCGCACGCAGATGTGTCGGGAACACCTCAGGGGTATAGGCATATTCGCCCGCGTTGACGCCGTTCATCGCGAAGGACATGAAGATCGAAGCAAGCACGATCGATGTGTCGCTGCCCGCATTGGCCAACCAGATACCTGCGACGCAAGCCAGTCCCATGTACGTGACGATCGTGGCCTTGCGCCCCAGCTTTTCGCAAAAATATGCCGACGAGTAGTAGCCCGGGATCTGCGCGAGGTAGATCAGGATCGAGACGGAGAAGCTCTTCGTAATGGTCATGCCGTGCTGAACGAGCAAGCCGGGGATCCAGACGAAGAAGGCGTAAGAGCAGAACGTCACCGACAGCCATAGACACCAGCTCATCAACGTCGTTTTGGCGAGCGGCGGCTTCCACAGCAGCTTCAGGTTTCCGAAGAAGGAACCCGAGTGTTCATAGCTGGCGGCAGCACCTGCCACAGGCACGACGGGAGGCAGCGTCACACCCGTGCGTTCGATCTGCCGCTCGATATCGGACACGACGGCTTCGGCCTCGGCATGACGGCCGCGAATCTCCAGCCACCGCGGCGACTCATGTAGCGAACGCCGCCACCACAGCAGCACGACGACTGGCACGGAAACGATCACCAGCGCGATACGCCAGCCTTCCGGGTTCAGCGGGATCACGAAGTAGCCGATCAGCGCCGCAGCCACGAAACCGAACGAGAAGAAACCAGCCAGCGCTCCGGTGAAGGCACCCCGATAGCGGTTACTGACGAACTCCACCAGGAACGGCGCAATGATCGCGCCCTCGGCGCCCATCCCAATGCCGGCTATGGCTCGCAGCAAGGCGAACGTGTGCCAGTCGTTCACAAACGCGTTGGCGAAGGTGAGCACGCAGAAGAAGGTCAGCGCCCACATCATGACGACACGGCGGCCAAATCGGTCGCCCAGCAGGCCGGCGAATAGCGCGCCGACGAGAAAGCCGACATAAGTGCTGCTACCGAGAAGCCCGGTTTCGAAACTCGTCAGATGCCATTTGGTACGAACAACGGGCAGGATAAACGCGATGATGGCTGCGTCAACGGCTTCGAACATGAAGCCCAAGCCGCCCATGATGAGCAGCTTGAAGTGGAAACGGCTGAACGGAAGGCGTTCGAGCCGGGCTGCAATCGGTGACATGTAGTTGCTCCCGCAATGAGGGATCGACCAGCCCGGAGTTCCGGACCGAAGTGCGATAACAATATCCTGTATCCAAAATCCAGAGTCAAGGCCGGGTAAACCTCCGCGTGTGCTTCCGTCGCCCGGGACGCGACTGTGAATCGGGACCTGGAGCCCTTAAAAAGTATGGCGGATGCCCGCGCGGACGGCGACCTGGCTATTCGTGGACGACGGCGTCAGGAAGGACAATGCCGCGACGGCGGACTTACCGGTCGAATCGATACCGGTCGCCCGCTCCCAGGAGGTCGTCGCATAGAGCAACGTCCGCCTCGACAGGCTGTACTGAGTGCCCACGTTGAGCTGCAAATATTTCGCCGATTCAGCCTTCGTATAGTCATACGAGGCTCCCAGCAGAAGTGCCGGCGTGACGTTGTACGTTGCCAGCGCCTCATAGTTATTGAAGGTCGCCGTGCCCGAAAACGGCGTCGACGACGTCCGCACCACGTCTTCAAAGCGGGTATTCGTATAGGTGAACCCCAGCAGCGCCGCGCCGATGCGATAGTTGACGCCAGCGCCCGCAACCTGCAGGGTCTGGGCCGACGTGTACCCGCTGTAAGTCGGATTGGTGATCGGGTTCACAAACGTGCCGCCGGCCACGGGGTTTGCCGTCGCGTCGTAGATGGACGTCGCGGGGTTATTGATTCGCGAGAATACCGCGCTGGCGCTGAGCGCGTTGTTCGCGTAGCTGAGGCTGATCGCCTCCTTTTTACCGTTGGAGAAGTCTCCTGCCACGCCGCCCAGGCTGAAAAGCCCCGACAGTTTGAAACCGCCGTAGGTAGGCGAGATGTACTTGATCGAATTGCTCAGCGAGTAGTTGCCCCAGACGTTATCGACGTCTGCTGCGTGCGTAGCGAGAATTCCATTGAACCGGCCAGAAGCTGAAAGACCGATCAGCGAATCGAGCACCAGATCGTACTGGCGCCCCATCAGCACGGTACCGAAGGGCGAGCCGAGGCCGACGTAGGCCTGACGGCCAAACAGACGCCCACCGTTATTCAGCTTTCCGGTATTGATATCGACGCCGCTTTCCAGACGGGCCACCGTACTGTATCCGCCGCCGAGATCCTCGTTGATCAGAAACCCCCATTTTGTGCTGCCTAATGCACCGTTGGAGGCCTGGACGTTGTAGTGGCCACCCTGGTTGTTTGTATACGTGATCCCATCGTCCAGCGTGCCGTACAACGTAACGGAACTCTGCGCGTGACACACGACCGCAGTGGACATGATCGCAGCTGCCATACCTGCCTTCTTCATCTCGCCCCTCTTTAATAAGTGGTACTACTGATAGCAAATGGAATGTCCTGCCAGATCTCTGTGTATGGTGCCGCCCGCGCGGCTTGGGTGACAGCCGGACGGGAACCGATTGCCCCGTCATCTTCACAGGACGACGCTTGCGGGTCTCCACACAGAAAGACCCTCACAACGAACTACAATATCCTGGATCCAATATAATCGGTCAAGCGGTTCCCGCAGCGTTCAGTGGATGTTGTGAGGCTCGGGCGTGCGCCTATGGCGAGAACTGCCCAAATATGCTGGATGCGATCACAAGCCCGACGTTGATGGCGGATCGGCAGCTTGAGCGCGCGACGGACGTAAAAAAGGCCACGTACCTTTTGGGAACGTGGCCTTATTTCTTTGGTGCGTGAGGCCGGACTCGAACCGGCACGAGATTGCTCCCGTCAGGACCTAAACCTGGTGCGTCTACCAATTTCGCCACTCACGCGAATTTTTTTACCTGGCAGGCAGGACCGCTACGATATCGCGAGCGATACAAACCTAGGCGAGACATCGAACTTCTGCGATACCAGCAACAGCCCTTATTCTACGCGGGTTCCCGCGACTTCAGCCCTGCCGCCGCCTGGCGGAGCGTCAGGACCTGAACCTGGTCCGCCCACCCATTTCGCTACCCGCGCAGGCAGGCACGGCACGATGCGCCTGCCCGTTGTCCCGCATGCCGTCAGCCGCGTCAGAAACACGCGCCCGAAAGCGTAAGCGCGAGATTCTAACCGATTGATTCGCACTTGTCTGCATTTGCCTGGCATCTGTCCGGGCGGCGCCGATGCTACAATTTTTGGCTTGATGCACGCACGGCGTGCCCCTTCTTCGCCTGCCCTTCCCCACATTTCCAATCCAGTGAATTTCGACGAATATTGCCAGCAGAAAGCGGCGCCGCCCGGATCGAGCACTTACTATGCGCTTCGGCAGGCGCCCGCAGCCACCCAGCCGCTGTTGACCGCGCTGTTCGCGCTGCGCCGTGAGTTCGAGGAAACGGTCAAGGAGACCAGCGATCCGGCCATCGGCCGCACGAAACTCGCGTGGTGGCAAAACGAACTCGCCGCACTGGCTTCGGGCTCGCCGTCGCATCCGGTGTCCAAGGCGCTGGCAGCCTATCTGCCCGATGTGAAAGCCGAGTACCCGGCGCTGCAGGCGTTGCTCGCCGGCTTCGAGATGGACCTCGACCAGGCGCGTTATCTCGACTACCCGAATCTGCGGCGCTACGTGCAAGGCGTGGGTGGCACCTTCGCGTCGTTGATCGCGCGCGCGACGGCGAAAGATCCCGCGCAGGCGTCGAACTGGTCCGCACCGCTTGGCGAGGCGCTGCTGCTCGCGCAGATCGTCGTCGAAACGGGCAATGACGCGCGCCACGGCCGCATCTATATTCCCATCGACGAAATGCAGCGCTTCAATGTGACTGCCGCGGACCTGATCAATCGAAAATATAGCGACGCGTTCACCGAGTTGATGCGCTTCGAGACCAAGCGCGCCCGCGATGCGTTGCAGACCGCGCTCGGCGCCGTGCCTGCAAGCAAGCGCCGCTCGCAGCGCACGCTCGTCGCGCAGGCGGCATTGGCGCTGGCCTTGCTGGATGAAATCGAACGCGACGGCTATCACGTTCTGCATCAGCGCATCGCGTTGACGCCGATCCGCAAGCTGTGGATCGCGTGGCGCGCGAGGTGATCGACCGGCGCGGCTGCATCAGCCCAGTTGCGCTCACAGCACGTTGTCAGACACGTAGCAACGGCAGCGGCTCGAACCGCTGCTGCAGAATCGTCGACGCGTCGAGTCCCCACCACGGCCCGAGCACGGTGGCGTAAAGCTGCCGGAAATCGACGCCGACCGGCAAGTTGCCATTGCCGTCGAGCCGCGCCAGCACCGGCGGCACGCCATATAAGCCGCCGCGCACGCGTCCACCCATGACGAAATGCGGCGCCACGGTGCCGTGATCGGTGCCGTTGCTCTGGTTCTCACGCGGACGCCGGCCGAACTCGGCATAGGTCATCACCAGCGTATCGTCCCAGCGTCCGAGTTCGACGAGTGCCGACTTCATCGACATCAATCCTTCCGCGAGCTGCTTGAGCAGCGCCGCCTGCTGACCTGGCTGGTTCTGGTGCGTGTCGAAACCGTTCAACGTGAGGCGGATCACCGCGACGCCCTGGCCACGCTTCGGCTGTTCTTGTGGCGCGTTTCCCGAAGAAACTTTCTTCGGAGCTTCACCCGCCGCCACTACCTGCATCGCCGTTTTGATCGAGCTGCCGAACGCGCCGCCGGGAAACACGGTTTTCAACTGAGCCTGTCCTTGCGCGGGACGCAGCCGGTCGGCGGCTTTCACAATGTCGTTTTCGACGTCGAGAATATGCGCCAGTTCGGGATTGCGCTCACGCAGCGATACCGGCTTCGCGAGCCGCGAAGCCTTGACGAACTGCGCCGGATTGACCAGCGCGATCGCACGCGCGCCGTTCGCGAGCGGCCCCATCTCGGCGCTGCCGATCACCACGCCGTCGGCGGCAAAACCGGCGGGCACCGGCGTCTGCGCAAACGCGCGCGTCAACCATCCCTCGCGCAAGTATTGGTCGGAACGTGACGCGGTGTCCCAGATCTCGATCGAGCGGAAATGTGACAAGTTCGGTTGCGCATAGCTCACGCCCTGCACGATCGCCAGTTGCTGGCCGCGCCACAGCGGCATCAGCGGTTGCAAGGACGGATGCAGCGCGGTGCGCTCGTCGAGTTGAATCGCCTGCTCGCGTTTGATGCCGATGTTCTTGCGCAACTGGTAGTAGGCGGGATCGGCAAAGGGAATCACGGTATTCAAGCCGTCGTTGCCACCTTTCAGTTCGACGAGAATCAACAGGTTGCCGTAGCCGCGTGCCGGAGACGCGCCCGGCGCCGCCATCTGCGCGCCGAACGCGCGGGGCAGCCAGAGTGTTGCGCTGGCGGCCGCGCTCATCGAGAGAAAGCTGCGTCGTTTCATCCTGCACCTCGTTCGATTGTCGCGGCGCGAATCGTGTCGCCGTCGACAGACACATTCTTTTTAGCGGCCTGGCGCGTGCTTATTTCAGCTGCTCACCTCACTTCAGTTGATAAGCCGGGTCCATCAGCAGTGCCTCCAGATACGCACTCGCGGTCGAACCGGTTTCGATCGCATCCACCGGCGTGAGCGGCAAGACCGCATGCTGCAACTGCAACTCGGCCGACAAGCCCGGCCTGGCCGTCGGCGCGGTGTTGTAGTGCGCGAGCCACGTCTCGATGTCGAAGCGTACGCCACCTTTGCCACCTTGAGCGGCTCGCGCCATCGTGCGTTGCGGCGTTGGCGCCGTCTGCATGTCCGGCATCGCGCCGCTTGCCGCGAACTCTGCGTTCATCGGATTGGTCATGCGCCGCGGACCGGCAGCCTCGGTCGCGCGAAACAGTTGCTCGACGAATTGCTTGCGGGCGAGCAGCGTCGAACTATTGATCCATGTCGTGCCGCCCGGCCATCCTTTGACGTTCGGCGGATAGAACAGGTTCTCGCCGAGCGCGCGGATTTGCGAGGCGAACGGCGCAGTGTTGTCGTAGCCGATGTCGAACGCCCGCAGCGTGCCGACCACGAACTCCGCCGGCGACTTCACGAGGACGCCGCGATTGTCGTCGTCCCAGAACGCGTCGATCAGGAAGACGCCGCGCAACGCGATCTTGATATCGTAGTGGCTCGCGCGAAACCGCGCCGCGATCGGTTCGATGCGCGACGGGTCCGGCGTATCCGAGACGAACTCTCGCCACAGTTTGGTGGTCACGAAGATCGCCGTTTCCGGCCGTGCGAGCAGAATATCGAGCACCTGGTCGCCGTCGAACGGCCCCGTCTCGCCGAGCACGGTCTTCTCGCCGTCGTCGTGCTGGTTGGCGCGCCACACGTAGGCCTGCGTGTCCGGATCGAGACTCCAACCGGTGTACGCACGTGCAGCCTCCGACACGTCGCGCTGCGTGTAATGCCCTTCGCCGAGCGTGAACAGCTCCATCACCTCACGGGCAAAATTTTCGTTGGGCTTGCCCTTGCGATTGCTCGCGCCATCGAGGTATTGCAGCATCGCCGGATCTTTGGCGACGTCGTGCAACAGCTCGCCGAAGTGGCCGAGCGCGTCTCGCCGCAACAGCATGTTCTGCAGCGCCATCTGCTGCGGATACGGCACCTTGTCCTGACCCGACGTGAAGTGGTTATGCCAGAAGAGCGTCATGCGCTCGGTGAGCGGCGACGGCGTGGTCGACATCTCACGCACCCACCACGCGCGTAATAGTTCGTAACGCTGGCCACGCAGGCGCAGCGCTTCGCGACGTTGATCGTCGCTCCACGCCTTGCGCGTCTCGCGTGTCGGAATCGGTTCGAGGACCCAGTCGGGCAACGGCGTGACCGCCTCGGTTCGAGTGCTCGCGAGTACCTTGTCGACCGCCTGCGCTCGCGTGAGTCCAACGTATTGCGCAAGCTCGGCGCTATCCGGCGCGAAGCCGACGCGCGTCAGGAAGAAGCGCGCATCGTCGGCACCGAGGATGCTCTGTTCGCGCTCTGAAGCTGCACGCTCATCGGCGGTCGCCACACGGTGCCTGAACTGTTGACCATCGGTCGCGCCCGGCTGCACAGCGGCGGCCGGTCCGCCACATGCCACCACCGCCAGCGCAATCGCCGATGCTGCGAACCGGCGGCCATGACTACCACGCGTGAGCAATTTCATCATCGGTCATCAAGATTGGCGCGACGTCATGGAACAGGCGTTGGCGCGTGCAGTGCGTGCATGGCGCGCTTCGCTCTGACGGCTCAACGGCAGACTGAACGGGAAAGTTGACGGGGGAAATGCGATGAATTCTTTCACGCGGGGCAGAAGCGTGAAACGCGTGCCGAGGGCTGGCACGATAATAGCTACCGTTTATAAAGTTCGCGGACAGCGTCTTCGATATGCTGCCGTAACAAACGCCGTTCGTCGGGCGTCATATGACCGTCACGACGACGTTGATCAAGATCAGGGGGAACTGCGGTGCGCAACATGACGTCTGATGCGGGGTGGTCGGTGTTCGGGTTGTGGCGGCTGGGCTTGCCCTGCTTGGGCGCGTGCTCGCTCGCAGCTCTGTCGGCGGAAGGCTGGGCATGGGCGAGCGTTGGTCCTAGTGAGCCTGCAAGCGTACTGGCTACCGCCAGTGCAATCACGCTTAGGCGCACATTCGGCCAAACCCCTCCCTTCATGTTGTTCCCTTCGTGGCGCGGCAACCGGCTACCTCAAATGCGTATACGAACCCCGGTAACGAGCCGGGTGCGATAGTTTTAGTCGTGTGAAGTATCCACCGAACAGCCGCATTCAGTAAAGGAGTCTACCTGCCCCCGCTTTACGTCGTGCCACAGTGCGGGTAAATTTTGTAACTGACTGTAACCCGTTAAATGATGCAAACGCGCACCACTTTCTAATCGCGCTAAGATGCCGACCATGGAAACTAAAAACCCTTCGAAAATCCTCGTCGTCGACGACGATCCGCGCCTGCGCGATCTGCTGCGCCGCTACCTCGGTGAACAGGGCTTCAATGTCTATGTCGCCGAGAACGCGCCGTCCATGAACAAGCTCTGGGTGCGTGAGCGCTTCGACCTGCTGGTGCTCGATCTGATGCTGCCAGGCGAAGATGGTTTGTCGATCTGCCGGCGCCTGCGCGGCAGCAACGACCGCACGCCGATCATCATGCTGACGGCCAAGGGCGAAGACGTCGATCGGATCGTCGGCCTCGAAATGGGCGCCGACGACTATCTACCCAAGCCATTCAACCCGCGCGAGCTGGTTGCACGCATCCACGCGGTGCTGCGCCGCCAGTCGCCTTCGGAGTTGCCGGGCGCGCCGTCCGAAACCACCGAGGTGTTCGAGTTCGGCGAGTTCGCGTTGAATCTCGCCACCCGTACGCTCACCAAGGCCGGCCAGGAAATTCCGCTGACCACGGGCGAGTTCTCGGTACTCAAGGTGTTCGCGCGTCACCCGCGCCAGCCGCTGTCGCGTGAAAAGCTCATGGAGCTCGCACGCGGCCGTGAGTACGAAGTCTTCGACCGCAGTCTCGACGTGCAGATCTCGCGTCTGCGCAAGCTGATCGAACCTGATCCGGGCAGCCCGCGTTTCATTCAGACCGTCTGGGGTCTGGGCTACGTGTTCATCCCCGACGGTGCAGCCTGAGTTTGTTTTCATCTGCTGCTTTTGATTCTAAATAAGAAGGGCCCATGCGGATCGACCGGCGCCTCCTGACGCTCGCGTTCGGCGGCCTTTTCTGGCGGACCTTTCTGTTGATCGCGCTGTTGATCGCAGTCAGTCTCGCCGCGTGGTTCCAGAGCTTCCGGGTGATCGAACGCGAGCCGCGCGCGCAGCGCGTGGCGTTGCAGCTCGTCGCCATCGTCAAGCTCACGCGCACCGCACTCCTCTATTCCGATCCCGACCTGCGGCGCGCCTTGCTGCAGGATCTGGAAAGCAATGAAGGGGTGCGCGTGTACCCGCGCGAAACCACCGACAAGTACAAGCTGCAGCCCGACGAGTCGCTGAACCGGCTGATCGAACACGACATTCGCGGCCGTCTCGGCGACGACACCGTGATTGCCCAGAGCGTGAACGACATCCCCGGCGTCTGGATCAGCTTCAAGATCGACGACGACGACTACTGGGTCGCGCTCGATCGCGATCAACTCGACAACGCCACCGGTTTGCAATGGGCCGGCTGGGGCGTGTTCGCGCTGGCGCTGTCGCTGTTCGGCGCTGCCTTCATTACGAGTCTCGTGAACCGTCCGTTTGCGCGCCTCGCCATGGCCGCGCGCAAGGTCGGCTCCGGGCAGTCGCCGGAGCCGCTGCCCGAGCGCGGCATGGGCGTCGCTGCGGAAACCAATCGCAGTTTCAACCAGATGGTGCAGGACCTCGAACAGCTCGAGGCCGACCGCGCGCTGATGCTCGCGGGCATCTCGCACGATCTGCGCACCCCGCTCGCGCGGCTGCGGCTCGAAACCGAAATGAGCCCGTCCGACCAGGCCACCAAAGATGCGATGGTCGACGACATCGAGCAGATGGACATGATCATCGGCCGGTTCCTCGATTACGCGCGCCCGGTGCAGCGCGTGCCGGAACCCGTGGACCTGTCCGTGATCGCGGGAGAACTGGCCGCGCGCATGCAGAGCGAAGACAGCATGCGCCTGATCACGCGGCTCGCGCCGTCGGCGGTGATCGAAGCCGACGAAACCGACATGCGGCGGGTGGTCGGCAACCTGCTGGAAAACGCGCGCAAGTATGGTCTGAGCGACGGCGACGGCATTCCGCACGTGATTCTGGAAACGCGGGTGTCGCACTCGCGGGTCGAGCTGTCCGTGGTCGACGAAGGCCCCGGTATTCCGGAAGACCAGTTGGCGCTTGTCACGCGGCCGTTCTATCGTGTGAATTCGGCGCGCACTCAGGCGAACGGCACGGGCCTTGGCATGGCCATCGTCCAGCGCCTCGTGGGCCGTTACCGAGGCGCGCTGCGCTTGCGCAATCGCACGCCTGGACCGGGTCTGGAGGTCACCATCGAGTTTCCGCTCGCCAAGGGCGTCTGATCGGAACGGGCGTCATCCGTCCTTCGTGAGGATATGCCGCGTCGAATAATAACCACCCGGTTAGTTATTTATAGCTATCGGACAGATAATTCAATAGCACGACCGCGAATCACATGGAACGCGCTCGTTGCGGCGAGTTGGTAGCCTGAAGCATGCTGTTTTCCGACACACGAAGGAGCACTTCCATGAGAACCGTTGGCGATAAACTCGAAGCGTTCACCGTCACTGCCGCGAAGCCGGGCTTCAACCATTATGAAGAGAACGGCATGTCGGCGTTCGAAGAGATCACGGAGCAGTCGTTCCCGGGCAAGTGGAAGATCATCTACTTCTACCCGAAGGATTTCTCGTTTGTGTGTCCGACGGAAATCGTCGAATTCGCCAAGTTGGCCAAAGATTTCGAAGAGCGCGACGCGGTGTTGATGGGCGGCAGCGTCGACAACGAATTCGTGAAACTGGCATGGCGCCGCGCGAACAAGGACCTGGACAGGCTGAACCACTACGCCTTCGGCGACGTGAAGGGCGAGCTGATCGACCAGCTGGGCGTGCGTGACCAGGAAGCCGGCGTCGCGTTGCGCGCCACCTTCATCGTCGATCCGGACAACACGATCCAGCACGTGTCGGTGAACAATTTGAACGTGGGCCGCAACCCGGAAGAAGTGCTGCGCATTCTGGACGGCTTGCAAACGGACGAGCCGTGTGCTTGCAACCGCGAAGTCGGCGGCGACACGCTCTAAGCGGTGCTGGTGAAAAGCCCGCCTAGGGCTTGAATGCGCGCAACGCGGCGAGGCTCCCGCCGCTGCGCGCTTTGTAAAACCAATCAGTTCTTGATCAGCAGAACCGCAGCCTGAGCTTCAATGCCCTCGCCTCGGCCGAGATAACCGAGCTTCTCATTGGTCTTGGCTTTGACGTTGACCCGCTCGATCGGCAGATCAAGATCCGCGGCGATATTGGCGCGCATGCCCTCGATATGCGGCGCCAGCTTCGGCGCCTGCGCCACCACGCTGCTATCCACATTGGCGATGGAAAAACCCGCCGCCTTCACGCGCGCGAAACATTCACGCAGCAACACGCGGCTATCGGCGCCGGCAAATTTCGCGTCGGTATCGGAGAAATGCCGGCCGATATCGCCCATCGCGGCGGCGCCGAAAATGGCGTCGGTAATGGCGTGCAGCAGCACGTCCGCGTCCGAATGGCCGAGCAGGCCGCGCTCATAGGGAATCGTCACGCCGCCGATGATCAACGGACGTCCCGGCACCAGCGCATGCACGTCATACCCTTGCCCAATTCTGAAATCCATATGCGTCAAGTCCTCAAGTCCGCTCACTAAAATTGAAATCGCTGATCACGCAGCCGCCGGCCGGCTCAGAATCGCCTCGGCCAGATCGAAGTCTTCCGGATATGTCACCTTGAAGTTGCGCAAGCTGCCCTGCACCAGCTTCGGCGCATAGCCCAGCCATTCGATGGCGCTCGCTTCGTCCGTCAGGTCGTGACCGTCGGCCTGCGCGCGCAGGATCGCCTCGCGCAGCATGCCGATGCGGAACATCTGCGGCGTCTGCGCCTGCCACAAGCCGTCGCGCGCCTCGGTGCGGGCGATCCGGCCGTCGGACGAGCTCGCGTCGATCCGTTTCAGCGTGTCCGCCACGGGCAAGGCCATGATGCCGCCCACCGCGTCGTCCTTCAGCGCGCCGATCAGCGTGCGGATCAGCGCGGGCGTGATGCCCGGCCGCGCCGCGTCGTGCACGAGCACCCAGTCGTCGTCACGCGCGCCGAACTCGGCGAGCGCATGCAGGCCGTTGAGCACCGACGCCTGGCGCGAGGCCCCGCCGCTGCGGCGCACGGCAAAACGCAAGCCGCCGAAGCGGCGGCCGTCGAAGTGCGCGTCGTCCGGGGCAATCACGACAAGGGTTTGCGCAAACTCGCTGCAGGCGTCGAATGCCGCCAGCGAGTAATGCAACATGTCGCGGCCGGCGACAGTGCGATATTGTTTGGGCATCGCGGCGCCAGAACGGCTGCCGGTGCCAGCGCACGGAATCAGGGCAAATAGACGGGAAGTCACGAGTGCGGATGCCGCGAAGTCAAAGTAAAGGACGGATTTTATAATAGGTCCTTCGCATCCACGCCCCGACACGCGTAAACTTGCCGGTCACGTGTGAGCCTGAGGCCGCTTTTTCTCATCTATGCCAGACATCGCCGCATCATCGCAGTACTCCCCGCCCGTCGCGCTCGTCAAGGCCGGCCAGCGTTTCGCCTTCGACGGCACGCACGGCTCGTCCGACGCGCTGCTGATCGCCCGCTACCATCTCGCCTATCGCGAGAAGGTGCCGCTGCTGGCGGTCGTGTGCGAAAGCGCCGTCGATGCGCAGCGTTTGGCACAAGAAATCGGCTTTTTCGCGCCCGAGGCGCGCGTGCGCCTGCTGCCAGACTGGGAAACGCTCCCTTACGATACCTTTTCACCGCATCAGGATCTGGTCTCGGAGCGCCTCGCCACGCTGCACGATCTCGGCGAAGGCCGCTGCGACATCCTGCTGGTGCCCGCCACCACGGCGCTGTACCGCATGCCGCCCGCCTCGTTCCTGGCGGCGTACACGTTCTCCTTCTCGCAAGGCGAGCGCCTCGACGAAGCGAAGCTCAAGGCGCAGTTGACCCTGGCCGGCTACGAACACGTAAGCCAGGTGGTGCGTCCGGGCGAATACTGCGTACGCGGCTCGCTGCTCGATCTCTATCCGATGGGCTCGCCCTTGCCCTACCGGATCGACCTGTTCGACGACCAGGTCGACTCGATCCGCGCGTTCGACCCGGACACGCAGCGCAGCCTGTACCCGGTGAAAGACGTGCGCCTCTTGCCGGGCCGCGAATTTCCCTTCGATGAAGCCGCCCGCACCGCTTTCCGCAGCCGCTGGCGCGAGACCTTCGAGGGCGACCCGAGCCGCGCGTCGATCTACAAGGACATCGGCAACAGCGTGCCGTCCGCGGGCATCGAATACTATCTGCCGCTCTTCTTCGACGACACGGCCACGCTGTTCCATTACCTGCCCGAAGGCGCGCAACTGGCGTTCGTCGGCGATCTCGAGGCGGCGATCCGGCGCTTCACCAACGACACGAAGCAGCGCTACAACTTCCTCTCGCACGACCGCGACCGGCCGATTCTGGAGCCGCAGCGCCTGTTCCTGTCGGACGAAGACTTCTTCACGCTCGCCAAACCCTTCGCGCGGCTCTCGCTGCCCGCCAACGCCGGCGGCGGCTGGTCGACGCCGTTGCCGAATCTCGCGATCGACCGTCATGCGGAAGATCCGGTCGCAGCCTTGCGCGCGTATCTCGACACCACGCCGAATCGCGTGCTGTTCGCCACCGAATCGGCGGGCCGGCGCGAAACGCTGTTGCAGTTGCTCGCCGACAATCATCTGCGACCGGTATCGAGCGACAGCTTCCAGGACTGGCTCACGAGCGACGAGCGCTTTTCATTGGGCGTCTCGCCGCTCGCCAACGGTTTTGCCGTGCCGGTCGACGGCATCGCGATCATCACCGAAACCGAGCTGTATGGTCCGCTCGCGCGTCGCTCGGGGCGCCGCCGTCAGGAACAGGCGAGCAACGTCGATTCGATGGTGCGCGATCTGTCCGAGCTCAAAGTGGGCGATCCGGTCGTGCATTCGCAGCACGGCATCGGCCGCTATATGGGACTCGTGACCATGGATCTCGGCGAAGGCGAGACCGAGTTCCTGCACCTCGAATACGCGGGCGACAGCAAGCTCTACGTGCCGGTCGCGCAGTTGCACGTGATCTCGCGCTATAGCGGCGCCGATCCAGAAAGCGCGCCGCTGCACTCGCTCGGCTCAGGCCAGTGGGAAAAAGCCAAACGCAAGGCCGCGCAGCAGATCCGCGACACCGCGGCCGAACTGCTGAATCTCTACGCGCGCCGCGCCGCCCGCTCGGGCCATGCGTTCGCGCTCGAACCGAAAGACTATGTGAAGTTCGCGGAGAGTTTCGGCTTCGAGGAAACGCCCGACCAGGCCGCCGCGATCGCGGCCGTAATCGGTGACATGACGAGCGGCAAGCCGATGGATCGCCTCGTGTGCGGCGACGTCGGCTTCGGCAAGACCGAAGTGGCACTGCGTGCGGCGTTCATCGCGGTAATGGGCGGCAAGCAGGTTGCCCTGCTCTCGCCCACCACGCTGCTCGCCGAACAGCACACGCAAACCTTCAGCGACCGCTTCTCAGATTGGCCGGTGCGGATCGCCGAACTGTCGCGCTTCAAGTCGACCAAGGAAGTCAGCGCGGCGATCCAGCAGATCAACGACGGCAGTGTCGATATCGTAATCGGCACGCACAAGCTGCTCTCGTCCGACGTGCAGTTCAAGCGGCTGGGACTCGTGATCATCGACGAGGAACATCGTTTCGGCGTGCGTCAGAAAGAGGCCTTGAAGGCCTTGCGCGCCGAAGTGGACGTGCTCACGCTCACCGCCACGCCGATCCCGCGTACGCTCGGCATGGCGCTCGAAGGCCTGCGCGATTTCTCCGTGATCGCCACCGCGCCGCAAAAGCGCCTCGCGATCAAAACCTTCGTGCGGCGCGAAGAGGACAGCGTGATTCGCGAAGCCATGCTGCGCGAGTTAAAGCGTGGCGGCCAGGTCTACTTCCTGCACAACGAAGTCGAGACGATCGAAAATCGCCGGCAGATGCTCGAAACGTTGGTGCCCGAAGCGCGTATCGCGGTCGCGCACGGACAGATGCATGAACGCGAACTCGAACGCGTGATGCGCGACTTCGTTGCGCAGCGCGCCAACGTGTTGCTGTGCACGACGATTATCGAAACCGGTATCGACGTGCCGAGCGCCAATACGATCCTGATTCATCGCTCCGACAAGTTCGGTCTCGCGCAATTGCATCAGTTGCGTGGCCGTGTAGGCCGTTCGCATCACCAGGCGTATTCGTATCTGCTGGTCCACGATCCGCAAGGGCTGACCAAACAGGCGCAACGCCGCCTCGAAGCGATCCAGCAGATGGAAGAACTCGGTTCAGGCTTCTATCTGGCCATGCACGACCTCGAGATTCGCGGCACGGGCGAAGTGCTCGGCGACAAACAGTCGGGCGAGATTCACGAGATCGGCTTCCAGCTCTACACCGACATGCTGAACGACGCCGTGAAGGCGCTCAAGGAAGGCAAGGAGCCCGACCTCACCGCACCGCTCGCCGCGACCACCGAGATCAACCTGCACGCGCCGGCGATTCTCCCGGCGGACTATTGCGGCGATGTGCAGGAGCGTCTGTCGCTCTACAAGCGGCTGGCTAATTGCGAACACAACGATTCGATCGACGGCATTCAGGAGGAACTGATCGACCGCTTCGGCAAGTTGCCGCCGCAAGCGCATGCGCTGGTGGAGACGCATCGTCTGCGGCTGGCGGCGAAGCCGCTGGGTATTTCGAAGATCGACGCCGGCGAAGCGGTGATCGGCTTGCAGTTCATCCCCAATCCGCCGATCGACGCGATGCGGATCATCGAGATGGTGCAGAAGCACAAGCACATCAAGCTCGCGGGCCAGGACAAGCTGCGTATCGAAACGCGCAGCCCGGATCTCGCGGTGCGTGTCGCCACGGTCAAGGAAACCTTGCGTGCGCTCGGCACGCCGAGCCGCGGCACCGCGGCCAGCGCTGCTGCGCGATGAGTTCGTCGACCGCGCGGCGCTAATGCGGCGTTGGCGCGGCGTTAAAAAAACGCGGGACGTCTAGCGTTTTTTCGTTCATGCTGCGGTGCGCAACGCGCGCCGCAGCATACGGACGGCTTTTTTTTGGGTATGATCGAAAGACTTAAATGCCGGAGTCTTGTCATGTCTCATGTCGCTGAATCAGCGCAGTCTTCGCAATCGCCCGCCTCCGCTTCGACTTCCTCCTCGCCTGTCTCGCTCCCGTGGGTCACCCGTCTCGTGTCGATGGACACGGTCAGCCGCAATCCGAATCTCGGCCTGATCGAAACCGTGCGCGACGAGTTGCGTGCCGTCGGTATTCAGGCCACGCTCACGCACGACGAAAGCGGCAAATGGGCCAACCTGTTCGCGACGATTCCCGCACACGACGGCGAAACGAACGGCGGCGTGGTGCTGTCGGGCCACACCGACGTCGTACCCGTGGACGGCCAGCAATGGGACAGCGATCCGTTCAAGCCGGAAATTCGCGGCGACAAGCTGTACGGCCGCGGCACCTGCGACATGAAAGGCTTCATCGGCGCGGCGCTGACGCTCGTGCCGGAGATGCAGCGCACCAAACTCGCCAAGCCGATTCACTTTGCCCTGTCGTTCGACGAGGAAGTGGGCTGCGCGGGCGCGCCGCTCCTGATTGCCGACCTGATAAAGCGCGGCGTGAAGCCGGACGGCTGCATCGTTGGCGAGCCGACCAGCATGCGGCCGATCGTGGCGCACAAAGGCATCAATGCTTACCAGTGCTGTGTGCGCGGTCAGGCGGCGCATTCGTCGCTTACGCCGAAGGGTTTGAACGCGATCGAATACGCCGCGCGGCTGATCTGCTACATCCGCGATATGGCCGACCAGTTCCGCGAGCAGGGCCCGTTCGACGAACTGTACGACGTGCCCTTCACCACCGCGCAAACCAGCACGATCGTGGGCGGCAATGCGATCAATACCGTGCCGGCCGAATGCAAATTCCAGTTCGAATTCCGCAACCTGCCCACGCTCGATCCCGAACCGATCTTTGCGCGCGTCGATCAATACGCACGCGAAACGCTGCTGCCGAAAATGTTGCGCGAGCATCCATCGGCGGCGATCGAGATTACGAAGATCGCCGCGGCGCCCGGACTCGATTCGTCTGAACAAGCCGCCATCACGCAACTGGTGCGCGCGCTGACCGCCGATCAGGACAGGCGCAAGGTCGCCTACGGCACGGAAGCCGGCCTCTTCTCGCTGGCGGGCATTCCGAGCATCGTATGCGGACCTGGCGACATTCAGCAGGCGCACAAGCCCAACGAATTCGTCGCGCTGGATCAACTGGTGGCGTGCGAGCGTTTCCTGCACAAATTCATTCACAGCATGTCGGTCGACGCGCACGCGCGCTGAAACTGACGCGCGTAGAAAGAGTCTTACCCATACCGACCCAAGCACGCCCACGCCATGTCCACCGCCACGCCGCAACACACCGACCATACGATCGACGGGGAGCCGATCCCCACGCTCGACGACATCGCCGCACAGCACTTTGCGTTGACGCCGTGGGTGACGCGAACGCCGGTGTTCGACAGGGCGGACTTTCCGTCGCTGGAAGGCACGGTGGTGAACTTCAAGTTCGAGCTGTTGCAGGCGGGCGGCAGCTTCAAGGCGCGCGGCGCGTTCACCAATCTGCTCGCACTGGACGAAGCGCAACGCAGCGCGGGCGTCACTTGCGTGTCGGGCGGCAATCATGCGGTGGCGGTCGCGTATGCGGCCATGCGCCTCGGCATCAGCGCCAAGGTCGTGCTGTTTCACGCGGCCAATCCGGCGCGCGTAGCGCTGTGCCGGCAATACCGCGCCGAGATCGTGTTCGCGCAAGACATTGCCGAGGCATTCGAACTGGTGCGCCGTATCGAGGCTGAAGAAGGCCGCTATTTCGTGCATCCGTTCAACGGCTATCGCACGGTGCTGGGTTCGGCCACGCTCGGCTACGAGTGGGCCACGCAAACGCCGGATCTCGAAGCGGTGATCGTGCCGATCGGCGGCGGCGGCCTCGCGGCGGGTGTGGCGACCGCCATGCGGCTCGCGAATCCGAACGTGCATGTATATGGCGTGGAACCCGAAGGCGCGGATGTCATGGGCAAGAGTTTCGCCGCCAATCACACGGTCAAGATGCGCCAGATGCACGGCATTGCCGACTCGCTCATGTCGCCGCATACCGAGGAATACAGCTACGAATTGTGCCGCCGTCATATCGATCAGCTCGTCACGGTTTCCGACGACCAGTTACGCGCGGCCATGTTGACCTTGTTCGGACAACTGAAGCTTGCGGTCGAGCCGGCCTGCGCCGCGGCTACCGCCGGCTTGCTCGGCCCGCTGCGCGAACAGTTGCAAGGCAAACGCGTGGGTGTTCTGCTGTGCGGCACCAATACCGACCCGGTCACATTTGCCACGCATATAGACCACGCGCGACATAGCGAGTCACTGTTTCCTCAATAAAAAACAATCCTCGCATTCCCCGGCAAAAGACTAGCCTATCAATCTCAGGTTGGTATCATTCGAATATCGACTTCTGGGAGGAACCTCTATGAGCATGGTCAAGGAATTCAAGGAATTTGCCCTCAAGGGCAACGTGATGGATCTCGCGGTCGGTGTGATTATCGGCGGCGCCTTCTCCACCATCGTCAATTCAATTGTTAAAGACCTGATCATGCCGGTTGTCGGGCTTGCCACCGGCGGCCTCGATTTCTCCAATAAGTTCGTTCGGCTCGGTGCAATTCCACCTAGCTTCAAGGGCAGTCCCGAGTCGTATAAAGACTTGCAAACGGCGGGTGTTGCCGTGTTCGGTTATGGCTCGTTCATCACCGTGCTGATCAACTTCCTGATCCTCGCGTTCATCATTTTCCTGATGGTCAAGTTCATCAACAATCTGCGCAAGCCGGCTGAAGCCGCACCGGCAGAACCGCCGCCGACACCGGAAGACGTGCTGCTGCTGCGTGAAATCCGCGATTCGTTGAAGAACTCACCGCGTTGAGCATGCCGGCGTCTCAGCCGGAGCCAGCCACAAGCCGCAAGCAAAAGGCCTGTTGCGATTCCCTCGCAACAGGCCTTTTTCCTTACCGAGCGCCGATGCCGGCGGCACACGCTCAAGCGTCCTTCTGCTCCTTCTGACTGACCGCGCCTTCGATCATCGTCTCGAGCTGGCCGAAGTTGACAGGCTTGGTCAGGTGCGAAGTGAAGCCGGCGCTCAGGCAGCGACGCACGTCTTCGTCGGTGCCGAAGCCGGTCAACGCGACCGCGGGCGCGTCCGAGTGCTCGCGGAACGCCTTGATGAAGTCGAGGCCGGTGCCGTCGGGCAAACCGACATCGCTGACGATCAGATCGAAGGTCTGCGATTGAGTCGCGGCCAACGCGTCGTCGACCCGGCCCACGGTCGTGACCTCATGGCCAAGGCTGCGAATCAGTTGCTCCATGACCTCGGCGGTGTCCAAATGGTCTTCGATCAGCAGGATGTTCAGCAGACCGGCCGAATGCACTTCGTCCGGCACCACGACCGGTGACGTCACCTCAGGCGCAGCGGCAGTCGGCAAGGTGATCGTGAAGGTTGCGCCGCAGTGCGCGCCAGGGCTCTGCGCGGTCACCGTGCCGCCGTGCACGTCGGTCAATGCTTTCGTGATCGCGAGTCCGAGGCCGAGGCCGCCGAACTGCCGCGTCATGTTCTGATTGCCCTGCTCGAACGCGTTGAAGAGCTTGCCGATCTGCTTCGGCTCGATGCCGATCCCCGTGTCTTCGACCGATATCTGCACATGCATGCGTTCGTCGCGGGTGCGCACATAAATATGGCCGCCGTCCGGCGTGAACTTGGCGGCATTGCGAATCAGGTTCCACAGCATCTGCTGCAACCGCGCGCGATCGGCCAGCACGTAATGGTGCTGGGCGCCCTTACGGACGTGCACGTCCTGCTGCTTGACCTGAATCTCGCTGCGAAACAGTTCGAGCACGCTGTCTATCACCTCGTGCACGTCGACGGTTTCGAGCGACAGCCGCAACTTGCCGTTCGCCACGCGCGTGAGATCGAGCAGGTCGTCGATCAGCCGCGCTTCGAGTTCGACGTTACGGCGGATCATGCGCACGCTCGCGCGCGCCTGATCGGGCAGATCTGGGATCATCTCCAGCACGCTGGCGCCGGCCAGCACTGGCGTGAGCGGCGTGCGCAATTCGTGCGACAGCATGGCCAGAAAGCGGTCCTTGGCGCGATTGGCTTCTTCGGCGGTCTGGCGGGCGGCCTGCTCCGACGCCAGCAGCCGTTCGCGCTCCTCGTTCGCCTCGCGCTGCGAATGAATGTCCGTGCAACTGCCGAACCATTTGCTGACGTTGCCTTCGGCGTCGCGCATCGCCACCACGCGGACGTCGAACCAGCGGTATTCGCCGTCGTGCCGGCGAATCCGCAACTCGTGCCGGTAGTCGCCGACTTTGTCCGACACCGCCTTCAGCCAGCTACGGCGAACCTCTTCGCGGTCGTCCGGATGCACGGCGTCGAGCCAGGCGAGACCGTACGAACAGCTTTCAGCGAGGCCCGTATAGTCGTACCACTGCTTCGACAGAAAATCGCAGTCGCCCGTGGCGTTGCAGGTCATGACGAGGTGCGGCAAGGCCTCCGACAAGGTGCGGTAATGCTGCTCGCGATCGCGCAGCAGCAAGGCTTCGTCCGATGCGCGCTGCAGGCGCACTTGCGAGAGCACCCGTTCGACGGCTTCAGGAAGGTAATCGAGGTAATCGCCGGATTTCGGCACCACATCGGACACGCCAGCGCGCAGCGCTTCAATCACTCGCGATTCGTCGGTGAAACCCGTCACGAGGATGGCGGGAATCCGCACGCCTTCCGTGCGCAAACGGCGAAAGAAGTCCAGGCCGGTCTCGGGCCCGCTCAGTTGATAGTCGAGCACCAGCAAGTCGGGACCGCCGCCCGCAAGCCGCTCACGGGCCGCTTCGACGCCGGCGCAGATCGCGACCCGGCAGCCCGCGCGCTCGAGCGACTTGCGCGCGAGCCGCAGGATGCCTTCGTCGTCATCGACGACCAGCACGTACGCGGCAGGCTGCGTGGACACTTCTTCGGTCATGCGGAGTCTTCTCTGGCTAGGGTCTTCAAGTGGTCTATCTTGTCACGAGCGGCTTTCGGCCGGCTTCATGCGAACCTTCCATCACGGCGCCGCGAGACGATGCCCCGAGGGCAGCTTGACCACCTGCAGGAAAAACCCGAGGCGCCGCACGGCTTCGATGAACGCATCGTACTCGACCGGCTTGGTGATGTAGACATTGCAGCCGAGTTCGTAGCAGCGCGCGATTTCGCGCGGGTCGTCGGTCGTGGTCAGGACGATCACCGGCACGGCGGCGGTTTGCGGCGACTCTTTCAGACGCCGCAAGACTTCGAAGCCGTCCACCCGCGGCATTTTCAGATCGAGCAGCACGACGAAATTCATCAAATCTTCGCGCGCGGGTACAGCGCTGTCAGCGGGATCGGCCGCGGAACTCGCGGCGGCGTCCGCCGGGGACGGCGTTGGACCGAAAAAATAATCGAGTGCCTGCTGGCCGTCGCGAAAGCGCACGAAACCGTTCGAAATGCCGGCACGGCGCAGATTGCGCTCGACGAGCGTGGCGTGGCCGTCGTCGTCTTCGATCAGTACGATGCTGACCGTTTCCCCGTGACTCATATGCTCTCCGTGCTGAACGATTGGTTGATGCCTGCCACTTGTGAAGATCCGCGCCGCTCCCGCGTCTACCCGCTCTTGTTCAGAGACGCGCGGGCTGTTCCGGCAACACCACAAAAAACGTCGACCCCGCGCCTTCCGCCGACTCGACCCACACGCGTCCCCCATGCCGCTCCACCGTGCGACGCACCACCGCGAGGCCAATGCCGTCGCCACTAGCGACGTCGCCGTGCAGGCGCTGAAATGCCCGGAACACTTTCGACATATACGCGGCCGGAATGCCGAGGCCATTGTCGCGCACATAATACGTGCGCATGCGCACCGCGCGCGGTTCGCCCGCCTCGCCCGGCTCGACCGGTTCGGGTTCCAGCGCGCCGACTTCGATACGCCCATTGCGCGCCGGGTCGAGATAATTCAACGCATTGCCGATCAGGTTGCTGAAAATCTGCTCGATCGCGCCCGGGTCGCCCCATGCCGGTGGCAAGTCGCGCACGGTCACCACGGCCGCATGCTGCCCGATCGCGCCCTGCAGCGCGTCGACCACCCGTCCCACCACGCGCCCGACGCTCACACGTTGCCACTGGTACTCGAGCCGGCCGGCGCGCGAGATGCGCAGCAGCGCGTCGATGATCGCGGCGGCCCGCGTCACTGCCGCGCGCAAATATTGCAAGGACTCGCGCACCTCGCCGTCGAGAATATGCGCCATGCGCCGATGCTCGGCCTCCGGCAATTTTGCCGCCGCGACGACGCTGTCCAGCTCGTCGCACGAGACCTGCAACTCCTTCGAGAAACCTTGCAGATTCACCAACGGCGAGCGCAGATCGTGCGACACGCTGTAGATGAACATTTCATTATCTTGCGTCTCCTGACGCAGTTCCTCGTTGACGCCCGCCAATTCCTGCGCGCGCGCTTCGAGCCGCGTTTTCAGCATGGCCTGCTCGGCGTCGGCCTCACGCAGGCGCGCGCCCGTCTGATGCAGCACGGTGTCGAGCGCGGCAATCTCGTCCCTACCCGACAGCGGCGGCGCGAGCGTGCGTCCGCTGCCCAAACGCTCGGCGTTTTCGGTCAACACTTCCAGCCGCCGGCCGATGCTGCGCGCAAAGACCACCGCGGTGGCCGCCCAGATCAGCATCGAGCCGAGCACGGCGCCGATCAGCGCGTACTGCTGGCGGTCCCGCCGCCGCGCGAGCGCGGCCGAGCGCTCGGCGTCGAGCCGCGATGCCTCGTCGCCGAACGCGGCGAGCTCGTCGCGAAACACCGCGATCTGCTGCGGCAACGCGCCGGTCTCCAGCGCGGCAAACGAATTCGGGCGATGCCCCGCATGCAGCGACTGTGAGATCGCGACAGTCTGCGCGCGATACGCGTCGATCGCCCGCTGCATCTTGTGCACACGCTCGACCTGCTGCGGCGTGCCGGCGACCAGCACCTCGAGATTCGACAGCCGGTCGCCCAGATCGACCCACACCGTATGGCGGTCGATCAGCGACGCATCACCGATGACCATAGCCGTGCGAACCCGCGCCGCCTGACGCAGCAACGGATCGACGATGGCCGACGACTGATAGAGGATCTGCTTGCTGTTGGTGACCCACTGCGCGGCCTGCGCTGTCTGCTCCTGGGTATCGAAGACGACGCCGAGAAGCGCCAGCTCGACCACGCTCGGCACTGCAATCAGCAGCAGACCCTTGGTGAATAGTTTCATGTTCGCCCGAAGGGTCGCAAAGAGTCACTCAAGCGGTCACTCAAGCCGCGGCGGTTCGCATGACCGGCCACGCCGCGCCGCCCTGGCGGGACTTTGCGGTGCCGGATCGGCGAGCTCGGCGCAGTGCAGCCGGACGGGCCATTATCGACGTGAACTCGAGATATTTCAACGTAGCGGCAGGATGCGCTCGTCCACACAAAAATGACTTTTTTATTGGTATGAGATGATTTTTCAGCGCCTCGTGCGTCTATGATGGAGACAGATGTGCTGGGAAGCGAAAGCGCGCGGCGAGGCGGTTCGGCATGATTCGTGCGGGAGGCGGTGGGGCGGCGTAATCGTCGAATCACCGTGAATCCGGCCTTGTCGTATGCTATAAAAGATCGACGTGCGGCGCGCGAAGCCGGGAGTGGTCGCATGAGGACGCTGCGTTTCTTGCAATTCTTTTTCAGGCGAATTTTTATGTCCTTCCCGAAAAAGCGTAGACGCGCGAAGGTGGACGGCGATGAGTCGTTCCTCGCGGTACTACGGCATTTCAAGCCGTTCGGCCAGCTTGACACCAAGATTGCGCGCGCTCGCGCGCAAGACGAGCCTGTCCTTTATGCACATGTGCTGCCAGGGCTCGATGTGCTGCTGTGTAGTGTGCGTGGCGCGCAACCGCCCTATCCTGCACCTGCGGAGTTGCGACGTCGCTGTATCGAATCGATTACCAATGCGCTGGAGCAACCGCTCGACGGCCTCGAGAACGGCGGCTACTGGTATGAGGCGGACGGTTTCGGCTTTCTGGTGTTCGCCAGCCGCGCTCGCGGCAAGATCCTGACGGAATTCGGCGCGACTCGCATTGGCGGCGCCCGTCGTGGGGTGCGTCGGCAGGATGCTGCCGGAGACGCCGCGCCGCGCTCGCTCAGGTAGACCTTTAGCTTTACGGTAGACCTTCACACTCGCAACACCGTCTGTTGGCAAAGCTCGTCAGGCGGCGTTGCGTCATCACCTTTCCTTGATTCGGCGTGTCATCTCAGGTGATGTGTTCGCGCGCGCGTTCAGCGCTCGCCTTGCCTCATTTCGCCTTCTCATTTCATCGTGATGTCATCGATGTGGTCGCCACCGGGCGGCACGCTGATGAGCCACAAAAGAATCAAGGACAGGCCGCCGCCGAAGCTCCAGTTCAGCCAGTCCGCAGGCAGGATGAAAGGCATCATCAACTCCCCTTGTATTCAGCCGCGCTGGCAGGCGACATCACCGCCGGCTTTTTCTTGTCCGTCGCAGCCGGCGACGAAGCGCCGCCAGAAGACTTGTTCACTGGCGCGCCATCCAGAGAAATGGCGGACTTGGGCTGCTGCTTCGTGCCCGGCGGCGGCGCAGTCGGCGCCTGCCGGACCTGGGCCAGCAACTGCGTGCACGGCAACGGCTTGTTGTTGCTCGGCGCGAGCAGCGGAATCAGCGCCGCGAACGGATTGAGCAAACCGAGGCCGACCGCCGCGCCGCCGCGCAACGCCAGCGCGGCCGCGTTCACGCCCACGTGCGGATCCTTGAAGGTGCCTTTCACATAGAGCGGCGAGCGCAGCGAGAACACCCTGAAACCCTTGGTATGCGGATGCACGCCGAGATCCAACGATTCGTCACGCATGTTCACGTTGCCGTCGATATCGATCACGGCGTCGTCCGTATCGAGCGCGAAGACGCGTGACTCGAGCACGCCGTTGGTCGCGACAAAATCGGCGGCCGCGCAGTTGATCTTCACGTCGCGATTGCCGAACAGCTTTTCATACACCACGTTCGCCACGTTCAGCCCGGCCGCTTCCATCAGCAGGCGGCTCACCGTGCCGTCCGTCACCAGCGCCTTGACCTCGCCGTTCGACGATGCCGCGAGCGCCGCCGGCGAATTGCCCGTCGCGGTGAGCGCGGCGTCGCCGTTGATTTCACCGAGCGCGTTCTGCATCGTCTTGAAGTTCGGGAACAACTGCTTGAGCTTCAGATGCCGCGCCGACGTCGCGAAGCGTCCTTTGAGCGGTGTCGCGCTGCCGTCCAGATGAATATCCGAAGCGAGCGTGCCGCCGGCCACGCCGAACTTCAACGGTTCCAGCGAGAGCACACCGTCGGTCATCACGACGTGCGTGTACAGGTCCGTGATAGGCAGATTCACGTCCTTGACGATGCGCCGGCCAGTGAATTTCACGTCGGCGTCGATCGCCTTCCAGCGGTCGGTGCGGAACTGCTCGACCGGCAACGCCTTGCTGGACGGCTGCGCCGTCGCATCACCGCGCTTGGCTTTGCTCGCGTTCGAATCCGCGCCGATCACCGGCGCCAGATCGGAGAACTGCAGCAGATGCGAAACCAGTTCGCCCTGCAACAGCGGACGCGGTTCACGCGCCGTATATGTCAGCGAGCCGTTGATATCGCTGCCGCCGACCCGGCCTGTAAAATTTTCATACTTGAAGACGTTGCCGGTGGACTTGAACTGGCCGACGAGCCGCCCCTCGGTCGCATACGGCGGCGTGTCGGGCAAGGTCACGCCGGTCAGCGAATAGAGGCGCGCCATGCTGTTGCCTTGCAGCCAGAGGCGCAGATCGACCGCCGCGAGATGCGCGGGATCGGTGATCGTGCCGACGAGGCCGACATGCAGATCGCCCGCCTTCACATCGGCCTGCACCGGGAACGGCCGGTTCGCGTCCTGCAACGCCAGCACGCCGCCGACCTTACCGCTGCCCGACACCGGCGTCTTGTTGTAAGTCCCTTTGACGGTCCAGCCGATGGCGTACGGCGGAATCTCCTGCTTCGCGCCGGCCTGAGCTTGTGCCCCGCCGCCCGAAGCCGATGCCGGCGCGGACGCCACGACTGCCCCGCTCGCGCCCGCGGCGACGGCCTGGCTGGCGCCCTTCGAGCCGCCCGCGACTAGCCCGCCCGAAGCGCCCGTGGCCGCCGTCGTACCGGACGCGGTGATATCCGTCGACGACGCGCCTGAGGCTGCCGCCGCGGACGCCGCCGCAGCCTCCGACGCCGCCTGCGCATTCGCCTGCTGCGTCAGCTTGTTGGCACCCGACTTGCCGATTGTCTGCGCCGAGGAACTGCGCGACGCCGCTTCCTGCTGCTTCATCGCTTCGCCGATCGGAATCGGCTGGCCGAGCGTGTCGATCGCCATCTGCAAATCGACCTTCTTCTGCTGATCGGATAGCGCGATATTGCCCTTGGCAAAGGCGATATCGTGCAGATCGAGCTTCCATTCGGAAGGCCCGCTGGATGACGCCAGTTTGAAGGTCCAATTGTTGCGGCCGTCGAGCACGCGCTCCAGATCGACCGAAGGATTCACGAGGTTGATCGTGGGAATCACGATATCGTGCGCGAGCAGCGGCAGCACCTTGACCTGGAAGTCGATCTCGTCGAGCGTGGCGAACTGCGGCTGCTTGGTCCAGTCCGGATTGCCCACGGTGATATTGGCCGCCGAGAAACGCGGCCAGGGCACCCAGCCTCGCCAGCCGGTCTCGCCGACCGGATGCCGCCAGCCGACCTTCAGATCGCCGTTGATGGCGAATGGCCTGCCGATGGCTTGCGTGACCTTGTCGTTGATATAGGGTCTTGCCCGGTTCCAGTCGAAGGTCATGATGAAAATGGCCAGCGCGACAATCAGAATGACGATGATCGCCAGCAGCCATGCGATGATTTTTCCGATCCGCCTTCCGATCGTGCTCGACACTGCCATTGAGAAGCTCCGCTATTTTTTTCTACGTTGAGCACCGTCCAGCACGTTGCGTGCCCGATCCGTGGCTGGCAAGCGCTATGCCTCTGCCGCTTTATCATGTTGCACACGCAGGTCGCAGCGAGCTTCGACCTTACGCATCCCCCATTACAAATTCACTCATGACCGATGTTCCCTTCGTCCTCGCCGACGGCATCGTCCGGCGCGATGCCGTGCGCGGCCAGACGCTACTGCAGCCGACCACCTTCGTGTTGCACGCGGGCGACCGCGTCGCCATCACCGGGCCGTCCGGCTCGGGCAAGAGCGTGTTCCTGCGCGCCCTTGCGCTGCTCGATCCGCTCGATGCGGGACGCATCATGTGGCATGGCGCGCCGGTGGAGCGCACCGCTATTCCGCGCTACCGGCGCAACGTCGCGTATATCCGGCAACGGCCCGCGCTGCTCGACGGCAGCGTCGAAGACAATCTGCGCTATCCGTTCGAGTTGCGCACGTATCACGACGTGCGTTTCGATCGCGCGCGCGCGGCGAGCCTCGCCGCTCAGGCCGGCCGCGGCGACGACTTTCTCGACAAGCGCTCGAGCGAGTTGTCCGGCGGCGAGGCGCAGATCGCCGCGCTGATTCGCGTGCTGCAACTCGCGCCCGAGGTTCTGTTGCTCGACGAACCCACCGCGTCGCTCGACCCGGAGTCGTCGCATGCGATCGAAGGTCTGGTGCACGCATGGTTCGACGCCGATCCCGGGCGTCATGCGTCGATCTGGGTGTCCCACGATCCGGCGCAAGCCACGCGCATGAGCGCGCGGCATCTGACCATGCGCGCCGGCGTGCTCGACGAAACCGCGCATCGCGAGCTACCGCCCGCGCATCAGGATCACCAGGAGTTCGGCCAATGACATTGCAAAACCTGAGTCTGTGGGATGTCGCGATTGCGGCGCTGCTGATCGTCGTGAACGGTGCCGTGTCGGTGGCGCTCAAGCTCGATCTCGAGCGCAAGCTGGCGTGGGCCGCCGTGCGCACCGTCGTGCAGTTGCTGGCGATCGGCTACGTGCTCGGCTGGGTGTTCCGTTACGACCGCTGGTACGTGGTGCTGCCGCTGATGATCGTGATGACGCTGATCGCCGGCTTCGCGGGCGCGCAGCGCGGCAACCGCACGTATCGCGGACAACGCGCGGACAGTGTGCTGTCGATCTGGGTCAGTTCGTGGCTGGTGGCCGCGGTCGGGCTGTTCGTCGTGATCCGCATTCACCCGTGGTACGAGCCGCAGTATGCGATTCCGATTCTCGGCATGATCCTCGGCAATACGCTGACCGGCGTGTCGCTCGGCATCGAACGGATGACCGAGGAATTGACCGCTCGGCGCGACCGCGTCGACATGGCGCTCGCGCTAGGCGCGACACGCTGGGAAGCGGCGCAGGCGCCGGCGCGCCAAGCCGTGCGCGCGGGCATGATGCCGACGCTCAATCAGATGGCCGTGGTCGGCGTGGTGAGCCTGCCCGGCATGATGACCGGCCAGGTGCTGGCCGGGCAGTCGCCGTTGCAGGCGGTGCGCTATCAGATCGTGATCATGTTCCTGATCGCCGCGTCGTCGGCCCTGGGGACGGTGGGCGCGGTGCTGCTCACGTACCGGCGGCTCTTTTCGGCGGAGCACCGCTTTCTGTCGGCGCGGCTGGTCGAGCGGGCCGCGGCGCGGCGCTGAGCCGCGCTCCGACCCGCCGCTGTGCCCTCAATCACACGCCTGACTCAACGCTTCGCGCTGATCGCGACTTCCGTGCCGTCGCTGAGCGTGAGCGTTTTCGTGCTGCCATTGACCGGCATCGTGAATCGCACGATCTGACTGACGGTCACGTCGTTCGGACACTTGAGCGTTTTGCCGCCGCTCGTCACGGTTTTCACGCCCTTCGGCGTCTGCGCCTGGAAGCTCAATTGCACGGTCGCCGTGCCGTCGCCGCCGACGACTGGCGCGAACCGGATTTGCGTCTGCCTGATCATCGCGCCGTTGGTGTCGATCGGCAGCGACGCGTAGTTCGGGCACGCATCCGTCGCGGGAACCGGACCACCCGGCGGCACGGTCTTCCACGTGAAGTCGTCCGATTCGCCGGAGCGGATCGTGCGCGTTTCCTGCGAATTACCGAACTGTTTCGACGTGACGCGCACCGTGTAGCGGATCGGGCCGTCGAGGGCGGATTGGGACGTGACCGTGATCGGCGTGGCGGCGTGAGCCGCCGGCACGAGCATGCCGGGCGCGAGCGCGCATGCGAGAGAAGCAACAACTGAAACGGCGGAGAGTCTGAAGCTCATACTGTCACCTCGTTGTTGTGCCGCTGCGCGCCCGCTTCAGCGCTACTGCTCACGCACCGCCCGACTGGACGACGCCGGGCCGCGAGACACGCAACTGTTTTAGCATGATGCCCTGCCAGTCTAACGCCAAGCGACGCTGCGCGCGCTGCCCGCGAATCGGGTGTTAACCCGCTTGCGGCGACGCGTTTTCTGCGCGTGTGGCGGCTCAGGCGCACACACGCGCCCGCCGCGCCGCACTGCTGCAAATCGACACGCCGCCTCGCCCGATCGCACCGCTTGTTGCGCATCAAATG